>CAYXPY010000027.1:0-27130 GCA_964467345.1 uncultured Thermoplasmatales archaeon | reverse complement strand
GTATTATCTTTAAAACGATGACGAAAAAATGATTAAAAATCAATTAAAAAATAAATTAAAAAAAAAAAAGATGGGTTATTCGGGTCCGGTGCTAAAAACCAGTGGATTCAACTTCCATGGCAACGTCATCACCCATCCACCCACCGGTCGGATGCGACGGAGCGGCCATTGTGTCGACCCCCACCAGTTGTTTGGTGCATATGAAAATCCGACATTGATTTGTACAAGAACTAAGGATTGCTGCGAATTATCAATGTTATTGTTTGTTATAAAATCGCCAAGACTAAAGGTGAGCTCAATTTCGGTAATACCACTGGAGGTGATGTTATTGTATCTGATGACGTTAAATCCAGTTAGCTCAAATTGTATACCTTTTTCATTTCCCTGTATTTCATTGTATTCGATGGTATTGAACTGAGAATTTTCGATTCGTAATCCGATTTTTGTATTGTCATTGATTCTGTTGTGTGAGATGGTGTTGAAATTTGAATGGATTGTAATCATGCCCTCAAAATGAATCCCATAGGAGTTGGATTCAATGATGTTATTACTGATAATGATTCCGTTTGCGCGAAATGCATGTATACCACGCTCGTTGTTGTAGATCAAATTGTTCTCAATGTGCGAAGTCCCACATCCAGTGAGAAATATTCCCTGTTCGGTATTATTGAATAACTCATTCTCGGTAAGAGTATTGTTCTGTCCAACCTCCATATAAAGTCCACTCTGTGTATTATCATAGAATTGGTTTGTTGTCACTGTGTTTTGAGAGGAGTAATAGAGATGGATCCCTCGAAAAGTAAGAGTGAAGATATTATCAGTAAAAATATGATTGCTCGTAGCTGTATGAATTCCATCCTGGGAACCATCATTTTTAATGGTAAAGCCTTGGATTTTTACACTCTCAGCAGTGATTTCTATGGTATCGTTGAGGCTGTTCCCTTGAATGATGGTCGTAGTTGTATTCTCTCCTAGCAGGGTAACTATTTTATTTATGATAACATTTTCAAGATACGTTCCTGAATAGACAAAGATAATATCTCCATTTGATGCTGCATTGATGGCACTTTGTATAGTCGAATAATTCCCTGGACCACCACCACCCACGTAAATCCACGCAGCAGATGCTAATGGCTGGGTTTGGGTGATGTGTGCTGTAATTGGAGTTTGAAGTCCTAGCAGAATCATCCCCGTAATTATCAAAAGTATGCCTATTTTATTTTTTTCTTTATTTTTCATTTTTTGACCTCCATTCTATAAAAATATGACTCGATTTTCCCCATTTAAGAATAATTGAAAAATGATTTAAAAATGCATAATAAATAGTTGAGAATCAAGTGTTGTAAATGAAAAAAAATGTTTTGAATTTATCTTTTAATAAACTCGTTTTAGGGGAACATTAATGTATGGTCACTTTATATGAGAAATTACTCATACGAAGGTCATAGATTATTATGTCGAAAAAACTGCAGATTGGTAAGAAAGCTCCTGATTTTATGTTACCTGACCAGAATGACAAACCATTCAAGCTCTCTAAGAACAAAGGGAAAAAAATTCTATTATCGTTTCATCCACTTGCCTGGACACCTGTTTGTGCTAAACAGATGCAATCATTGGAACAAAACAAAAAATACTTTGATCAAAACAACACGATAGCGGTCGGTCTCAGTGTTGATCCTACACCTTCGAAAAAAGCATGGGCAAAAGAACTTGGAATAAAAAACACCCGTCTTCTCTCCGATTTCTGGCCGCATGGAGTTGTTGCACAACAATACGGGATTTTTAATGCGATAGATGGGATATCAGAACGAGCAAATTTCATCATTGATGAAGAACAAACCTTAATTTTCAAAAAAATATATCCACCCGCTCAGCTCCCAGATATTAAAGAAATCCTTGCATTTCTGGAAAAAACAGGGTAAGTAAAATTTGTCAAGCAGACAGAATAAAAAATGGTCATTCACATTGTTCCAAGAAAATCCATCAGAGGTTTTGTTTTCATTTTTTTCCAACCTCTAATTTTTTCATAGACCGATTGTTTAAGATTGATATAATATGCTGCACCCGCTCTTCATGGGACAATCGGTTCATCACCGGGTTCCATTCTCCAAATAATTCCTTATGAAAAATTGGTTTTGTTACCTTGTAGAACACCCCAATAGGTATCCGATCAAGCCGTTTCGCTAGTTGTACTGCATCATCCAATCGTTCAGCAGGTCTTTCAATAATTTCAACCAGCGAGTTATACTCCTTGTAGGTATTGCTAAAGACGACGCTTGGTTGCAGGACGTCAATATATGAAAATCCTTCATGGAGAACTGCTTCCACGATTAACTGTGCGAGATGATCGATTCTTCCGGCGTATCCTCGTGCAACAAACGTCGCTCCTGCCTCAAGCATCAAAGATAGTGGGTTTAAAGGAGGTTCCGGGTTCCCTTCAGGTGATGACGGCCCTTTGAATCCTTTTTGGCTTGTCGGGGAGAACTGACCTGTTGTTAATGCGTAGGTTCCATTGTTATGAACAATAACCGTGATATCAGCGTTTCTTTTCGCAGCAAAGATCATATGAGAAATCCCTTCTCCGAACGCGTCTCCATCGCCAGCAAATGTCAGGGTCTTTAGATCCGGATTTCCTAATTTTATCCCTTGTATTGTTGCCATGGATCGACCATGAAGCGAGTACAATCCACTGAGAGGAACATAATCGAAAATCTTCCCATGACATCCGATGCCCGCTGATAGAATGAGATGTGTCCGATCAACACCTTTCTCCTCTAATATTTGTACCGCTTTTCGAAACGCATTAAGGATACCAAAATTACCACAACCAGGACACCAGGTGTTTTCCACAGGGCTTGTTAACTCGTTGTTCATCTACTCAGTCATCTCCTTCAACTTTTGGGCGAGAACTTCTGGATCAAACGGTCTTCCATCAAACTGTCGAATAGAATTCATCGGGAGAATACCGCATTTCTCCCGTAACAACTGTTCCAGTTGACCTGTGCTATTCTGCTCAACAACAACCGCTGGTCGTCCCGCATATTTTGTAAGATTCCATGAAGGAAACGGCTGAAGGTAAATTGGTTGTACCACAGTACAAGAAAGACCAGTATGGATAACTGCTTCTCGGACGCTCATCGTCGTCGACCCAAAGGTAAAGACACAAAAGTCACCTGAACCAAACTCGTTGACCGTCTGTATGTTTTGCTGAAGATATCGAATCAGGCTTTCCTGTTTTGTTCGACGTTTTATATGCATTTGGGAAATTTCTTGAGCCTCTTCTGTCGTAAACCCATCTTCATCGTGCTCGTAACTGTTCCATTTAATCATGTTCTTCGATGGAGGGAATATGAGGGGGGATACCCCGGAATCAGTTCTGCGATACCGTTGATACTTCCCCTCGGTATGGATTGCTGGTTTTACCTCTGAAATTTTTCCTGGTTCAAGGTCCACGTTCATACTGCTTTCCGTAAGATGTTTCTCTGAAAGCATGATTGCAGGCGTCTGGAATTGCCAAGCAAGATTGAGCAGTTCGCCAGATAAATAAAATGCTTCCTCGATGCTTCCTGGTGAGGCAACTATCCTTGGAAACTCCCCTTGGCCGGGGTATAATGAAAAAAGAAGTTCTCCTTGTTCTGTATAGGTTGGTACTCCGGTGCTTGGACCAGGCCGTTGACCTAGGAAGAACAAGACAGGTGCCTCGGCCATTCCTGCAAGAGAAAATGCTTCCTGCATGAGGCAGAATCCTCCACCACTGGTTCCCACCATGCTACGAGCACCAGTAACCGTGGCGCCAATCGCCATATTTGCGACTGCTATTTCATTCTCCGGTTGTATTGTTCGTACACCCAATTTTTTTCCCTGAGAGCTAAGAAAATGTAAAATCGGAGTTGATGGTGTCATTGGGTACGCAAAATATAGATCAAGGCCAGCAGCACTCACTCCCAAACCAATTGATTCAGCACCGGTGAGGATCGGATGTGTCTCCATCCCGTCTCGAATGATGAATTGCTTCAGAGTTTTTTCAGACACTTGATCATAAATCTCATGAGCATAACTCAGGTTATCCTGGACATTCCGATGATATTCTTTCTGTATGATAGTATCAAGGATGGATCGATCACAAGCGATAGCTGCCGCGAGTACCGCAATCCCTGCTATCCCAACGATGAGATCAGGAGTAGAATATTTTTTTGCAAGAGAGGTTATTGGTATTCCTATTCCCTGTTCTTGTTTTCCTTTCGCATCATCATACACCAAGAGGCCATGTTCTGTGAGATGATTCTGATGAATTTTAACGCTTCGTTGATCAAGGAGTACGGCAAGATCCGCTTTCATATGGTGGCTATAAATCTTCCTTGTGGAGGTACTGACAATCGAAAAATTATGACCACCACGGATAAGACTCGGATAGTCGTTCATCTGAAAAACGTTCCGTTTTAAGCGAGCAAAGAAATTCGCGGCAACAATCCCTGCTTTTTTTGTCCCTTGACCAGCTTTCCCAGCAATAAGGAACGTGAAGAGATCGTCATTCATCTATTACCTACCTATCCTTCAACTACGATACGATATAGGATAAACCTGTGGTCTAAGTATTACCAATGTTTTCTTTTTTCACTGATTTTTTTTTATTTGACGTTGATTTCTTTGGATGATACCCAGAGACCATGGATATTACAATATGCTGTGGCAAGAAGCACACCTGATTTCGATGTCTTAAACGTTGTGGTGATTGCATGGTGTGTGTACACCGTACTTGAGTTCGGACCCTGGATTGACGCTCCATGGGCATTGAATAAGAACTGTCCGATGTGGTAGGGGAATTTCTCATCGTTTGGTTTGAAAAGAACAGAGATCCATGCGATATGATGCTCGGTGGTGTTAGGATGTGCGATTTCTTTTCCGATACTGACTTTCACTTCGCAGAGCTCCTCCGCTTTTATCATATCGGGACATTCAATTACAGGGACATGTTTTTCTTTTTTCCAATCAGCTTTTTGAAATAATTCACCTGTTTCTATTGTTTGTTCCATATACGTATCACCATCTCTATTTGTAGGTATTGTAATTACCAGGACAATCCTTATTAAAATAACTAAAAAACAGTTTCACAATATTTTAAAAACAATTGAATTTAAATATACAAAAAAAGAGAGAGAGAGCGGTAGGAAGGTGATTTCCTACCTATTTTTTGTTGTATCGTTCGAAGCTCACGGGTTGATTCGTATTGAGAGAGCTTTTGTTGCTGTACTTCCTACGTTATCTGTGACCTGAGCTGTGAATTGAGATACTCCAGTTGTCGTTGGAATACCTGATATGACACCTGTTGCTGGGTTCAATGAAAGTCCAAGCGGTAGGCTCCCTTGAATGATAGCCCACGTATAGGGTGGTGCCCCGCCGGTAGCGGTTAAAGTCCTTACGTACAGTACTCCTACCCGTCCATTTGGTAGATTCTGCGTGGTAATTGAAAGTTCTTGAACAATGACGACGACATTGCTAAATGCAGAATCCATTTGAACATGTGGGTATCCTATCGATGGTTCTGGATATATCATCGTATCACCAACGACATTATTTGCCTGCACTCGATAATAATAGACTTTATTATTAGCGATGGTGGTGTCTGTGTAGGTTGTTACATCTACTCCAACAGTGAAGGTTACGAGACCAACAGTAAAACCACTATTATCAGCTCGTTGGATAGTAAATCCAGTTTCACTGAGGGAGTTATCCAACCAATTCAATTCTGCCCTTCGTGGTCCATTAAGTAAAGTTAGAGTGAGACCAGATGGTGCATTTGGCGCCTTCGCAAAGATCACAGCGTGCATCATATCCATTTCCTCATGACCTAGGAGGTGACAGTGTTGGACATATTCCCAACCGAAGTTAACGTAATGGTTAGGTATTACTCCTTCGGGTAATCCCGGGAACGCGATTGGTTCACCACTCGGATCTTGGAATTCTTTATTTGGTGGACCTGTTAACCATTCACCTTCTGGCATCGTCGGATCAATCAATCGTATACTGTTTGGTATGTCAAAAGGTTGTGTTGGGGCAACGGGTCGTAATGCAACGATATGGTCCTCCAGAGGATCAATTTTGAGGGTTTCTTTCCAACCTAGCTCGTTAGGATCTGGTGGTATGATTTGATTATCCCAAGCAACGCTATTGAGATACTGAACGTTGAATAAGTGGAAGTGCAAGGTATGGGTGTCTACGCCGTTATGTGTAATTTTCCATATCTGGGTTCCATCACCTGCTACTGGTTCACCATGCGTGAGGCAGTCCATTACAATATCAACTGGCGGGGATGGATAGGGATAGAGCATGAAGTTCTGTGCTCCACCTCCGTTACCTGGAAGTTCAAGTCCCAGCATCGCACTCATTCGACCATATTCGGTTTCGAACGCCTCTCCTTGTTCATCTTGCACTGCTTTTGCTTGGAAAGGAATTGTCAAAGTCGTTCCTGATATAGTTTGGAATGTCTTAGAGGTATCGTGGATTCTTGCATAAGGATCCTCTGGGAAAATTTGGTCATATGCGGTGTTATAACCAGCTTGCGGGATAATTATTGGATCTTGGGATACTTCAAAAACTCCTCGTTTTGTAGCATCCTTTGCGAATACGGATTCCAAATTGGCTATATTATAAGGATCAGCTGCAGTCGCGTTACTCACTCGGATTTGCATAATCGTTCGAATATTTGGACCATAACCGGGTTGCGTTGTGGGTGTACCACCGTCATCAGTAAGATCGTAATTCCCTGTGTAGTAATCATATCGGGCATCACGAGCAGGGAAAGCTGCAGGAGCGTCGTTGTAGAGAATGAGAGTTTTTCCAGCATATGCAGAGAAATCCACAATGACATCAGCTCGTTCTGCTGGTCCGAGGAGTAATGTGTGTTGGTCAACAACTCCAAAATTGAAGGTTGTCGGGTCTAGGTTCCAAGTAATGGGCTGATTAGGTATTTCTACGGGAGCTGGGAGCCATCCTCCTTCATTTGCGATTTGGATAAATGAGGGCCCAATAGTCTCCGGATCTGGGACTCCACCATCTCTTCCATCAGTTGGCCAATTGGCAGGTAAATTTGGAGTGCAGGGTGATGGCACGGACGCTGGAACCATAGCGACTTCTGTATTCATTCTACCATCCGAAGTAACCACAGTTGGATCTGCAACATAGAGTTGTAAATTAAAGAAACGATCGTTTCCGACACTTAAAATACGGAATCGATATGCTTGTGGTTCGACTTCCAAGTACGGATAGACGACACCATTCACGAGGGGGGTATCCATAAATGTCTCCATTGCCATCGAGGGATTTGGTGTCGCGGGAATCTCTGGTGGTTCATTAGGAGCTGTACCATAATATGGATTTGGCATAGGTGGATGCTCGATATTCATGGTCGGTGGCCAGAACCATGGTCCATAATGCCAGCGACCGAGAGGATCAGAAGCCATTCCGCTAGGATCCCAGGGATTTTGATTTGGCATGTAGACATGAGGCATCCAAAAATCACCAGTACGAGGTGTTCCCGGTGTCGATCCCCAAATCCATGTTGGGTCCTGGAATGCAATGGTGTTTGCATCGACAAATGTCCTATCTTGAATGACTAACGGTATCCCGATGTCTGGAAGAACTTGTAAATGATTAGGGTTTACATCGGTATCATCAGTACCCAAAATCATATCTTCCTCGACTTGATCAGTAATCACATAAGGAGCTGCTTCCCCAGCATAGACATTCAGTCTTGTGATCCCATATGAATGGTCGTGATAGAATTGCAAACGAGCGCATTGCTGATTATTATAATAAAATGTTAACGAACCATCACCGGGGTCGTTCGTCGCTCCGGGGGATGGAGGTGTCGTAACACCAACGGTATTTGGTATGACTGTGCCATTCTCAAACCACATGTCAGGCACATATGAAACACTGACTCCTTTTGGATAGTTCGTGATTTCTCCAGCAGGGGTTGTCCATTGATGGGGTGTTCCATCACTTATCCATGGGACATAACCACCATGAAGATGGACAGTTGCTCGATTCTGCGCATACATCTCTGTTATCATGCCCAAAGTAGTCGCTACTCCGCCAGGATCTTGATTAAGCATGACCTTAAAACTTACATTGCTGGTCACTGCAACTACGCGATACTCACCATTATACTCTTCAGGGATGAAGCCTTCGCTCTTTACCAATGATCCGACACTGAGCATGTGAGGTTCCATCGCATGGAAAGAAACTAACAGAGGATTGCTCGCATTGTAATGTGTGTGCATAGGCATAATCATGTTTGGTCCAGGACCAGAACCCATGACCGTTGTATCTACCGGTAAAAAGAGATCCCCATCAGTACCAATCGGTTGGAGATTACTAAACTTTATCCGAACTGGCACGTCGCGTTGAGCAACAATTGCTGGACCCATGAAATGCGGATTGTCCACTCCGATTGCCTGGGTGCCATCTGCTTTCAAAATAGGCGTACCATCAGGATTTGCCAGAGATATATGATTGCTGATCCCAAAATTAAAAGGTGTTTCAAGTTGAACATAGCCTTCCAAGAGTGTTGGTGGGAGATCCGTATGCATTTTTTCTGTATATCGGACCAACGCGAT
Source organism: uncultured Thermoplasmatales archaeon (assembly GCA_964467345.1). Classification (GTDB taxonomy): domain Archaea; phylum Thermoplasmatota; class E2; order DHVEG-1; family DHVEG-1; genus SM1-50. Next base: position 18,512 of record CAYXPY010000027.1, on the reverse strand, counting down.
TTCATAATAGTCACACCCAGGATACGTCGTAGTATCTGGAACTGCGAGAGGAATGTACTGACCGAGGTTATTTGCATTCGCTGGTCCAAGTCCCGCCAATGAGTCTACGAACTTTCTAATTCCTCCTGTAAGTATCCCACCGATCGTCGCAGAAGCAAGAGCTCCCGAACCACTGGCATCAGTGATTTCAACCTTTGGAGCTACGTATCCACTACCACCGTTCGTGACCGTGATATTGGTAATCACTCCACCAACCACTGTTGCAGAAGCTGTGGCTGTCCCATCACCAAGACCATATTTATCATAAATGGTGACAGTAGGAGAAATATATCCAATACCCCCATCTTCAACCACTATTGTGGTAACAGGTCCTGAGGGGAGAGGACTGTTCGCATAATTCGGGTATGGACCAAAATAATGCGGAATGATCGACCCATCAGGGGCATTAACATGGTTCGGAACGACAAACATTTCTGCAGAGGCACTCTGAATACCTCCAAAACCGATGCCCATAGTCAGAAACGCGGTGGATATCATCATAAACATGATGACTCCACTGATCACCTGCTTTGTTTTTTTCTTTTTATTTACAACAGTTCCCATATATTTTTTCACCATTGATAGTCAAAATGAACCTTCGTTCTAAATGTATATTAAAAACAATTAAGAAACACGTTGAAAACAAATGAAATGTGTTTTCCTAAAAATGTATTTTATTATTTTTCAAATTATTTTTTTATGATTATTCTTTTAATTGTTTTAAGATGTACAAAGGAACAGGAAACTATCTGATACTTATTTTTGAACGATAATCATTTAAACTGAAAAAAAAGAGAATGTCTTTTATGAAAATACATCGTACTTATTATCAGGGTGCAGTTGTAACGATGATGTTATCTATTAAAAAATCGGTTCCCCCGGGTTGTTGAGGGAGCATTTCAATTTCTATAAAATTGAAAGGTTGTTGGGTAGTAAAAGACAATGTCCCTTGAGGAAAGGTATTGTTCGTAACTATCCCCTTTGCAGTATTTGATCCGATAATGGTGCGAACACTATTCTTATAATAATAGGCTGTCACTTTCATGGTACTCGGCTCATCGACATGACCTGCCCCATAATATTCAGCGGTCGCAAATGTCAAAGAAATGTCTGAAAGAGGTTGACTAAAGGAGATATACAGTTTGTCTCTGACGATTTTATTGTCGAACAGGTAATTACCAGAAAACTGTGATAAGATATAGAACGTCGTGTCATAACTTTGGATTGAAAACGCAGCTGGATCGGAGGGAGAGCTAAAATAGGCAGTCAACCCACTGGACGTTTGATTTAAAGGCGTATTTTGTCCCTCCAAAAGTACGGGTTGTCCATTATTAAAATCGTATGTAATTGTTGTGTACGGGGGTACATGGGTATCTTTTGGTATCAATGGAGACTTTAGGGTATTGTTAGGATTTGATGTACTTGCAGGAAGGAGGTGAAAAATGTTACCGAAAGCCAGTAATGCAAGAACAAATGCCACAACAATGAGGATTGCTATAGGAATTACTCTTTTCATATCTTTTAGACCTCCGAAAGGATATTTGTAAGCAATACGTTCATTTCTCTTTTGGATTGGTTCATTTTCTAATAATAGAATTACTGTAAGTATACAAATATGATTGAAAAATAAATAAAAGATATCTAAAAATCAATTTTATTTCAGTTTTTTCATCTCGATTTTTTCCAAAAGATATTTTATTACGACTGGTATTAGACCAGGGATGATGAGCAACCAATAGGTAAGGATTGCATTATATCGTCCTAAGTTGATAATCATCGGTTCTTGTCGTGATCTGTAAATTAGTAATCGCTTTGTTTTTATTGACCGGTGAATGTTTGAAAGAATAAGGGTTCCATGTCGCATAGCATTTACCGCTGTTTTCTCTTCTTTTATGTTGTTAATATCTCCGCCGACAAAAATTTTGGGGTACCCAACAAGCTGTAAAAATTGATTCACTTTTAATGCATTGTTCTTTGTGAAAATTGAGGAGTCGAAACCTTTCATAAACCAAGGGTTTGATACTATTCCTGCACACCAGATACCTACGTCCGCTACTATTGTCCGTTTCTTATTGGTTATAAAGGTACCGTTTTTGTGATCGATAACTTCCTCATTTATGATGATTTTGACGCCATGATCCTTGAGGAACTTTGTCGCATATGAAGAGACTATTTTCCTATTTCGTTCCAGTAATCGATGATGTGAATGAATAAGAATGATATTTTTTTTCGGAGATGCTGCAATCAATTCTCCTGCGATTTCGGTTCCAATTAAACCACCCCCGATAATCAAAATTGTTTTTGCAGCGGCTATCTCATCGCTATTCCGTATTACCTCAATTCCTTCCTTTACGACAAAAATATTTTTTTTATTTTCAAGAAAAATTGGATAATCTATCCCTGTCGATATTATTAAATAATCAAAGGTGAGTTTTTCATTTTCGGTTTCAATAAAATCAGGGGTAACATGAAGGGTCGATGTCTTTATCATATGAGTGTGTTTCAAAAAACGAGTAAATGGGATGATATATTTTCCGTGATCCGCTGGTTTCAAGAGAAGTTTCCAGATACTTGGCGAATATTCAAAATAGTCCTTTTTGTCGATCAGAATTACTTCGACGTTCCTTTTTTTATCAAGTTTTTTAGCAATTAATGAACCGCAAAAACCTCCTCCAAGTATGATGATTCTCATTTACAGAAATAAACCGTTAGCTGCTTTTATAGTTAATGAAAAACTTGTTTTCTATTTTAATAAGATAAGGTTTTCGAATGCGGTTATCCATGGATTCTATTTCACGTTCTCAGGTTTTAATTATTAATTGAATAAATTATTGGTCAAATGATACACGTCCAATCGGTTGGACCTTCTTTAATCTCAACGTCAATAGCGTTTTCAGGTTTTTGTATCTATACATCTTTTTTTTTATGTATTTTTGAGTTTTTGCAGTGAAGCTGTAATAAACGCAGGAATATCTGCTGGACTCCGACTTGAAATCAGATTACCATCTTCTACAACGTCCTGATCCAGAAACTCCGCACCAGCGTTCTTCAAATCTTGAATAATGGACTTCCAGCCGGTTATTTTTCGACCAGATAACACTTGAGCAGTAATCAAAAGCTGAGGACCATGACAGATGGAAAACACGGGTTTCCCACTGTTCACAAAGTCCTTTACAAATCGTACTGCGTCATCGTTCACCCGTAATTTATCTGGGGAATATCCACCAGGGATGAACAGCGCATCGAAATCAGTGATAGAAATAGTGTCTACTTGTTTGTCAATAGTGACCGTTACTTCTTGGTTTTTTCCTTTTACAACCTTCCCTTTCTTCAATCCAATGTGAACTAATCGATGTTCTACTTTTTGAAATGCTTCTGCTGGTTTCGAATATTCTACATCCTCGAACATATCATCGATGATGACAGCGATTTTTTTCACCATACACTCACAACATCTCTAAAACATCGTTTACATTAACCCATGAATGGTGTCGGCACATCCCGGACAGATCGACTTCTCCTGCCCCGTGATCATGAACGTTTTCATATCTTTTCTGGAGTATTCCTCACCACAGACACAACACGTGCAGTCCCTATCATCTGAGACAGTTTTTCTTGTTGGACAGCTTCGTTCATGCCGTGTCACGGCATGTCCTCTTTTATTTCGATATCCTTTCACCATCACATGTTTCCGGCCATCACTACATTTTGCCATGTTTTACCTCCTAATTTTTTTTTATATCAATATGCGACATTCTTTCGTTATCGAATCACCGTCACTGGGGACTTGGACGTATGCAATCCGAGCGTTCTTCTGTTGGATTCGATATGATCTAGGATGTTATCGGCTGCTTTCGCTGCATCGTTTTCGACATCTAGCATACCACCGGTAATTTCCTTGCAGTCGTGTGTCAGTAATTTAACGAGATTGGGACCGCCTGTAACGAACGGAACAGGATTGACATAGGTGTACAACCCGAATGCCAAAGCAAAAATAGCATCTATTGTGGCTTTCTGTTCCATATATTCCGGTGCTACAGCAGCTACAGGCAGGTGCGTGACGGGAGCATCGCCAAAAGCCTTTGATATGGTATGTATTAGGTCCGCGACTCGACCAGTATCGGTACATGTGCCGTAAGACAGCACTGGTGGGATGCCAAGACCTTCACATATCTTTTTCAGTCCAGGTCCTGCCATGTCTTTTGCTTCGACCTTGCAGAGTCCGGCAACCTGCATTGCAGCATTTCCACAGCCCATTGATAATACCAGTATGTCCCTTTTGATCAGCTCCTTTGCCATCCTCACCGAATGGACATCCTGTCCCGTATCCCTTAATGTCGTGCAGGATACAAGACCGGTTACCCCTCGTATACTACCATCCTTTATCGCATTCAATAGTGGGTCAAAGCTGCCTCCCAGGGCATCTTGTATGCTCTCCGTGGAGAAACCTACCAAAGCATCCTGCGAAGGTAGCCCCGTAATTGCTTCAACGTTTTTCTTTCTGTCACTGAAATTCGCGATTGCCATTTCAAGGAGTTTTGCGGCCTGTTTTTCCGCTTCTTCCGGGACATAATCGATTCTTTCTTCCACTCCTTCAAAGGCGACCAGATCGCTTACCGGTACGAGTTTGAAGTGATATTTCTCGGCGTATTTAGGATCTATCGGCATGGAGCAGTTCATATCACAGGCGAAGAGGTCCACGCAGCCGCTTGCTAAGATTGCTTCTTGCATTATCCAGTTTCCCGTGTAGCCATAGAAAACATCATCCATTTCCCATCTCTGTATCATCTCCTGGCCGCTTTCGATGTTTGCTATTATCCTCAATCCACGGGCTCCTACAGATCTGGCCTTGTCCTGATATTCCTTTTTTCTTGCAAGTTGTACCAAGGCAAATCCAAGGAACGGTTCGTGGCCGTTCGGCAGGACATTGACATACTCCGGATCAAGAACGCCCAGGTCGGTCCTCATCATATGAGGCTTCGGTAATCCAAACAGGATATCCTGGCAGAACTCGTTGACGATCTGGGACTGGTAGGCCATGGCAATGCTCATTCTCATTGCCTTTAACGCAAGACTCACATAGTACCCATCGACATTCGTCAAGCATGAGCTGCTTACTCTCAACATCTCAGCGTATATTCCTCCGGGGAATATATTCAGCTCCTTCCATTTTCTCTTTCTTTCCTCCGGTGCAAGGGCTTCGACTATCTCGCTTGGCTCATCCGCCTTCCGATTGAAATCTTTCTGCGCATAGGAATACAACCGTAACGCAATCTCATGGGGAGAACCGTGGTTATCCAGTCCCAGTCGCTCAGCGAATGCTTTCAGTTTTCCGACCTCTTTTAATTCAAAAGGTGTCTTGTCTTCGACGGTTGCCTTGAGTGTTTTGAGTGTCTGCTCGGTATGATATTGGTAAGTGGATGCACCAAGGATGTTTCTCAAGGCCATCATCCTCATTACCATCCCGTCACCTGTGATACCACAAACACCGCGTTTGTCCTTCGCTACATCTGTCCTGCAGGGTCCATTTGAACACAGGTCACACCGGACCCCGCCCATACAAAAGGGGCATCTTTTATCCGGGTCTCCAAAGCCCTGTGCCTCAAACCTATCCCAGATATTGGTCATCCCATCATCTTTTATCCGCTTGTAAATCGTCTTAACAGATTCATGATAAGATATCCTTTTTTCTTCCATTTTTTCATCTTTCCTTTTAAATGATTATCTATTCCAGGCATTTCTTCTCTTTACACCAATATGAACCAGTGTATGATCGGTTTTCACGAATGATGCTGCAAGCTACATATACCGGGATCTTCGAGAAGCTCTTCGATAATTACTTCGATAGGTTTTTCCATATTTCCCTCAAAGAGATAAATCGGTTCATCTCATAGCAATCCATGAATGGTATCAACACATTCATCACAGATCGTTTTTATCTCCTGGTTAATTTGAAGCTCTTGGAAACAATCCTCATCACAGATATCACCACAGACACAACAATAGACGGGTTCTTCAGGTGATTTTGGGCGAGGACAATTTCGCTCATGCGTTGCTACTCGTTTCTTATCTTTCCTTGTGTATCCTTTCACAAGGACCTGTTTCCTACCATCTTTACATCGTACCATATGTTTCCTCCATATTTTTAGACAATATCATCCGTGATGTTCCCACCACATCCGAGATAGTATTCTTTTTCTTCATACTCAACGAATGACCATAACAGGGGATTTTGAGTGATGTACTACTTTTTCACATACGCTCCCAACGAGTATTCGACTTACCGCTGTTCTCCCCTTACAGCCCATAACAATCAAATCGTCTTTCCCTGCTTCTTTGATGATTTGATCATCAGGGATTCCTTCGACGAGTTTTGTTTTCACCGTCACCCCGAGCTTTGATCCTTGACTCTTCACATCATCAAGAAAATCATTCCCTTGTTTTTTCAGAATATCAATCAGATCAGGGTAGGTCGCCACCGAATCGACTGACGCAAGATATGGGAATTCAACGACGTGCATCGCGGTCACCTTGACCCCGGTTTCTTTTGCTAAGGAGAGTGCCTTTTTAATAGCTCTTGATGAACTATCAGACCCATCAACGGGTAGGATTATCCGATGAAAATCTGCCACTTGTTTTTGGGTACGCATTGTTTTTTTCATTTCCTATCACAACCACATTGTTCATTGTGAAATTTCGATGAGAATATTAAAGAATGACTCAAAAACACGTAAAATATAGATAGAAAATAGTTGAGTGCCTTTGAACCAACGCCATTATATGTATGGTCCTTTGTGAGGCATTGTAGAGCCGATACCTAATATTTCGTTAGGAGGGAGGAGAATGGGATGCAAGAAATCGAAATACATATTCGGCTCTACAACTCCTATAACATATACGATGAGAGAATCGCTCTATAAAGAGATTCCTTCAAAATAATTGAAAAACAAATAAAAAATAATTTCTATATCGTTTCAGGTCCTTTTTACGATTCAAGAAAAAAATTGCGAGTGTAAGATATTTTTTAAAAAATTGAATTTTTAAATTTCCCATAAAAAAACCTCCAAACAAAAAAAGAAAGGAAAAAAGGGTTGAGAGAGAGGCGTTGAAAAATCAAAAAGGTTGATTTTGGGCATTTTTTCAAATATTTCTACAGGATAGAACAGGTACAGTCCCCAACGGGAGCATTTACCTTTCATTTTTTCCCCAGTTGGAACCAAAAAAATTGAAGAAAATCGGTTTTTCTTCTATTACTGAAAAAAAGGAGCATTGTAATCGAAAAAATAATAACTAGACGAGAAAGTACTATTTTCAAACACTGAATCCTGCTGAAAAATTAGTTTTCTATATCATTAAACGCATATGGTATAGTCTGAGAACGATTACAAGTTAAATTATAGCTAAACCATGCAATATATGAACAACGATCACTAAATAAAAAGCAGTGGTTGCACCGGTATGAAGGAATATCCATCCCTTTCTCAATGATCTCCCGATTTGATACCTTAAGAAGAAACCCGTTACTACAAGTAAAAGTACTGAAGCATACAGCACAATTCCTGTTCCAAGGTCTGGATACGATTGTGGTGACCTGCTGATATGTTGAGTGAAATGGATTGATATAAACATGGCTGCAAACAAGTTTCCAACGACATGAACCTGAAGAATCTTTTTAAATTTAGAAGGAAAACGCCTTTTAGCAACAAAGTATATCGGCGTGAAAAACGCTATAAACAAACTCCCAATCCAACTTAACCAATGATGAATATAAAAAGGACCGATAAGGAAATGAAATTGAAGAAAACGCGTATATACAGAAATCATAAGTATAATGGTAATGACAATCAATGACAGAGCAATTAAAAAAGATGGAGTTCTATACAAAGGTCTTCTGATCGTCTCTTGCTCCATTGAAACCAAAACATCTCATTTCTTTATATCTTTTTTCATGGATTGATACTCTTCTTTCGAAATCTCACCTTTCGCATACCGCTCATCCAAAATCTGTTTGGTGTTCTTCTGAGAAACAGGTTGCGGAGCGGGCGTTTCATCTCTGATTATCAAATAGATGATTAAAAATACGATACCGATCATAGGTAAAATAACAAGAATGAACCAGAGCAGCCCATTCATCCTCCTTTTATTTGCATCCTGATACACCAAAAATGCGATAACGATAAAAACCAGCCAGACCCCAATCATCATAAACCCTATGAACGGAATACCCCACCAGTCCATCATATGCTCCCAACCCATCATAGGACCATACTCATCAAAATCTGCTATACTATTCATTATGTTACCTCGTTTTTGATTCGTAAAAACCTTGAATTAACCGCCACAATCATGGTGCTCACCGACATCAAAATCGCACCAACCGCTGGAGAAATAACAATCCCTTCTGAATAAAGTACCCCAGCAGCTAACGGAATAGCAATCACGTTGTATCCAGTTGCCCAAAATAAGTTCTGCACCATCTTTTGATATGTAGCTTTTCCAAAAAGAATCAGTGATGAGACATCAGCAGGGTTACTGTTCACCAGGATAATATCCGCGGTTTCTGCAGCTACATCGGTTCCGGAACCAATCGCGATGCCTACATCAGCCTGAGCTAGTGCAGGGGCATCATTCACCCCGTCACCGGTCATCGCTACAAATTCACCTTTTGATTGAAGCTCTTTGATCTTCTGCTGTTTCTCATGCGGGAGAACCTCTGCGAAAAAACCATCGAGTTTCAATTCATTTGAAACCGATTCAGCAATTTTTTTATTATCACCAGTGAGCATCCAGCATTTGACTCCTGCTTTCTGGAGCTGCTGGACGGCAGGATATGATTCCTTTCGGATGGTATCAGAAAGACTAATGCTTCCGATAACAGCATCATTCACGATGATGAAAACAGTTGTTGCTGACTGCGGAATGAGCATATCTTCCGGGATTTGTATCTTTTTTTCCTTCAGATAGCCTGGACTTACCACCTTCACTGATTTACCATCAATAGTTCCTTCGACTCCTTTTCCTTTTATCGCCTGAAAACCAGACACATCTCTGGTTTCAATTTTAAGTTCTTTTGCCTTAGAAAGAATCCCAGTAGCGATGGGATGCTCCGAGTCTTTCTCCAACGAAGCAGCGAGTTGCAGCAATTTCTCTTCAGTAATTTTTTTATCGAGAAGATGAATGGAACTAACCCCAAACTTTCCCTCGGTCAATGTTCCTGTCTTGTCAAAAACAACCATAGAAATATTTCTTGAATTTTCAAAAGCAGTTCTATTCCTGATAAGTAACCCATTTTTTGCGGATAACGCAGTGGAAATCGCAACGACCAATGGGATGGCAAGACCAAGCGCATGCGGACATGTAATCACCATGACTGTGGCCATTCGTTCAATGGAAAACTCGAAACTTTGGCCGACATAGATCCATGCACCAAGGGTGGTAAATCCGACTGATACTGCGACAACAGTTAACCAGAATGCTGCTCGGTCAGCCAACAACTGGGTTTTTGATTTCGACTCCTGAGCCTCTCTCACCAGTGAAATGACTTTTGATAAGTACGATTCATCCCCGATTTCTTTCACGAGTATTTCAAGAGAACCATCACCGTTGATGGAGCCACCAATGATCGTATCTCCTTTTTTCTTTTCTACGGGTTTCGATTCACCGGTCATCATTGATTCGTTCACATAACTTTGACCTTTTACGATGACACCATCTGCAGGGATTTTCTCACCAGGTTTTATCAATACTCGGTCATCCCTGGAAAGCTCACTTGTCTTGACTTCGATGATATCATTTTCCTTGACAACATGCGCAGTATCAGGCATGAGTTGAGTAAGCTTCTCCAACGCATTCGAAGCACTCAATATCGATCGCATCTCCAGCCAATGCCCAAGAAGCATGATGTCAATCAAAGTTACTAATTCCCAGAAAAAAATCTCTCCCTTAAGCCCAAAGACGACCGCAGCGCTGTAGAAATAAGCAACCGATATCGCTATTGCGATAAGCGTCATCATTCCCAATGATTTGCCTTTAATCTCAAAAAAAATCCCTTCCAAAAAAGGCCATCCGCCATAGAAAAATATCAAGGATGCCAGAACAAATAAAACATAGCTGCTTCCAAAAAACGTGAAGGTAACACCGAGAAAACCCTGTATCGGAGGAGACAATGCTAAAACAGGTATGGTAAGAATCAGAGAAAAAACGAACCTTTTTTTATAGTCTTTAATCATCATTTTATGATGAACAGAAGGATCATGGTGTCTTTGATGGCTTGGCTGTTTGTTCTCCCTTGATGTTTCCAGAGTAGTTTTCGTATGCTCATGTCGGTGATGTTCCGGGTTTGGTTCGTTCCTCTCCTCGATCATTGGTATAAATCAAACTTAAATAGCATATTAAAAGATAACTTAAAAACAAATAAAAAATGATTAAAAACAGATAAATGAACAAGATGGACACAAGAAGAACAAATGAGGAGATTTATACCTTTGGATATTAAATCTCGACAGGAATTCAAGAGAACTCTGAACCTCTGATGAATCAGCCCTCAACGAACACTATGCTTAAGGTTTAATTCCCGGCCCCAGCACACAAAAATATAGTCTTAAGAAATCAAAGCCGTAGCATTAATACGGTTATTACAAAAATAAAAAAAAAAAAGAAGATATAAAATATGAAATTTATTCTTTTAAATTATTAACCTCTCACTCATTATTCATTTGATTTTTATTGATTTTTTAATCATTATTTAATACACTCATTAAATTATCATATCCAAAGGTGAAAAGAAATGATTTTTATAAATTTAGGAAAAATGAAGAATAAACCAGATAAGGAAACAGCTGGTGACGCTACCAAAATAGTAGAAGAGTTCAAAAAGAAGGGAATACATGTTCTGAACTGGTATTGGACACTGGGGCGATATGATACAGTCTTTATATTTGAGGCGGCAAGTGAAAAAGAAGCGCTAAAAGTATCTATGGATATTTCGGAGTTCGTGTCTACAGAAACCCTCGTAGCTATTCAAAGACAAGAAGCAATACAACTCCTATAAAAAAATCGAAATAAGAAACATATCCTTAGAAACAGAAGCATTGACAAAGATTCACAATAGATAATCTAGTTGTTTTTCATTATTCTTTTTTGGCGTTTTTAATTCAGGACTAACCCTCAAGATTTCATCAACATACGTTCAGCAATCTCGATTAACCTTTGCCAATTGCTGTAGAAATAATTTATAGGATTCCTGTACAAATTCTAAAGTAAGGTATGTCCTATAAAAAACCAAAACTGAATCTATCATTAGATAAAAATGTAGCTGAAAATGCAAAAAAGATGGGGCTATGTATTCCTACTTGTCTTCAAGTAAAACTTTGTGAATACTTCGCACAAAGCGAAGAATGGGCCTGTTGCGATTTGAACGCAAGTCTATGGCTCCCGAAGCCACAAGGATACCAAGCTACCCCACAGGCCCGCGACGATTTTTACAAAGCAAAAAGAAAAAACAGATAAAAGAGTTTTCGGTGGAACCAACCGGTTTAGATATCTTTGAGCAATCCGCGAAGTTCTCCGTATTTCTTCGCAAGGATGTTGACTGATTCCTGTAACGCGGCTTTTGCGCTCATCGACCCATCGGTCTCAAAACTGAAGAGCAGTTTCGAAGGGTCCTTTGATATCGTGATAAACTCAGTTTTATATCTCTCAAGATACGCCTCGACAATCGCTGCCTTTGAAGGATCCTTTACCTCCAGTTTATCTCCTTTCAGTTCGACAAGGTCCTTTGGCAGCTCCTCGATGATCGCTTTGGCCTCGTCGATATGTTTTTTATCGACTGTAATCTTGGTTTCCATGCGGTATCGGGGGGCAAGAACAACCTGCCACTTCGCATGATCCCGGCCTCGTCCAAGAACCGCTTCGACCTCAAGGATTACCCGCTGGTCTTTCATCAGCTCCACGATGGGGATCGTCGTCTCTGTGATGGCAAAACTGGGATGCTCCGGTTGGAGGTCCCCTGAATAGACGACACATTCTCCTTCCTTGCTAAGGGTGTATCGGACCGTGCAGCTTGGGCATCCTTTGCCTTCGCATTTGCATTCGGAACGAAACGCAAGAACCGATAAATCCGTAGGAATTGGGACCAAGCCCAGCCGATGAGAGATGAGTTCATCGAACAAAGCGCTCGTGTTATCATAGATAATGACATCATTGATGGCAAGTTTCGGCAGCTCCGCAAGCATGACGCGTCTGAGGGAGTTGACAAAATACGCATCGGTGTCCTCTATTTTTAACACTCCTTTATGTCCCTTCAGTTCGACGGTTTTGACTTTCATACATCCACCTTAGATACGACGGCCTCGTTTTCCACCTTTTGGTTTGCATCCATCATGTGGATGGGGTGTCACATCCTCGATCGTACCAATCCGTAACCCTGCACGAACTAATGATCGTATCGCGGTCTGAGCCCCACGACCAGGGTTACCGCCTTTCTTCCCACCTTTCCCACTAATCTTGATATTGACACTGTCAAATCCTTTTTCGATCGCCGCCTCTGCGACGACCTGGGCGACCTTCATCGCAACATAGGGTGATCCTTCGTCTTTTGCTGACTTGGTCACCATACCACCAGAGCATTTCGTAATCGTCTCGGCTCCCGTGGAATCTGTAATCGTTATGATGATATTGTTAAATGAAGAATAAATATGTGCTATTCCTTTTCGTGCCATGTCTTACGCCCCTTCTGTTTTCTTTTCTTTTTTCACATGTTCCTTTGGTTTTGCGTCAGGTTTCTCAGGTTTTTCCTCTACTGGTTTTTCCGGTGGTTGTGCTGGTGCGAGGGGAGCGGGTTGTTGTGAAACCTCGACGACCGCTTGTGGTGGTGTCTGTGAGGTCTGCAGCGCTGCTACTTGTGGCTGTTGTGACGGGGCGGCGGCGGCTACGGAACCAGATGTCTCTTGCGCAGGGGCCGCCTGTGGCATTGCCATCTCAGCGGTCTTGTATGCATCGCTTTTTGGTCGGGCGGGATGTGACAGCTCGTTTAACGGTGATCGAATCGTGTATTGAATCTGACTTTCCTCATCCTTTGCCACCATGTAACTGGGGACGGTTACTTTTTTTCCACCAACCGCGACATGTCCATGGCAGATCAACTGACGAGCCTGGTAGGGGGTGCTGGAATACCCTTTGAGATAGACAAGGGTTTGGAGGCGTCGTGACAGGACGGATTCGGTTTCAAGGGCAAGCACATCATCAAGTGATGCGCCCATTGAAAGAATACCCATCCGGGTCAAATGCAACAGCAACTGATCACTTTCTTTCTTGATCTGCGGGTTTGTTGTTCCCACCTTTGCAAGTAGTTCTCTTGCTTGTTCCCTGTGTTTGCCAAGGTAGGTTTTTGCCTTCCAGACCTCTGTGTGGTTTTTCAATCCGTATTTTTTTATGAGCTCCCGTTCGGATTTGATTCTGCTCTCTTTCCAGGGATGCAAGGGGGTCTCATATTTTTTTCGTGGGAATTTCTGACTGCTCATTTACACCACCTTATTTCTCCTTGGATTCTTCTTTCTTGCCTGCTGCGGCGGGTGCTTCTCGTCGCTTTGAGACACCAAGTGCGAGTCCTTTTCTGCCGTTCGAACTGCTGCGTTGCCCGCGTACTTTCAGTCCGAGTTCATGGCGGACTCCTCGGTAGGACCGTATCATCTTCATCATGTTAATGTCATCTCGTAAACGTGATGTCACGTCAGTGCTGATTAAATGCATGTTTTCCCCGGTGTACATGTCTTTCTGGTAATTCAGCATCCATGCGGGGGCATACTCATCAAGGTTCTCGAGAACCTCCTTGAGTTTTTCAATCTCAGTTTCAGGGAGGTTACCGAATTTTATCTTCCGATCGACCCCTGCTGTGTCAGCGATGAACGTGGCCATATGCCTGCCGATTCCTTTTATCTGGGTGAGGCCTTGGACAATGTTGTTCTCCCCGTTGATATCGGTGTTGACCACACGGACGATATAGTTGAAGTTCTCATCATGTTCTTTTTTCTTGGAAGGTTCGTCTTCCTTGGCAGATTGTTTTCCTTTTTTCTCTTTTTTACGTTGTTGATCTGGTTTTCCTGCGCCTTTTTCAGCGGCTGGTGTTTCTTTCCGCTGTTCTTCAGAGACAGTTGTTTTCTCCGGTTTTGGTGTCTCCTCTGATTCGTTGGTTGGATGATGTTTCTTTTCTTCTGGTGATTTTTCATTTTCTGCCAAGATGATTACCCCGTTTTAAGCGTACATGCTTATTCTATATAGTACTTTGAATACTACAAGAAAGTATTGCCAATAATAAAAGAGGCTATATTTAAGGGTAACCCTCGGGGGTTGTAAACCTGAGGAACGCTTGTTTAAAACCGGTTAAGACGTTTTCCATGCGGTTGTGAGGGACATACTTAGTTCACCGTAATTCATAAATGCAACAAACATATCCCCCATAGTAGGGTAACGAGTATGCCGGAAACAAAATGGATCCAGGTAGAAGAGGTATTGACAGGGGAACATACAGGGAAATCAATCCATCTGCGCGGATGGATTTATCGGACGAGGAGCAGCGGTAACATCGTTTTCATGGTTCTCCGTGATGTTACAGGGGTGTTGCAAGCGACTGTGAAAAAAGGCAATCTACCTGATCTGGAGTTTGAGGATGCTCTGAAAGCCCTCATTGAGTCATCGGTGAGGATCACTGGGACGGTCAAGGAGGACAAGCGGGCCCCTGGTGGGTATGAGCTGCAGGTGACGAATCTTTCGGTGGTGAATTTTGCTGAGCCTTTCCCGATTACAAAGGATCAAAGCCCGGAGTTCCTGCTTGATCAGCGGCATCTGTGGATCCGGTCGCGGAAGTTGACCGCGGTGTTGAAGGTCCGTTCGACGGTTGTTGGTGCGATTCATTCGTTTTTCAGAGACCAAGGGTTTTATGAGTTTGACGCTCCGGTGTTGCAGCCGAACCAATGTGAGGGTGGCTCGACTCTGTTTGAGGTGAAGTACTATGAGGATAAAACCTATCTGTCTCAATCATGGCAGCTGTATGCGGAGGCAGGGATTTTTGCTTTGGAGAAAATCTATAACATGGGGCCGACGTTCCGGGCGGAGAAATCAAAGACGTCCCGGCATCTGTCTGAGTTCTGGATGGCGGAGATGGAGGCAGCCTGGATGGAGCTGCCTGATGTGGTCAGCCTGGCAAAAGAAGAGGTGCGTTTTATCCTTATGAACGTCCTGGAAAAGAATAAAAGCGACCTGGAGTCGCTTGGTCAGGATATCAAGAAACTGCAGGAGGTTGCTGCCGCTGAGTTTCCCACGATTACGTATTCAGAGGCGTTGCGGATACTCAAGGAGAAAGAAGGGATGGATATCGAGTGGGGGAAGGACCTTCGGACCATTGAAGAGGATAAATTGATGAACCATTTCACGACCCCGGTGGTGGTGACGAATTATCCGCTAAAGATCATGGCGTTCTATAAACCGCAGGATGCCACGGACCCGCGGACCGCGCTGTGTTTTGATATGATCGCACCAGAGGGATATGGGGAGATCATCGGTGGGTCGCAGCGAAGCACCGATATCGCGGCGATGACAGAGCGGTTGGCGCAGATGGGTGAGAACGTGCAGAACTATCAGTGGTATTTTGATCTACGGCGGTATGGTTCTGTTCCGCATTCAGGCTATGGCCTGGGGGTGGAGCGATTGGTCGCCTGGATCTGTAAGACCGAGAACATCAAAGATACGATCCCATTCCCCCGGACACTTCTGCGGTTCAGACCCTAGAGCGTGGGTGGTATGAAAACACGGATCCATGTCATCATCTCTGGGAAGGTCCAGGGCGTCTGGTATCGTGCCAGCACCAAGCAGAAGGCAGATGAGTTAGGGATCTTCGGATGGGTCAGGAACATTGCTGATGGGAACGTCGAGGCGGTGTTCGAGGGTGAAAAGGAAGCCCTTGATGAGATGATCGCGTGGTGTTGGATTGGGCCTGCGCGTGCGCAGGTGTCTGATGTCAAGATGGTGCCGTTGAAGAGTGACGAGGCGTTTTCTGGGTTTGTCGTGTTGTATCGTTAAAGAAGTGATTATTGAAGAGGAGAGAGAGGAAAAATATGAAAAAAGATAAGGGGATAACTCTCTCCTCTCCTCACAATCCGACGGACATCAGGTCTCACTATATAAACATGATTCAACACGTGTTAACATGACACATAATTTAGGTTTTATAGATACATATCCCTGCATATGGTCATGAATCGTTTTTTCATCTACTTTTTAAAAAAAAATTATAGCCATTTCTTAACCTGCATCCTAATCTCAGCAAAATTCCCTGCCCGATCGGTCGCCTTCGCACCCAAAAGACAACGAAAACCACGACCACGTTCATCCCAAGTCCAACGATACGTGTTATTTTCAGTGCTATTGAATTTTGCGGTAACATCACCATCAAGGGAGAATTCCACATCAGATACTCCAGACATGTTGTCAACAGCAAAGACTTCGACTGTCATCGAGCCAACAATGATCGTCCTGATAAAAATCGGGATCAATGGCTTGTCAAAAAGATATATCCATCCCTGTTTTGGCGTAAGGAAAAATAGATTGGGAGCTTTACCATCGATGACGATGGTAAATATCTCAGACCAGTCACTCTCTGTGCCGTATTCATCCTTCAGTTTCACTCGGATCTCATAGACGCCTTCCTCAGTCCACGCATGGGTCGCACAGATCATTTGACCAGAGGCAAAGGGCCCTACCCACCCACTGTCCGTCCCATCACCCCAATCCCAAAGACACCACACACTATCACCATCAGGGTCAGAAACGCTTATACAGAATGTGTAGTTCACCCCGGGTTTTCCATACAGCGGACCAGAGATATTCCCACCAGACGGAGGATGATTTTCCGGCACTGTAAAACACCCGCTATGCAGCGGGTCATGACGGAACATCGGCCAGCCAGGACCAGACCCATTACCTGCAGTGAGTGCATACGCACGCCCATGATTATTAGTCCACGGATTGGAGATCCCATACCCGCCAATGACAAACACATCCAACCGTCCATCGTTATCCAGATCAGCGATCACGGGTGCATGATCTATCTCATAGACCATCCCATAATGCGCTTCTAAATCACACGTCCAGAGAACCTGCCCGCTGCTGCCTTTCAACGCACGAAGAATGCCATCCTCAGAGCCGAAGACCACATCAAGAACCCCGTTGCCATCGACATCGGACAACGCAGCCCCCCGGAACATGTTCCCCCCGGTCGTCGCAGACCACAACAACGAACCGGTATGGGAGAGCACCCCAAGCATGTTATAGGAAACAAACACAACCTCCAGATGCCCATCATCGTTCAGATCACCAACCGAGGTCGGCGCTCCAATGTAATACGGTGCGATGTACTGCCAGGCAAGACTACCGTCCTCCGCGTTGAACACATACACATGATTATCATAACAGCCGATGATCAGCTCTGGTCGGCCGTCCTCATCAAGGTCAGCAAAGGAACACCCATGGTACATATAATCAGAGGGTAAATCCGAGTACCACAGGACTGAGCCGTTAGTGCCCCATAACGCGTACACCCGGCAGTCACCTGCCCACTGAGCGACGACCACATCCAGCTGCCCATCCGCATTGACATCAAGGATCGCTGGCTCCGACTGGATGTAGCTGTTCGACCCCAGGTTCTTCTGCCAACAGATACTCCCATCCTCGCCGTTCAAGCAGAACACGTTCCCATAGAACGTACCCAGCAGCACCTCTGGTTTCCCATCGTTATCGACATCAGCCACCCCCGGAGGCGAATCGATGCAGTTCGACGCCCCCGTGGACCGGGACCATTCCACCGCCCCGGTCAACCCATTGAAACAATAGACCATGGAGGGAGACGAAGCAGGGACCACCACCTCAAGATGACCATCCAAATCGACATCTGCAATGACCGGTGAGGCATCATTACAGCCCCCGGTGTCATAGCTCCAGAGAAGCGACCCATCCTCAGCGTTCAACGCATAGATATGCTCATCATTGAAATACGTCCCAAACACGATCTCCAGGAACCCATCCTCATCGATGTCACCGACCGCAGAAGACCCAAACGAGGGAGCATCCAGCTGATACCACCACAGGATCTGATCATCCCGTCCCTCAGCCTTGTTTTCGTTTTCTTGAAAAAAGCCCCCAGCAATTGCAGTGGAACACACAAGAAACGCAAT
This sequence comes from uncultured Thermoplasmatales archaeon, assembly GCA_964467345.1. Lineage (GTDB taxonomy): Archaea > Thermoplasmatota > E2 > DHVEG-1 > DHVEG-1 > SM1-50. The sequence continues at coordinate 249 of CAYXPY010000027.1, read as the reverse complement.
CATCCCGCTACAACACAACCTCATAACAGCTGTACCAGTCATTTTCTATTACTCCCTGTACTATAAAAAATATCTGATTCTCTATATAAAGCTTGTTTTCTGGGAAGTACGGCTAAAAAAAACAACGAAATAAAAAAATTCATGAAAAAGGATACGATTGAAAAAAAGAAAAAAACAGCAAGGCAATTACTTTAAATCCTCGGTTTCTTCTTCCACAGGTTCCTCAGATGCTTCCTCTTTCCCTGGTTT
>CAYXPY010000026.1:0-27996 GCA_964467345.1 uncultured Thermoplasmatales archaeon | reverse complement strand
TGCAGATGCAAAAGGTGGCAGCTCCCTGTCCATTGCCTATACCATCGGCAAACCACTTCTTTTCATCGGGGTCGGTCAGGGATACGGCGATCAGATACCGTTTAACCCCGAATGGATGGTCCAGCATATTTTTGAGAAATAGTCTCAGACCAGAATTATCGTTCCATCGAACGGTTGCCCGCTGAGTGCTTTTTCAAGCTCATCAAGGCGTTTCCCATTAACAATAAACGTTGGTATCTTTCCCCGTTTGATCACTTCTAGGGCAGGCTCATCCATAAAAATGTTTTTCCCAGCAGCTCCCCAGGTGGTTCCATATTGTGCGATCAACTGGTCGATAGATACTTCCTTAAGCTGTCTTGCATCCCTATGCTTATTTGGGTCTTTATCGTAGATACCATCGACATTCGTCGCGTTCACAAAACGCACTGCATGGGTTTTTTCCGCAAGCTCAGCTCCTACCAAATCAGTGCTGTGTCGCGGGTCTGTCCCACCCATCACCACAATCGGGAAATCAAGCTTCAGAGCCTCCTTGGTGGTATGTGGGATCTCCTTATTAGAAACTCCAAGGAGATTGGTGATGATGCGGGCGTTCACCCGTGTGACATCTATACCGATCAGATCAAGAGTATCCTCATCGAACCCGAGGTCACGACCAAGCTGGATGTATCTCCTGGCAATCTTCCCTCCACCCACGATGACAAAAAGTTTGTACTCATCGCTCATCTTCTTGAAAAGAGCAGTAAGGTTAATCAGGAAGACCGCGTCCGCTTCATCAGAAAGAACAACAGAACCTCCTATCGACACGACAACGGTTTTCATCACGCAGAGTATCCTTTCGTTTTATTTAAAAGTACCATCGAAAAAGGTCGATCAGGCGACTTCGATACCACCCTGGCTTTGCCCTTTCTTCGGGTCAGAACCAAGCCGGACCTGTGGGAGCGGGATTGGTGGCGGTAAGCCAAGGTCCTTTGCGATGCCAACCGCCTCAGGAACACAGGTATGCATGATAGCTGTATGAATCGTGCTTGCGAACTGGTCAGGCATTTTCCTGGTGGTTTGCCATTCCTTGGCTAACTGTTTTGCCTCAGGTTCCTCACACAGGATCGTACCATCGAGTTTTATCATACCAATAGGTCCATAGCTTGAAGTGTATTGGAACTCAATTGTGAGATGGTTCTCCTGGCTGATCATGACCTGGGTAATCTGGCTGTTATGGTCGATACGGATCTGCCTTGGTTTCTCATCTTGCTCGACGTAGCGTCGTGCTTCAATGGATTTGAGTTTGATTGCTTTGATTACCATAGCGTGCTCCAATAAACAATCACTCCCTTTTACTTCTTTCGTTTATGAGAGAACTATCTTCTGTGATGCGCTGACATCCAGTTTCAGAGGTACGTCAAGACGGGCGACAACCATCCATTCAACACGGGAAGAAACACCGCTTAATGTCTTTAGCACATTCACAGCAGCTGCGACATTTCCTTGTGATGAGATGTTGTCCTGCAGGATGTTTTCAGGTATCTTTATCTCGAAGGGATACATGCCTTCCAGGTACTCTTGTTCTCCACTCAGAGGTATCTGAAAATCGTACACCGTGCTGTATTGTGTTGTCTTCTGATATCCGGTTTTAGGGGAACCAGGAGACAATCCTATTCGGATGCCACTTTGCTGTTCAATCTTCCTGCCGATAAGACCGACCTCTAACTTACGGGCGTTGAGTGGTTTTTTCAGTTGCAGTTTAACGGTCCCTTTGATGGTCTCCCCAGGCTTATAATCAAATTTCTCTATGTGCAACACTATCTTTTCTGGTCCAAACAGCCCCATAGGCTCCTCACTCCACTTCAAGATATCGTAACAGCTTCGTGATAATAAGCCTTGCTTCCTGTGACACAGTTCAGGCAATAAAATCTATTAAACACTTGATTATAACGAGAATTGAATCCTATGAAAACAATGAAGGTCGCGATGTACTACAAAAATGATGACGTGCGCATCGAGGAGATGCCGGTTCCAACAATCGGTGAGAATGAACTGCTGGTGAAAGTGAAAGCCAGCGGCATCTGCGGCAGTGACGTCATGGAATGGTATCGGATTAAGAAGGCACCCAAGGTCCTTGGTCATGAGATCACTGGTGATGTCGTCGAAGTCGGCAAGAAGGTGAAGAAATACAAGGTCGGTGACCGCGTCTTCGTCTCTCATCATGTCCCCTGTAACAACTGTCGGTTTTGTTTGAATAATCAACACACATTGTGTCATACCCTGCATACGACGAATTTTTTCCCTGGAGGGTTTGCGGAGTATCTCAGGGTCCCGGAGATTAACGTCGACCGAGGGGTGTTTGTCCTTCCGAAGGAGCTGTCCTATGATGAGGGTGTGTTCATCGAACCTCTCGCCTGTGTCGTTCGTGGGTTACGGACAGCAAAGATGAAACCTGGGCAGACCGTTCTTGTGATTGGCAGTGGTATTTCAGGATTGCTTCACATTAAACTTGCTAAGGCATGGAAGGCTGGGAAGATCCTTGCGACCGATATCGAGCAGTACCGGTTGAACGCGGCGAAGAAATACGGTGCTGATGGTGTCATCCATGCAAAAGAAAACGTGCCTGAGGCAGTCAAGAAACAGAATGATGGCAGACTTGCTGATCTTGTGGTTCTCTGCACGGGTGCCTTACCAGCGGTGCAGCAAGCAGTACAATCCGTGGAGAACGGGGGTACTCTTTTGTTTTTCGCACCGACCGAGCCTCGGATTGATATCTCCTTGCCTCTCTTTGAGCTGTGGAACAAGCAGGTCACCATGGTGTCGACCTACGCGGGAAGCCCAAGAGACATAGAAGAAGCAATTGAACTGATTTATTCAAAGAAAGTTCCGGTTATCGACATGATCTCCCATAAACTACCTCTTTCAAAGGCAGCGGAAGGTTTTCAACTCGTCGCTAAAGCAAAAGATTCTATCAAGGTAATTCTTGAGCCATAAACATAGAACGAAAATTCTTTTTTTGTGGTTTTTTTCTAATAGTTACAGGATGATTTTCTGTCTTTTTGGTCTCATTTAATATTGCTAGACGTAAACAGGTTCCGACGAATTGAAAAATAAATGAAACAACGAAACCAGTTTTTACTCATTTTTTTTTTTTTTTTTGGTAATTTATCCGTAGATATCATAGGGTTCTTGTGCGGGATGCCTATCATATTGATTGATTGGAAAAGAAAAAAGAACAAGAGGAAAACAAAGCCATATGATATTTCCAATATAAAAGACAAAAGACCCTTGAATAGGTCGCGGGGTTGTTCTATTCCAATCATCCCAATAATTTTTATTCCAATGGGTTTTGTGATAGAATTGTAAGGGGATTGTGAGCGGTGACATTACAATACTTAGGTTTACGTGTAGATTGTTGTTGATAAAGTTATTGCGTTGAATTTCTGCACGAAAACCACTGGTGTCTATCCCTATGTCATTTTCTTCGAAGTGATTGTAATCGATAGATGCCAAACCGCCTTCTCCTTCTATACCTTTCTGATTAGATATAAAAACATTGTCATGAATGGAGCACGAACCATAGAGGAAATCGATACCTGACTCTGTATTATTTATAAAAACATTGTTACAGATCTCAATCTGAGAGTTTTGTTGAATTAATATTCCATATCCACATTTTATGAGAATATTATTAGAGATAGTAATATTATTTCCGGCAATAAAGAAACCTACTGAACCAATATGGGGGTTTTGTAGAGTAAAGCCTTGTATATTCGCCCCATCTTCTGCATGAATAACTTCTGAAAATATTCCTTGTCCATCGATTATTGTGGTGTTTTTATCTTCACCAATCAGGTTTAATTTCGAAATTTTAAGGTTATATTCATAATAGACTCCATGGTAGACAAAAATCGTATCCCCCTCAGTTGCGTTGTTAATCGCATCCTGAATCCTGGTGTAATTACCTGGTCCACTCCCACCAACATACAACCAACCTCCTCTTGATCCTGGTAATGATGGTTTCTCCATATCCTGTGCAAGAGCTGGAAGAATACCGGCTCCAATGAACAGGAGAATGATACCAACCGTCAACCATCTTTCATAACGATTTGCTCCCATGGTTTTCCGTCCCTCTATGATTTTATAACACTCTTCCATTATAAATACATTACTTGCGATGAAAACTCCCGTATTGGTCTGATATAAAAACAAAAAGACACAAAACAAAGCTCCCCGCATACACCACCCTTTTCATCTCAAAAGTTTATAACATTGCATTTTATTCCTGTTTGCGATGAAAAAACTCAAAGCCATCTGGCAACTCATGCGTCTTGAGCACGGGGTGATGCTGTTTCTTGCCATCCTCATCGGTTCACTGATCTCCCAAAAGACGTTGTATGACAACCTCGACCTCCCCCTGATGAATATCGTTCTTACCTTTTTTGTCGCACTCTTCTTAGAGGCAAGCACCTTTGCCTTAAATGATTACTATGACATGGAGATCGACCGGATCAACAAAAGAACAGACCGACCATTGGTTCGAGGTGATGTCTCTCCGAAGACCGCGTTGGTCCTTTTTTACGTGCTTTTTCCCCTCGGTCTTCTCTGCTCCTTTTTTGTCAACATGACGTGTTTTGTCATCGCACTCATCACCGCGCTCATCTCAGTCCTCTATGATATCAAGATGAAAAAAATCAAACTGATTGGTAATTTTTATATCGCCTATATCATGGCGATCCCGTTTATCTTCGGGGGAGCAACGGTTCTTGGCAATGATGCATTTTCACTTGGGATCATCAATCCAGTCATTTACATCATCGCACTGATCGCGTTTGTTGCAGGAGCTGGCAGGGAGATCATGAAGGATGTCATGGATTTCGAAGGAGACCAGATACAAGGAGTCAAATCCTTCCCCCGCTACATCGGGAAACGCGCCTCAAGTGGTGTTGCCGCGTTGCTCTATATCTTCGCCATCGCGCTAAGCTTTCTACCCTTCTTTTTAGAAGGTTTCGGGGTCTATTACAAGAACATAACCTATTTTATCCTGATACTTATCACAGATTCGATGTTGCTGAGCACCTGTCTGCAGCTAATATTCAAAAGCGAACCACGGATGTCGTTTCTCCGGAAATACACGCTTGTTGCTATCTTCATTGGTCTGCTCGCATTCCTTGTTGGTGCATTTATAGGAGGTTAAGAACATGTTACAAGATTTCGCTGGGGTAGCCGCGGTCTATATTTATGTAGCCGTTCTCATCGTCTTTACCGAAAAAATCATTTCAAAGAAATACCCGGTGCAGAGCAGAAAATTTCTCCATATCATGACAGGGAACATCGCATTCATCCTACCCCTGTTTGAGACTCGGGAGATCATGGCGTTTCTCGCAGCCGGTCCGTTCATCCTTTTTACCTTCCTCATGAGCCCGTATTCACCGATTAAGTCGATGCGGGGGAAAACATCAGAAGCAGGACATGGTCTTGGGTTGGTGTACTATGCAATCACCTGGACCGTGCTTGCGTATTTCTTCTTTGATCATCGCGTCATCATCGCCATAGGGATCCTTGCGATGTCCTATGGGGATGGTCTTGCCTCACTGATTGGTATCAAATATGGAAAACGCCAATACATCGTGTTCAAAGACATTAAAAGCTATGTCGGGTCTCTTGCGATGTTCGTCTGTACGTTCCTAGTGTTTGTGGTAGCACTTGTGTTCTACGCAGAGCCATTGACAGCACGTGCCGGAGTGTATTTACTGTGCATGGCTGGAATCGTGACGGTCATCGAAGGTGTGACCCCCCTGGGTCTTGACAACCTCTCTGTTCCGTTCGTCGCTGCGGTCATGTACTGGCTCTACATAGGAGGGTGACATGCGCCTCATCATAGTGGATGGCCTTGATGGTGTTGGGAAAGACACGCATGCACAGCTCATCAAGCAGCACTATGAGAAAAAAGGGGAAAAAGTAATCGTCCGGTCACATCCCGAGTCGGACAACTTCTATGGCAGGACCGCCAAGAAAGCCTTGCTTGGCCAGGGGAAAATCAATCAGCTGAAAGCCTCCATCTTCTATGCTATCGATGTGATGTACTCCTTGCGACGGTACTACCGAAAACCAACTGCTGATACACTCATCATGGTCCGCTATTTGATGGGGACAGCGTATCTCCCAAGACGGTTGACAAAAACCGGGTACCGGTTCTTTGAAAAACTCGTGCCAACCTCACCGTATATGTTCTTTTTAGATGCCAAACCCGAGGAGCTGGTCGAACGCATAAAACAACGCAGCGAAACTGAGATGTTCGAGACGCAGGAAGCGTTCTTAAAGGTGCGGTCCAAAGCATTAGAGCTTGCAAAAGACTGGCATATCATCAACACCGGTCAGACCGTGGAACAAACATTTAGTTCGATTGAAAAGATACTCAACCAGCTTGATGGCAGTTCCGGATCATAAAACATCTGTTTACTCTTAGAATTACAGAACATCTGTCGTCCCAAGAAGCTGGGAAACAACCTCATCCAGACCAGGGACCGTAGCAAGTTTTTTGACTTCAGAGGGATACACCCATCGGTACTCCTCATGCTCCCAGTCGAGACGAACCAGTGTTTTATCCTGAACATGGAACAGGAACGGGTACACCACCCACTCATACCGTTTCTCCTCATAGGTATCCAGTACCTCGATGGGGTCTCCTTTTTTTAAAAGAGTAATCGCATCAAGACCAAGACTCGTCTCTTGACTAATTTCTTTCAACGCGGTATCATAAGGATCTTCCAGCTCCTCGACATAGCCTGCGACCCCGCCCCAGAGCCCGCGATAGGTGCCAACAAGGTTACTGCGTCTCAACAGAAGGATCTTTCCCTCATGCTCTAAGAGACATGTCACCACCTGCGGCATCGTCCTCTCCTTCCGTCATCAACCCAGTTTATACTCGAAGAGCACCTCATCAAACTGCGCAGAGAGATCCACCAACCGCTCAAGAGATTCTCCTTTCAGGTACACCTCGAAGAACACGGTGATGTAGGTTCTGGTGATGTTGACCATGCGTTTGGGTGCAATTGAGCCGAACAAAAGAAGCCTAGGTGGGATTAGCGGTACCAGATGACTGAGCAGAACACCGACATCGGTAAACGCGTAATGCGTTGAGCCGGTGATACTCATTTTAAAGGTGTCCTCGATGGTGTGATTCCACATATAACCAATCGTTGCGTCGTCTACGAGACGTGCTTCTGCAAACATGAAAAGCATAGGCACGGTGATATTGCCTGGGATGAAATTCCGATAGAACACGCCGTCAAGAGTCAACCCTGCGCAAAACCGAGCGTCCTCATAGCAGCAGGTAGCAGTGTTCGCTCCACCGAAGGAATGACCGTACATCCCTACCTTTGAGAGGTCGAAATGCCCCAAGAACATAGGATCGGTTTCGTTCATCTCAGCTAAGGTATCAACAACGAACTTCGCATCCTGAGCGATAGACCGAAGCGACATGTTAAAAAACGCGGATCGCTCCACTGCATCGGTGGGCACTTCCGCAAGACCGACCGTGCGTCCATCAGGAAACACGGTGATACCAGAGACGTAGGGATGGTTGATTGAGGCGACCACGAACCCATGGCTGACCAAATCCTCGATAAACGAAGTGTAGATCTGATACACCCCATCGTACCCAGGGGAAAACACAACCAACGGGAACATTCCCTCAGCAATTGATGTTTCATTCCGGCCATGGGGGCGAACAAACAGATACGCGTTATTCGGGATGGTCACCAGCGGAATCGGTGATCTTCCTTTCAGCCACTGGAAGGTAGGATAATCCATATATTCAGCCCGTGTCCCTTCGTCAACGGTCTCAATCGGATACCAGAGCTGAATCATCATCTCCCGGACATCAGCTGGGTCTGTGGTGAAATTCTCCGGTCTGCTTGCATCGATTAGATACATGGTTCGTACACCCACGCCAAAGGATCCGGTCAGTCTTGGCAGAAACGATGCATCATGAGCTCCAATAATACCGACTACTCCTGCCCCTGGGCTAAACAGACGGATGGAAAACCCTGTGTCATTCAAACGCAGGACTCCAATCATGGGACTGGTTGTTCCCGTGCCAGTCGTCTGCCATTTTCCTATCATGATACTGCCTGAGAAGACACCCTGAAACGTTCCATTTTCTGTTCCCTCGGATGTGTTCCATTCACCAGAAAACGTCCCCCGTATGGCTCGACGACCCTGGTTAAGAATGCCCCAAAGAGATCCTGAGGCCCCATCGTTTTGTTTCGTCCAACTCCCTTGGAACGTACCATCAGGCCAGTCCGCAGTGTTCTGCGCAGCGCAGCATGGTACTGTCAAGGAAAAGGAGCAGAGCACTAAAAGGCTGCAAAGAAAAAGCACTTTACTATACTGTTTCTTCATTTTTTTGTCCCCCGATCATCAATCACTGGAGTAGAGAACAGGTCTTTCTCTATAAAAGCGTTTCGAACATTCTGGTTTTTAGAACCTTTTGGCTATATACTCTACCACGGATTCAAAGATAGCCCGTCCATCACCGATGTTCTGTTTCAGCCCTGTCCCTGTCCAATCTGGGTGTTGATGCTTGTAAAAGGTCCTTTCTGGATGGGGCATCATCCCAAACACGGTTCCTTGTGGGTTGCAGATGCCTGCGATGTTCAGCGGTGAGCCGTTCGGGTTCCACGGATAACCCGCATAACTACCCTCCGGGTCGACATAGCGGAACACGATCTGGTCGTTCTTCTCCAGTTTTTTCAGATACGCCTCTTGTTTATCCAGAGGAAAGAGCAGTTTTCCTTCTGCGTGCGCACTGGGGATTAAACGGATGTCGTGCTTTGGGATTTTGGAGGTGAACACACAGGTCCCCTTGTTCTCATGTTTCAGCAACGTCGGGCGGCATTCAAACCGATTCGAATCGTTCAGATAGAGGCATGCGTCTGGAACGGATCTGATGATTTCATCAAAACCAGGGAGCAGCCCTAGTTCGGTAAGCACCTGGAACCCATTGCAGATGCCGAGGATAGGTCGGTCCTGTTTGACAAACTCCTTCAGTTGGAGCTGAAGCTGGCTTTTCATCCGTGCTGCGAAAATCGCTCCTGCCCTGATATAATCACCAGCGGAGAACCCTCCAGGGATCATCAGACAGTGGTAATCAAGGAGGTCGCGTGTCTCATCAGCGTTACAGTCGATGTGTAACAGCTGTTTGAGATGAACGAATTCAGGGTTGGCTTCTAAACGTTTGAACGCATCATAGGACTCCTGTTCACAGTTCGTACCCTCGATTCGAACAACTGCTATCCTTATGTCTTCTGTCTTCATGGTTCCCGCCACGATTCGAATGGTAATGACATCTCCCTTATTTCTAGTTTTTTTGAAGGCAACATTAATGATGTAGGAGGCCATCTGGGCTAGTACGGTGAACAGAAATGAAACACGTTCATTACACTGAGGTAGATTTAGAGCATCCACAGGAACCAGGGGTTAAGAACATCAAGGTCCGATGGTTGATTTCAAAGAAGGATGGTGCGCAGAATTTCGCGATGCGACTGTTCGAGGTCAAACCTGGAGGCAACTCACCGTTACATCAACATGAATGGGAACATGAGGTGTTCATCCTGGAAGGAAACGGGTTTGTGAAGGACCAGACGACGGAGAAGCCGTTACGTCCTGGTGATGTGCTGTTCATTAAGCCGATGGAATGGCATCAGATTATCAACCGTGATAGTGCGACATTGAAGTTCCTTTGTTTAATCCCGTATCAGAAATAGGGGAAAAACTACCTAGGGAACAACAGGTTCCTTGGAAAAAAAATTCTCTTTCGATGGGTAGATAAGGTAATAGGGGAAAAAGGGTACCGTGTGCTTGGCGATTCCGGGGAAGATTATCGAACTAGACAAGGAGAGACAAAACGCGACCGTTGATTACGGGAGTGGGACGAAGCGGAAAGCAAACGTGTCCCTTGTTCGAGTCAAGATCGGTGATTATGTCCTGGTCCATGCTGGCTTTGCCATCCAGGTTCTTGATGAAAAAGAGGCGCAAGAGACCTTAGCGTTGTTCAAAGAGATGCTGTCTCAGGGGGAAGGCTAGTGTTTTCTTTGCGTGATAAACAGCTTGCTGATGACATTATTGTTCAACTGACACGCGCAAAGGTGAATCTCCGGTTTATGCATGTCTGTGGGACCCATCAAGATACGTTGGTAAAGCATGGGTTGGATGTCTTGCTGAAAGGCTGTGGTGTTGAGATCGGGCAGGGCCCTGGGTGTCCTGTTTGTGTGACGACGCCTAAGGAAATCGAGGAGGTGTTGCTTCTTGCAAAACTTGGCAAGACGATTGCCACGTTTGGTGACATGATTCGGGTCCCGGGGGCGACATCATCGCTGCAGCAGATGAAGACAGAGGGATGTGATGTACGGACGGTATATAGCATCGAAGATGCACTTCAGCTTGCTGCGAACCATAAAGAAAAAGAGGTCGTTTTCATGGGAGTTGGTTTTGAGACGACCGCTCCTACCACCGCATCGGTTATCCTGCGGGAGCCGCCTGTGAATTTCTCTGTACTGTGTTGTCATCGGTTGATTCCTCCTGCATTACAGGCGATCCTTGAGATGGGTGAGCTGAGGATCGATGGGTTCATTGAACCAGGTCATGTCTCAACCATCATTGGAACAAAACCCTATGAGTTCATCTCGAAGGACTATCAGATCCCACAGGTGATTGCTGGTTTTGAGCCTCTTGACCTGCTGATGGGGGTTTGGATGTTGGTGCGGCAGATTCAACAGGGAACGGCAGAGGTGCAGAACGAGTACGCCCGTGCGGTGAAATCAGAGGGGAATACGAAGGCTCAGGAGCTGCTTACGTTAGTTTTTGAACCAGTTGATGTGAAATGGCGTGGGTTTCCGGTCATTCCTTTATCGGGGTTGCAGCTTCGGGGCAAGTACGCAGCTTATGATGCGCGTGTGAAGTATCAAGACGAGTTGCAGGTGATTTCCGAGACGCAGTTTGCTGAGCCCGCTGGTTGTCTCTGCGGGGAGGTGCTCAGAGGGTTGATTTCTTCGAAACAGTGTCCGTTGTTCGGACGTCAATGCACACCGGAGAACCCCGTTGGTCCCTGTATGGTGAGCAGTGAAGGCAACTGCCATATCCTGTATCGATACGGGAAGAAATAAGGGTTCATTTTGGTGTTAGTGTATCTTCGAACGTAAAATGAAGAGGAGGAGGGTCACGAGAAGGGCGATGAGGAATGCACCGATGGTACCAGATAGGATACCAAGAGCTGGGTAAAGGACATGGATGCTGATGGCGTAGCTGACGACGCTGGGGCTGCCGTAGATCATGCCTTTTGCCATGGCGCCAGTGAATCGCGGTCCATGTTCCCGGTGGGAGATTATCATTGTGGAAAGGAAGATGGCGGGGAAGACAGAGAAGATACCGCTTAGGGTGGTTCCGAGATTTGAGAATGAGACTGCTATTGCGATGACGGTGCCTGCGATGAGGCTTCTTCCAAGCAGTTTGAGAGCTGTGTAATGGACCTTGGTGGTGTCCTGGGATGTTATTTTTTTCTTTTTATCAAGGATGAAAAAGGAGAGCAGGAAGCAGAGGAGATATACAAGGAGAGACAGGGCGATTGATGTGATGTTTGAGTAAAAGAGGATGACGGTAAGCAGTGTCCATCCAAGCAGGGACCCTGCGATTGCTATTGGGAGCTTTGTTTTTGAAAGGACTGCGAAGAGAAGCAGGAAGATGAGGTTGATTCCCATTTCCGCGGGAACCACAGCGACAGAGTCTGCGGCGAAGGTTACTCCTTTATCCAGGGCGATGAACAGGAAGGCGATGATGATGGTTGAGGGAAGTGTTCCAATGACTCCTCCTGTTTTTGTGCCGTATTTCTCTGCGATGATGGTGACCAGGATGACGACGAGTGCTGATAATGCGAAGGGGATGATCGTATGGTAGAGGAGCGAGTATTCCATGTGACCTGGGGATGTATTCTGGTTCTTAAACGTTTCTTTTTTGTCCGTTTAGAAAAGTATATATATCATTTTGTAATACCTACTAAATTGTAATCATTACAAAATAGAATCCATATCAAATCTGATTTGCATGTATGAAAAATACGTAAAAATCCTCAAAGACCATTCACTCAAAGTCACTTCACCACGACTAGAGATCCTCAAATACCTCGACCAGCACCATACCCATCCCAACGTCGACGAAATCTACTCTGCACTTAAAAAGAAACACCCCTCCCTCTCCCGAACGACCGTCTACAACGCCCTGGAAATACTTCAGAAACACAAAATCGTTCAGGTCCTGACCGTCTCTGGCTCAGAACTTCGATACGACATCGAACAAGGAATGCACCATCATTTCATCTGTACACACTGTGGCGCAATACATGATATCGCAATCTCCTGCCCAAACATGGACCGGACCCTCGTGGGAGGACACCACGTCGAAGACGTTCAAGGATATTTCAAAGGCATCTGCAAAAAATGCCAGATGAAGGATAAAGGAAGGAAACAGAATGGATAAAAAAACATTTCACAAAATCTCCTATGGGCTCTACATCGTCTGTTCAACGAACGGAGAAAAAACAAACGGTCAGATAGCAAACGCGTTGTTCCAGGTCACCTCCGAACCACCAACCATCGCAGTCAGCATCAACAAACAAAACCTCACCCACGAGTTCATCAGCAAAAGCAAGCTTTTCACCGTCTCCATCCTAGATAAAACCACCCCTTTGACGCTGATCGGAACCTTCGGGTTCAAATCAGGCAGAGACCTCGACAAATTCAAAAACGTCAACTTCAAACTCAGCACCACCCATGTTCCCATCATCCTTGACCACACGTCAGGATATCTTGAGGCAGAGGTCATCGATAAAATCGATGTCGGCACCCATACCATCTTCATTGGAAAAATAACAGATGCATCCCAATTAACACAAGAAGCAGTCATGACCTATGAGTATTACCATGAAGTAAAAGGCGGTTATTCACCAAAAACCGCACCAACATACTTTAGTGAAATAGATAAGAAAACAGAGAAAAAAAAGGAGGAAGTAAAAATGGACAAATATGTATGCACCGTCTGTGGCTATGTCTACGACCCAGCAAAAGGAGACCCTGAAACCGGTATCGCCCCAGGAACAGCATTTGACGCTCTCCCTGATGATTGGGTCTGTCCCATCTGCGGAGCAGGAAAAGACGCCTTTGAGAAGCAATAAAAGAGAAAAAACACAGGTAAAGTATATAAAGAAATGAAAATTGTAACATGAACTGGAGGAATTTGATTATGTGCAAAAACTGTGGCTGTGAGGAATCTACCATGAAGATACAATACCAATGCGACTGCAAAGAAAAGGAATGTACCTGCAACTCGGTCATTGGATTTGAAAAAGAACCGAAATCGATCCCGCATTGTTGCGGCGCACCAATGAAACGTATCAAATAAAGAACTATGTAAAAAAGGAGGTAAAAAAGATGATGTTAAGTAAAAAATTGGAAAATGCAATAAATAAGCAAATCAACGCAGAACTCTGGTCAGCGTACCTATACCTGTCCATGTCCGCCTACTTCGAATCAATCAACCTAGGTGGGTTTGCGAACTGGATGAGGGTTCAAGCAAGCGAGGAAGTCGAACATGCCATGAAATTCTACAAACACATCAATGATCGCAGAGGCCGAGTGACGCTCAGCGCGATCGCCGCGATACCAACCAGCTGGAAATCACCAGGACATGCCTTTGAGGAAGCATTCAAACACGAACAAAAAGTCACCGCGATGATCGAGAATCTCGCAAACATCGCAGCAGCAGACAAGGATTACGCTGCAACAACCATGCTGAACTGGTTCCATGACGAACAAGTCGAAGAAGAACAACAGACCGATGCCATCGTCCAGAAACTAAAAATGATTGAAAAAAGCACCGGTGGGCTCTTCATGCTGGACCGGGAGCTTGGGAAACGAAAAGAGGAATAATCACCTCAAGAGGAAAACAGTGAAAGGGTGAGAACATGGATCTGAAAAAATACACACTGGAAGACCTTCTGCTCGCGGCTATGAAAAGCGAAATCGAAAGCAACGTTATCTATACAAAGATGGCTGAACAGGTGAAAAACGGTCTCCTCAAAGACAAACTCAAATTCCTTGCATCTGAAGAACAGAAACACCAGTCGTTCATCGAACAGCTGTACAAGGCAAAGTTCCCAAACAAAGAAATCCATATTCCAAAAGCCACCCCTGTTCCACTCCCTCCACTCGTTCCCCCTGATGAAGAGACCTCCCTCAGCACGCTTCTTAAAAGTGCGATGCAGGCGGAGAAATCCGCTCATGAGTTCTACCAAGAACTCTCAAAGCAGTTCACAAAGGATAAGAAGATACGCAATACCCTTTCCTATTTTGCTGACATGGAACTACAGCATTACAAAATCCTTGAAATCGAAAAAGAAAGCATGGACCGATTCGAAGAAGCAGACGTGTATTGGGACATGGTCCATGTCGGACCTTAAAGTACAATAAAAAAAACAGAGTTGAGAAAAATGAAAAGTCTAAAAGGAACACAAACCGAAAAAAACCTCCTCGCAGCGTTCGCAGGAGAGTCACAGGCGAGAAACCGATACAGCTATTTCGCATCACAGGCAAAGAAAGAAGGCTACGAACAAATCGCAGCACTCTTCCTTGAGACCGCAGAGAACGAAAAAGAACACGCAAAAGTCTTTTTTAAGTATCTGCAGGGAGGGATGGCTGAGATTACCGCGATGTACCCTGCTGGTGTCATCGGAACAACCGAGGAAAACCTCAAGGAAGCGGCAGAGGGTGAGAAAGCAGAATGGGGAACCATTTACCCTGATTTCGCCCAGACCGCAGAAAAGGAAGGCTTTTCTGATGTCGCCTGCAGCTTTCGAAACATCGGAAAGGTCGAGGCGTACCATGAGAAACGATACCGAGCGCTCCATGCCAATGTGGTGAAAAAACAGGTGTTCAAGAAAGAAAAAGTCGTCAAATGGAAATGTCGGAACTGCGGATATGTCCATGAAGGCCCAGAAGCACCAAACAAATGCCCTGCCTGCCAGCATCCACAAGCCCATTTCGAGATAAAAGAAGAAAACTACTAACCAGCCATCTATATAAACCACGATAGAAGATGAACACAAATCAATCCGAAATAACCCCTGATGCAGAAGTGGATTGTGTCGGGCTGTACTGCCCGATGCCCATTGCGATGACCAAGGAAGAAATCGAAAAAATACACATCGGTCAGATCCTCAAGGTCGAGGCTGATGATCCCGCTGCAGAGGAAGACATCAAACGATGGGCGAAACGAACTGGACATGAACTCGTCCAGTTCAAAAAAGAAGGACCTTTGCTTACCTTCTATATCCGAAGAATGAAATAAGGAGAGACCTATGAAAGATGAAAACTCAATACTGTATGTGCAGACCACGGATCAGCCTGAGAAACAATATTCCCCTCTTGTGCTTGCACAGACAGCTAAACACATGGATTTGACCCCGCGGGTCTACTACCTAGGGACCGGGTTACGGATCCTCATGCCGGGTGTCGCTGAGAACATCAAAATGGGATCGTTCCCCAGTGTCGCTGAGCTGTTGAAAAAAACCATGGAAATGGGTATTGAGATTTATGCGTGCGAGGCATCAAAGCAAATGCTGGGGCTAGAAAAAGTTACACTCATACCTGGTGTGAAAATCGTTGGTGCAGGGACCTTAAACGACCTTGCACTTGACGCGGGAGCCACCATGTGGTTCTAGCGGAGGATGACATGGGGCGAATCTACCTTGATCATGCATCATCCATGCCCATGGACGCCCGGGTGTTTGCGTTCGCCCAGCCCTATCTTACATCATCTCATGGGAACCCCTCATCGCTTCATTCTGTCGGCTTGCAGGCCAAACGCGCGATGGAGGAATCCCGAAAGAAAATCGCTGAGTTCATCCATGCGGAAAACGAAAGCACCATCCTTTTTACCAGCAGTGCGACAGAGGCAAACAACCTTGCGGTGAAAGGCACTGCCCTTCGGAACATCACGGTGGGAAAAGCGGTGGTCGCCTCGGCTATCGAGCATATGTCCGTGCTCAATCCGATGAAAGAACTGCAGAAAAATGGTTTTACGTTCACGACCACCCCTGTAGATTCCACAGGTCTTGTCGACCTTGACAAACTTGAGCAGATTCTGACAAAGACAACGACAATTACTTCAGTATTGTATGCGAACAATGAGATTGGGACGATCCAACCGATCAAAGAGATCAGCACCCTTGTCCATGAGAAAGGACTCTATCTGCATGTGGATGGGGTCGCTGCTGCAGGCAGAATCCCTGTCGATGTGCAGAAAGACGGCATCGATTTACTGACGCTTTCCTCGAATGATCTCTACGGCCCACAAGGTGCTGGTGCGTTATACGTAAAACCCGGAATCAAACTCCAATCCATCATGCTTGGGGGTGGACAGGAGCGTGGTCTTCGCTCGGGAACTGAAAATGTCTTTGCGATCGTGGGGATGGGTGAAGCAGCACGGATCGCTCAGCAGGAGATGAAACAAGAAAGCAACCGACTCCTCCCCATACGAGACTCTCTTATAACAGAAATCCTTAAAATAAAAGATTCCTATCTCACGGGACATCCGGTGCAGCGTCTGCCGCACCATGCCAGCTTCCGGTTCAGCTCAATCGAAGGAGAAAGCATTCTCCTGAATATGGACATGTATGATATCCAGGTGTCGACCGGGTCAGCATGCTCGTCAAAGACGCTGGAACCATCGCATGTTCTGCTTGCGATTGGTTTGAAACATGAGGAGGCACACGGGTCTATGGTCCTGACGCTTGGGCGATCCACGACCCTGCAGGATGTTGAACCTGTAAGCAAGGCGACGTTTGAGACCGTCCAGCGTTTACGGAAACTCTCCCCGTTATCATAAAAAAAATGGAGGAACAAAGAATGGCAAATGTAGGATATAGCAAGAAAGTTATGGAGCATTTCATGAACCCACGCAACGTCGGTGTCATCGAAAACCCCGATGGGTACGGGAAGGTAGGCAACCCTGTCTGTGGCGATGTCATGGAAATCTTCATCAAGGTCAAGGATGACAAGATCACTGACATCAAGTTTCGGACGTTTGGTTGTGGCTCTGCCATTGCGACCAGCAGCATGGTCACTGAACTGGCAAAAGGCAAGCATGTCGACGAAGCTGTGAAGATCACAAGAGGTGATGTGGCAAACGAACTTGACGGTCTGCCTGCCCAGAAGATGCATTGTTCGAACCTTGCTGCAGATGCGCTGCATGAGGCAATTAAGGATTATAAAAACAAGAAACAGAAGTAGTAAATACGAGGTGTGAAAAATGACGAAGGTAAAGGAAGTCTATAAATGCACTATTTGTGGAAACATCGTTGAAGTCCTGCATGCTGGCGTCGGTGAGTTGGTGTGCTGTGGCCAACCTATGGAGCTGCTTGTGGAGAAAGTCCAGGACGCCGGCAACGAGAAGCACGTTCCTGTGATTGAGAAAACCTCAACAGGCGTGAAAGTGAAGGTCGGTTCTATTCCGCATCCTATGGAGGAGAAGCATTATATCGAGTGGATCGAACTGCATGCTGATGGGACAGTCTATCGAAAGTTTTTAAAACCAACTGATAAACCAGAAGCAGAGTTTTGCGTAAGTGCCATAACGTTAGCTGCTCGAGACTATTGTAACATCCATGGGTTGTGGAAATCGAAATAATCTGCGACTGACAACAGCTCTCTTTTCATTTTTTTTCTCTTTTTTCTCCTGATTCGATAAGGTTAAATATCCAGAATGCTTACACATTGTTAACAATTAACCCGGGAGGTAGGAAATTGTCTGAAAAACAAAGGGAAAAAACATCTATCACAAACGTAGCAGAAAAAGAACTGGACCTTCTCATACGACACATCGACGTGTTAAAAACCGTTCGAGATCACGGACCAATCGGGATCATACGGCTCTCACAAATCACCGGTCAACCACAACACGTGATACGCTACTCACTACGGACACTCGAACATGATGGCATCATCAAACCATCCGCCCAAGGAGCTATCATCACCGACAAGGTCCATGTAAGTCTTGGGACACTTGAATCGACCCTGGATGACATGATAAGCACCATGACTGATCTCAAAAAGAAACTGAAATAAACAACATATATTTATGCGAACTCAGGAAAACAGATGCGTTCCAAAATTTTTAAATAGGATTAGTAAATAGTCTTCCGCAAATAAAACGAGGTATGAAACCATGAAACACAAGAATCTAGGAATAATAACAATGATGATAAGCAGCCTTCTGCTCATCGCCGTATGCTCTGTCCAGGCTGCAGATACAACGATCACTGACACGATTGAAGACGTCAGTTCCGTTGATTATTATACTGGTGAAACAGTAGTGATTACCTCTCATCCTGAGATTGATGTCAAGAACCTTGATATTACACAGGTCACCTATACACAGAACGGGGCACAGGTGTCACTGACCCTGAATGTCCGCGGTAACATCGAAAACAGGGGGAGCATCATCGATTTATATAGTGAAGATATCTTCGATTCCCTTAACTTCGTGGAATACGATTTCCAATTGATCACCTCTGAGGGAGAATATATGGTGAGTTACTCCAACCTCACTGGACAACTCAACAACGGCCTTGATACTATCAACCTCACCACCTCGGATTTCACTGTAGAAGGTGACACCCTTACCATCAGGTTTTCCCTCATAAGCGCCGAAGAAATCTACGAGGAACTCAGTGTGACGTCCATGTTCATGAAAGTAAACTTCACCGGCGGCGACCTCGACCCCTCAGGACTTGTCTATCTCTCCGATATCTGCCCCAATCCACCATTGGAGATCATTGAGGCATACGCACAAAACATCGGATCAGTCGGAGAGGCCATCCAATTCAACGGCAGTGTCTCCCCACTCACCGGACAACCACCCTATCGGTACCTCTGGGACTTCGGGGATCAAACCACATCAACAGAATTAAACCCAACCCACACATATTCACAAGCCGGGACCTACACGTATACTTTTACTGTCACCGATGAAAGCGATGATTCTGTCAGCGAAACAGGGACCATTACGATTTCGACAGAAGGTGGAGGTAGTTCTGACGGGCCTTTCTCCGGACAAATGCTCCTCTTCATCGCAATACTGGCTATCATCATCATCGTCGGTGTCGTCATCATCATCTGGATCATCCGACGATAACCACCCTTTTTTTTCTATTCTTTTTTTTCTTTCCTTTCTTGAGTTATCTTTTTATGGTACGAGACGATGACTTTCTCGCTGAGGGATTTACCGTATGAAAGACGGCGAAAGCAAATATGCATATAAGAAAAAATCTGCTTGGGAACTTTTTTCCAAAGTGCAGATCGCGAGTGCTTTTTCATTTGCAGAACGATACCAAGCATTCCTTAACGAAGCAAAGACAGAACGAGAAGCAGTTGAGTTCATCGCCCGGGCTGCGAGGAAAAAAAACAAACAAATCATCATAAACCAAGGGAAATCAGCAGCAATCGTAGTACCTGGGAAAAAACCAATACGTGAGGGACTGCACATTGTCATTTCACACATCGATTCACCCCGGCTAGACCTGAAACAAGTGCCGCTCTATCAGGACTCAGAAAGCCATCTTGCACTCTTCGAAACACATTACTATGGAGGAATAAAGAAATTCCAATGGGTCGTCATCCCCCTTGCGTTGCATGGGGTCGTAGTGAAAAAAACCGGTGAGAAGATCACCTTCAAATTAGGTGAGGATGACACAGATCCTGTCTTCTCTGTACCTGATCTGCTTCCTCATCTTTCCCATGATGTGCAGGATAACAAAAAAATCGATGAGGCGATAAAAGCAGAAAGCCTTGATATCGTGATCGGCAGCATCCCTGCGAAAGGTGATTTTAAAGAGAAAATTAAGTCGGCGATCCTTGAAAAACTGCACACGGATTATTCCATAACAGAGGATGACCTTATCTCCGCGGAGCTTGAGGCAGTCCCCGCGTTTAAAGCACGTGATGTAGGTTTTGACCGATCGTTGATCGGTGCGTACGGTCAGGATGACCGCATCTGCGCGTATGCAGCGTTACAAGCAATTCTGGATGTCAAAAACCCAGAACATACGGTCATGTCCCTCTTCGTGGATAAAGAGGAAATCGGCAGTGAAGGAAACGCCTCTGCCCAAGCATCTGTATTCCTGCGTTCCCTTATCCGAGGCCTTGATGCGAATGTCGATATCGACAGCGTGCTGCTCAAATCAAAGGTCATCTCCGCGGATGTTCAATCCGCTGTCACCCCGAACTACACCGATGTGTTCGAACTGAAAAACGCCTCATCGTTAGGCAACGGTGTCGTGATGTCGAAATATACGGGTCATGGCGGGAAATACTCTGCAAACGATGCCTCCGCGGAATATGTTGCCGAGATCAGAGCCCTCCTAGATAAGGCGCATGTCCCCTGGCAGACCGGGGAGCTTGGAAAGGTCGACAAGGGCGGTGGTGGGACTGTTGCAAAGTATTTCTCACGGTTAGGCATGGATGTCGTTGATCTTGGTGCACCGGTGTTGTCCATGCATTCACCCTATGAGGTCACCAGTAAGGTCGATCTTTACTCCTCGTATCTTGCCTACCTTGCGTTCCTCAAGAACTAAAAACAATAATCAAGGCTCTTTATGGCGCCTCTTGTTTTCCATTCCCTCGCACAGGATCCTCTTGGCAATACTCGGGGGAACAGAGTTTGTTGGTTTTCTGGGCGATCGGGAACCCTGCCAGATGCATCATCGGCACAGTCGCCTTTTTCCCATGTTTCCATCGAGCATAGAACCAATGTGAGAAGAAGAATATCGGATTCAGAAGCCATTTTAAATCAGGTGACCAGAAATCAATGTTGTTCCTCCAGCAGCGTGAGATAACCTCCCATTGCAGTTCTGTAAGGTTTTTCAAATTGGTCCGCCGTTGGTCCCCCAGGATTGCTTCCTTTAACGGGATGAACAACACCGGTGTGTAGAACATTTTCGCGTTATGATTCCGCAGGTCATCGATAAGGTCAAGCGTCGCTCGGACATCGTCTTCAGTCTCATCAGGCTGTCCGGTCATGATAGTACATAACGGCCACCAGTCGTGGTCATTCATCATTCCGACGCCTTGAACCACAAGCTCCGGCCAGTTGTCGACACTATATGGCAGTGCCTTTCCTTTCATGTATTGCTTCATCAGACGGACACTGCCGGTTTCGATACCGACCTCCACAGAGACAAACCGCTTTGGGTAGGATTTATGCAGCTGCGGTGTCCATCGGGTTTTCTCCAGCAAAATCGGTGAGAGCTCCTCTAAGAGTTTCGGATCGTAGATGACCGGGGCAAGGGACGCATGCGACAGCAGGATATAGTCAACACCTGGGTACGAGGCGATAGTCTTGTATAATTTTACGATCTCCTCCCTGTTCGGGATGAATCCTGGTTTTGATTTATACAAAAAGATATCTTCTGTCACCGTAAAAATCGTTTTTGTTCCCCCTTCCACATTGGTTTTTACCTCTTTCATGATATATTCCAAGGGAAAGGAAAATTTCGTACGGTTCGTCGGGCTGCAGAACTGACAGCCTCGGCCGCATCCCCTGGTGATCTCCACCATGCCATAGGAAGCCGCATGGATGATCGGTGGGATTTCTTTTCGGTTCGGTTTGTTTGCAACGAAATACGACGACACCGATTCACCGTTCATCATTTGACGAAACACGGAAATCAGATCTTCCTCTCCTTCTCCTTGGAAGAGGACGTCAATACCAAATTTCTTCTGCACGCCCGCCTCGTTGATCTGCCAGGAACCAGCTCCACCGACGATGATTTTCGGTTTGTAGGATTGGATTGTGGGATGCGTGATGAGTTTTTCGAACTCGGCTGCGTTTAACGCCTCCCCACCAAACCCGATTAGTGAATTGTAGGTGGTGGAGACATAGGCAAGCCCCATCGGGTCCATGGACGAGATGCCCAGGATCTTGGTATTTTTACCAATGAATCTATGCAACTGGTCGTAATGGGCGACAACAACGTTTTCCTGTCCGAATTCTTTGACAAGTAGTGATTCGACCTTACGCAGACCGTAGATGGTCCGTTTCGCGGTCCCATCCTCGTTGCTTGGGAGGTTTTCCAGATGCTCCCGTAAGGCCAACCCAGAAAGCTTCTTTGGGAATGTACAGATGAATGCGGCAAAGGGGTTATCGTCGTATTCGTTTGCCTCGGCACGTGAGGCAGTAAGAACAATCGGGTATCCATCCGTATGGTTATCCATCAATTATCCCCTTTCGTGTGTCTTTTCTGAGGAGCACGGTTTTAAACACTGGGTCTTTGAATGTGTCCTGCAACTTCAACAAGAAGTCTTTCCAGGAGAGTGCGTTGCGTGACCAGCGTATCATCTCTTTTTTATGAAGAGAAAGGATCTTCAGGAAGCTTTGCCAGTTGTAGCCTTCCGCCTTTAATGGTTTTGACCATCCTGCGTCATTCCATAGATAGGTTGGGAGCCGGTTCCCGAACCACAAGCTCAATGAGTCGATGTCCCATTCCTTGCCGTGTTGTTCCTCTGATTGCTTTTTTAATAAGAGTGGTTCTGGTGGTATTAGTAATTTCATGGATGATCCCCCATATACATGGTAGATGGGAGATGGTAATGTTCTGTCCTTTTTAAAATTTTAGAAAAAACCAAACTAATAGTTTAACCTAAAAAATCAACAAACATTTATATAGGATAGGCTTCTTTATAGGTACCCAAGAAAAAACAGATCCTTAGGGGGATATCAGATATGATGAAGAATTTTATAAAAATACTATGTACGCTTGTCATTCTTGCTTCGCTGGTCATCCCAACGACAGCATCACTTCAGACAAAAAATCAGTTACTGATTCGACCAATGCCACTTCCCGATGATTACGATCCTCTGGTCGAAAACATCACTGTCACGGTCACTATCCATGAAATCCGTGGTTTAGATACAATCGATTTGCTCTCAGACCCTGATTTTTACGTCACAGTGACGATAAACGACGAGGAGTTCACCAGCGATGTATGGGAAAACATGTTGTATGTGACTGAACCGAATTGGTCTGCCTCCAAAGAAGTCCCCAAAGAAGAAGAATTCGTTGACATTACAATAGCTCTCTGGGAAAAAGGCCCTGTAGCTGACCGTCTCTGTGACCTCAGCAGAGAAGATGGAAATTTCACACAATCACGTACCGCAGAGCTTCGATATAGTATTGCAGCAGGTTGCTGGTGGGGGGACGACTCCCTTGGCGATCTCAGTGGCTATGGGCGGCTCAATGGATGTGACGATAACAGCATCTATCAGCTTGATCGGGATTGTGAACTGATATTTGATATCTCACAAAATGATTTTGATGGCGACGGCTTCCCCTACTGGCTTGAGACTGCCATCTACAACACCAGCCCTGAGATCGATAACCGCGGGGAGGATTTAGACATGGACGGCATCCCCATCGAATGGGAATACCGCTTTGGATTAACGTATTATCAATGGGGACATGACGAGGGCTACTACATGGTCTATGACCCGTTCGAATGGGAGAATCATACTTTATTTGATGATGATGACGATGGACTAACCAACAAAGAGGAATACCTGACCTGGCAATGGGGATCTGATCCCTTCAGACAGGATATTTTCGTTGAAATAGACCAAATGGAAAAAGGGCCAAACGGCCAAGGCAGTGTCGCACCAGTCGGCGCCTATGACCACCTCCGTGATTCCCATGCGAAGCACAACATCTTCTGGCATGTGGACGACGGACGGCTTGGTGGTGGAGAGTTCATTCCTTTCAAGGAAACTATTGGAGAAAATGACCTGAACGCATGGTATTGGCTTTATTTCATGCATTCAGATACGAATAACTGGCGAAGAGGCGTTTTTCACTGGGGAATAATAGGGTATAATGCAAGCTGGGCAGTCGGTTTTACATTCCAATCAAGGATTGGTAATTCACGTGCGGTTGATTGCTTCTATCTCTCCTCGCAGTATCTTGAGACCCTTCCAAAGAGAGTCCCCCTCATCGATAGTATCGTACGCGGAACCTTCAACCGGGAAAAACAAAGGGAGTTCGTCTATGCCGGGGTTATCATGCATGAAACAGGTCATTCCCTGAATATCAGAGCACCCGGGGTCGATGTTCAAGATGGTAAATGGCCTTGGGAATCCAACTTCTGGCGATACGGTCCGTATAAATCTGTGATGAACTACCGATACACCTACAGCGATCTTGTGGATTACTCCGATGGATCCCATGGGAAAAACGATTACGACGACTGGGGAACCATCGACCTTACCTACTTTAATCCAAGAACCCAGTGGTAAGTACAACAATGACTTGAGACGATCGAAACGAACATTCGATTGTTTCTCTTATTTTTTATTTTCCCTGTTGAGTCGGTAGTTTCTGGACTAAAAACTGGTATTTCCCCCGGCTCGTCCGAGGAATGGACTCCACATAGACAAGGGTTAATGAAAATTCGTCTTTCAGACGGTTCTGCACATTGTCTTGTATCTGACGGACGTCACGATTGGAGAATTCCTCTTTTCGTACGATACGAAGCATCAGTTCCCCTTCCTTCTCCTGATACAGCTGGTATTCCTTCATATTGGGGGACGATCGGGCGATCAACTGCAGTACCCCCATCAATGGCACCAGCCGTTTTGTTTTCGATACCATGAAATCCTGCACCCTTCCTTCGATGGATTGAAAACGCAGCGTCTGTCTCCCACAGTCGCAGCGATGTGCCGTGTAGAGTGCGATATCCCCGGTCCTGTATCGAATAAACGGAAAGATCCCTGTATGAAACCCTGTTCCGACGATCTCCCCGCAGGCCCCTTCCTGGGTCACTGGTTGTCCGTCGCTGTCGATCAGCTCCGCAAACCCATAATCAGGGAAGATATGGTAATAATCGCTTTTTTCACAGCTCCCAGCAAAAACGCATTGCTCCCGCTGCCCGTATTGTCCATGAACCCGACAGTCGAAGAATGCCTCAAGAAAGTCACGTTGCCAGTCATAAAGGGTCTCACCAAAGCAAAAAATCGCTTTCAACCCATGAAGCTCAAACGACTGGTGTTTCATATATTGTGCCAGCAGGGTGATCGCAGAAGGATATCCTATGAAATAGCGTGGTTTGAGCCGTGTGATCTTTCGTACGTAGACAGGGAGGTTTTGGTCTGTCATCTGATAGGAAGACAGTAGCAGGGTTCGGGGGAGCAGACGGTATTCCCAGGGTTTTTCCCTGCCAATGAGTTGAACAGAGGAATCCATGGTCCGGCATCCACCCCGTTGGAGCAAGGCTGTGATGTAGGCAAGGTGTTTTGCGTACCATACCCCTTTTTCCACGGGGAACCTCAGCAGAAAACCAGTGGACCCACCCGTGTTGGTCTCCTCGAAGGCATACGCCGGGTAATTCGTCGCTTTCAGCTCGCTTGCATGTTTTTGCACAAGTTCCTTTGTCAGAAACGGCAGCTTCTGAAAATCCTGCATGGTTTGGATGTCCTCTGGTGTGATGCCTTGTGATTTGAACAGCTTTTTGTAGTAGGGTACATGCTCATAGGCATGATGCAGAAGCAACAGAAGGTGTTCCCATTGATAGCGATGTATTTGCTCTGCGCTCCATCGCTCCATTTCCTTGATACGGGTATATGTTTCTTTATACGGTTTACGATAGAAAACAGTCGTCAGTGCAACCCCAATCCCGGTTTCTTCGTTGAAGAGACGTTCCCAGAGTCTGTGCATAGCTCCTCTTCTGCCTTGCCTGTTTGAGGAGTTGATAACTGCTACATAATTGTTTCTATAGAAGGAGGCTCTTGTTTCTTCTCCTTAAGAGAATGCATCATTCTGATTTCAGAATGTTTATATACTTATATAATAACTATATAATATAAATCTAGAGCAATGGGTGCACCGAGTCGTATACCTGAGGAGTCCTATGAAGAGGATCATGGCATTATCCGTGGTAAGCATACTACTACTAAGTGGATGCGGAGCAGTCGCTTTTGAAACCCCGTTTCCTTTAGAACAAGAAACGACTGCAAAAAGCATTGACCTTTCTTTCCGTTTTTCATCAAAACCAACAATCCGTGAACAAAACGGATTGCTGACCATACACCTGGAGGGGATGACCTCACAGCTAAAAGAACCAAAAAAACCATTGCTTCCACTTTTTACGCATACCTACGTGCTACCCTTCGGATCGACAAACATCACCATCACCTGCACGCCAAAAGAAATACGCACCTTCACCCTTACCAAAAAAATCCTTGCCTCCCGACTCACTACTTTATCAAAAACAACCAAAAAACAACCCTACGAACTCGATTCAACAATCTACGAGAGTACGTCGTTTTATCCAACCAGCTGGTACCGCTGCGACATCGGCGCCGGACGCGATCAAGACCAAAACCAGGTAACGTTTGTAAAAATCATCTGCTACCCCGTGCGCTATGCACCAGCAACCAACCAGATAACACATGCGTCTTCTTTTGACATCCAACTCACCTATGAATCCCCCAACACTATGACACAAACCACTGAGACGTATGACATGGTCATCATCGCACCCAGATCCTTCAAAGCAGCACTTGCCCCTCTCATCGATTTTAAAAATTCAAAAGGACTTTCAACCACGTTCAAATCAGTCGAGGACATCCTTGACCAGTACACAGGGGCTGATCCCCCTGAGCAGGTCAAATACTTCATCAAAGAGGCGTACGACACCTGGGGTATCACCTACGTCCTGCTTGTTGGTGGGTTAAAATCCCATCTCTACGCCAAGGACAAAGACACCCGGTCCGCTGGTTGGAGCGGCTGGTGGGTTCCTGTACGATACGTCAGTATCCCCCAGCTTGATGATGAGGGATGTTTATCAGACCTCTACTACGGGTGTCTCTACAACGACACTGGGGCTTTTGACAGCTGGGATTCGAACGGGGACGGCATCTACGCTGCCTGGGATGCACCCGGAGCTGCACAAGACACCTTTGACCTGTACCCTGAGGTGTACGTCGGACGATTACCAGCAACAAATCAAAGGGAGGTCAGAACACTTGTTCAGAAAATCATCACCTATGAGAACACCGGACCTGAGCAGAAACCATGGTATAAAAACTTCATCGGCATCGGGGGGAAGACCTTTGATTACTTCGAAGGCAAACCAGATGGAGAATATCTCTGCGACCTTGCCTACAACCACACAAAAAACGCAATCCCGGATCTCAACCTTATAAACGTCTACTCTAGTAACAAGAACACCACCGGATTTGTACCCATCGCCAAGGATATACAGACCGCCATTTCCCAGGGAGCTGGTTTTGTGCTCTTCCAGGGCCATGGAAACCCGCTGGTCTGGGACACCATCTGGTTCGATGGACAATACCCTGATGACTGGTGTGGTGGCATCACCCTATACCATTTCCTCAAACTACGCAATGCTGAAAAACTTCCCATCATCGTCGTCGGTGGATGTCATAACGGTCTGTACAATGTGTCACTTCTCAAAACACTCCAAGACAAAACCGGTGCCAACTACTTCTGCTACGGCATCCCAATACCGGTGTGCTTCAGCTGGGCACTGGTCGTAAAACCCCACGGAGGTGCGATCGCATCAACCGGCTGCACAGGGTATGGAATGGGATATGAAGGCGACCCGGTGAGTCTCAGTGGGGAGCTCGAATCGAATTTCTTCTATCAAATTGGGGATGGATCAACAACGCTAGGCCAAGCGCATGGTCGAGCGATTCACAAGTTCCTTGTCGAAGAAGAGATACACCAGGTTGAAGCATTTGTGATCACCAACTGGGCGTTGTTCGGAGACCCAAGCCTAAAACTTGGTGGATACCAACGATAATCATGAGGCATCTTTTTAAAAAAGAGCTTCAAACATGATCTTTGATTTTTAATAAATCTTAAATACCTTCTGTCATCGATAGTTATAAGAACGTTAC
>CAYXPY010000025.1:0-29301 GCA_964467345.1 uncultured Thermoplasmatales archaeon | reverse complement strand
TTGCCTTGGCCAGTAGTTCCTAAAGTGGGTCTTAAATTCTGGAATACAGGCCATAAATTGTAAATCTAGAAGAAACGAATATTGATGACTTCCTTGGTACATTTTTGCATTCGGATGTACTGCTTGGATGTGTGGTTAAAAATCGTGGCAATATGATACGTTTGTTAATGATATTACTATTATTATATATACACATCAGAAATCGATATATTATCAAATGAAACAATGGAGATGTTCTGATATTTGAAAAGATTCATAATGTTTTTAATAACATCTGATATACCTATTCCGTACAGGTGGTGTCGAATGAATTCAATCATCGATGAATTCGGTCAAAATGCAGGGAAAGTATGGCAGATGTTATCTCAAAAAGGACCACTTTCTGAGAAAAAACTGAAGAACTTTACGTTTTTGGCAGACCATGAAATTCAGGCTGCTGTTGGTTGGCTTGCACGAGAAAATAAAATTTGTCGTAATGGGACCGTCTATAAGATTGGTGGTACGAATCTTGTGGGGCAGATTGGTGCGGATGCAGGTAAAATTTGGACTTTTCTTTCAGGGCGGCAACAGGAGATTGACATTTCCGCTCTCTCTAAGCTTACTAAAATTAATGTCAATGATGTGTATTCCGCGGTCGGATGGCTTGCAAGGGAAGATAAAATTGATGCAAAAACAAGTGAAAATCAGAAGAACAATCACTTGAAAGTCCGGTTGAAACAATAAGGAATTGTGTTTGTTTCTCCCTGCATCAGTTTAAGTTTTTGTAGTATTACTTGAGATAAGAAAATCAAAATCGCATTCGTTGCATCTGCATTCATGGGCCGTCTGTTTTCCTGCGGTGATCTCCCCACGCAGTGACATAATGTTTTTACTTCCGCAGTTTGGGCAGGTAAGGTTTGAAAGTCCGAATATTTCTCGAAATCCGCGTCGGGACATGCTTGGATGGTAATGCTCTTCGATTTAATAAAGTAGTTTTTTGAAACCGTTCTTTTTACAATTTGTTTTTTTAGGCTTGTTCTTATAAATTGGATTTATATTGGTAAAAATCCAATAGTTACCAATAATTATTTATAGGATGATATCTATAACTAATTCAATGGTAAGTCAAAGCTTAGCATTAAAAAAATATTGGGAGATTAGTCGAATGAAAAAAAAACAACCAAAACAAGTAACGCTAGTAGCCGTATCACTCATCGCGATTCTCTTTTTGTTAGCTGCATTCTCAGGCTGCACGACTCAACAAAAAAACACCATTAAAATTGAGGGAGCCTTTGCACTCACACCCATGATGGAAAAATGGGTTTTGGAATACAAAAAAATACATCCGGAAATCAACATTGACATCAATGCAAACGGCGCAGGAGCCGGGATGGCAGACGCATTAAACAAGCTCTGCGACATAGGGATGGTATCCCGGGAGATACACCAATCAGAAATCGATCAGGGAGCCTTTTGGGTATCGGTGGTAAAGGATGCAGTGGTTGCTACGATTAATGCGGACAATCCTGTCATCGACACCATCCTTTCAAAAGGTGTGACTAGAGAACAATTCGAAAACATCTTCATCACAGGGACCATCAAGACCTGGGGTCAGCTCATAGGAGATGAAACAATAACACAGAACATCATCGTTTACACCCGCTCTGACTCCTGTGGTGCAGCGGAAACATGGGCAGCATACCTGGGGGATTATAAACAAAATAACCTTGGATCTCAGGTCGATTTAGACAGAATCTCAGCGGTGAACGGCGATAACACCCTTGCCGCCACCATTCAACGTGAACAATATGGAATCGGTTTCAATAACATCGCATATGTGTATACAAAAGCACTCCAAGATGGTACAATGGTTCCAGCAGACGGGATACTCCCCATCCCTATCGATTTGAATGAAAACGGAATATTAGATGCCGATGAACAGGTCTACGCTAATCGTTCTGCAATCGTTGCCGCCATCAATAACGACATCTATCCCTCCCCACCAGCACGTCCGCTACACCTTGTGACTTCTAAAAATTTCACAGGAATCGTAAAAGACTTCGTCCACTGGATTCTCGTCGAAGGACAACAGTATGTATTGGATACAGGATACGTCCCCTTATCAGATTCGACCATTGCAGCACAGCTCCAATATCTCGAAAGTGGAACACGACCTGAAATCAGTTAACCGGTATCGATTTTCATGAAAAAACATAGAGAGGAAGTTCAGAACGCATGAAATTAAGAAAATGGCGTGATTTGCTTGGTACAAAACTCATGCTTCTTGCGACGCTTTTTGTTTCTTCCTTGTTTTTCTCAATCATCGTTCTTCTTTTATTTAAATCCTCATTGGTCCTAGGCAGCAGTTCATTGGTTGACATCCTGTTCTCACCAAACTGGAACCCGGATACCAATAATTTTGGTCTTGCTGCAATCATCATCGGAACGATACTGGTCACAGGGATTGCGTTACTCATCGCTATTCCGATTTCACTTTTAACCGCTATCTACATCGCAGAATACGCCCCGGGGAAAATACGTAGGATACTCCGTCCTTTCCTCGACGTACTCGCTGGTGTCCCCTCTGTTGTCTATGGACTCTGCTCGTTTCTCCTGCTTGTTCCACTTGTGAAGAATGTAATTGCTCCTTGGTTTGGTATCCAGAGCACTGGCTTGTGCATATTCACCGCTGCGATAACATTAGCAATCATGGTCTTTCCCATCATCATCTCCCTCTGCGTTGAATCATTTAGTGCAATTCCCCTTGCTTTAAAGGAGGCATCCCTCTCTGTTGGAGCAACAAAATGGGAGACCGTAAAAAAAGTTGTGTTTCGTGCCTCAGGACCGAACATCGTTGCTGCGGTATTGCTTGGGTTCGGACGAGCGTTTGGTGAAACAATAGCGGTCAATATGGTCGTCGGTGGCATCCCACGTCTCCCTTCGTCCATATTTTCTCCAGGAGAAACACTGGCATCGTTGATTGCTTCGAAGTATGGTGAGCTTATGTCAATTCCTCTATACGAGTCTGCCCTGATGCTAGTCGCTTTAATCCTCTTCTTGGTTGTCTTCCTCTTCAATTTCCTTGGGGTCCTTGTGTTACGTCGGGCACGAAAGAGGTGGAACACATGAACAGACGCAATCTTGAAGAATCATTCTTTAAAGTACTCATGATTCTTTCTGTCTGCATCGTGATCGGTAGTCTGTTAGTAATCTTTGGTCTTGTCATATATCATGGCGCATCCTCATTGACCATTGAAATGATAACCCAGACACCAGACCCAAGCAGCGCTCTTGGAGGCGGTATTCTGAATGCGATAGTCGGATCACTTCTTCTCGCACTCCCTGCAACAGGGATAGCCTGCGTCATCAGCCTTGGAATAGCACTCTACCTTCAAAAAGAATTCACGCATGGTTGGATTTCAGGTTTCATCAGATTCGCCCTTGATGTACTCTGGGGGATTCCCTCCATCGTCTATGGGATTTTCTGCCTGATGATCATGATCTACCTTGGAATAGGGTCGTCTCTGGTCGTAGGAATAATCGCTTTGACATTGCTCCAAATCCCTATCATCACCAGATACATGGACGAAGCAATCAAAATGGTTCCCATCGGCCTAAAGGAAGGAGCTTACTCTTTAGGATCGACGAAATTCGAAACCGCATTTAAAGTCATACGGAGACAAGCGTTTCCCGGTATCCTTGCAGGGATACTCCTTGGATTGGGTCGAGGGATCGGTGATGCTGCCTCCATTCTCTTCACCGCTGGATTTTCCAATCGGATCCCCACCTCATTGTTAGATTCGACGGCAGCATTACCTACAATGATTTTTAATATGTACTCCCTACCCTCAGGTCAACCAAAGGCGTTTGCCTCAGCATTTATCCTTTTGCTTATCGTCCTTGTCATCAGTATCCTTTCAAGGATATTATCAAAAAGATTCACAAGACACATCATACCCTAAAAAATGAGGAATGAGAAGATGATGCCATCTGAATTTCAAATCGAAACCAGAAACCTAAGCGTGACCTATAATAAAAACAACGTCATTAAAGACGTCAACATCAAGATACCTTCAAAACAATTAACCGCCATCATAGGCCCCTCAGGATGTGGTAAGACAACGCTGCTGAAATCATTTAACAGACTGCTTGATCTCCGAGAGGATGTCACGATATCTGGGGAAATCATGGTGGATGGAGTCAACATTCTTGGTCCACGCTTAGATGTCCCAGATATCCGAAAAAAGATGGGGTTACTTTCTCAAAAACCCTATCCCCTACCTATGTCGATTTATGAAAACGTCGCATACGGCCTACGTATCCATCATCAGAAAAAAGGAGAGGAATTAAATAAAATCATCGAATATTGCCTCACCGAAGTCGGCCTCTGGAATGAGGTCAAAGACCGTCTCCATGAACCCGCGGCAGGTCTTTCTGTCGGTCAACAACAGCGCCTCTGCCTTGCCAGAGCAATCGCGGTAAAACCAGAGGTTGTGCTCTGTGACGAACCAACATCAGCATTGGATCCTCTCGCAGCCAAACAAATAGAAAACCTCTTATTAAAACTCAAGAAGGAATACACAGTTATCCTCGTGACGCATACGCTTCGTCAAGCAAAACGTGTTGCGGACTATGTCATCTTCCTGTATTTCGGTACGGTTATCGAACAAGGTCCTGCCGCTGAGTTTTTCAGCAATCCAAAAAATCCCGAGACCAAAGCATATCTCAGCGGAGAAATCAGTTAAAAATGAGATTTATAACGAGTAAGATATGATTTATTAAAAGAAGTGAAGCATCATGAAAGTTGACCTGGAAAACGTCAAATGCATACGAGAAACGGCAATCACCATACGCGGGTCACGCAGACGTATTACCGTTCCGTCAGAAGTAACAGAACTTTTTAACCTCAAAGACGGGGATAAACTGAAATGGGTAGTGATGAAGAACCACACCATCTTTTTAACAAAAGTAAAATAAAAAAAAAAAGTCGATTTTTCTTTTATTGAACCGCATCGACCTCATGTGCATATGATTGTTTCGGTGTGATGCTTCCTGCGATCCCTGCTGCGACCGCTATCTTTATCGTGTCACCGACAAGAAACGGAATCAACCCCATCAGCAACAGACCCCAAATATCAACCGAGGCACCGCTTAAAGATAACCAACCGTAGAGCTGCAACAAGCCCAGACCAAAGACAATGCCGAAATTAGCAAGCATCATTAACGCAAACATCGTCCAATATTTCCGTGACCGAACATAATTATCAACGCAATATCCGAGAAAGAACGCAGCTAAGACGAATCCAATCAGATATCCACCGGTCGGACCAGCGAGATATGTAAACCCACCATTCATCCCAGCAAACCATGGCACCCCTGCAAGACCTACTCCAAGGTAAATACCTTGGCTGATGCCGCCCCACCATTTTCCAAGCAGAATTGCGCTGAGAAGAACAGCAAACGTCTGTCCCGTCAATGGAACGGGAGACCAAGGAGTATAAAACCGTACTTGGGCGAGCAATGCAGTGATACACGCAAAGCTGATAGCAAGGATGACCTTGTTGTACACCTCAAGATTATATCTCCATTTGAAAAACGTATATCGAACATGTTTGAACCGATTTACATACAATGTTATTTCCATGTCAATCAACCTCTTTTTTTTATAGGAAAGTCATGAGGGGTAACAGATACTGATAAAAGAAGTTTTGCCTCTTTTTCAGGATATCAATGAAATCTGATTCTCCTGTAGACTGCTGATTCTGCTTCCTACATCGATGCATCCTCTTAATGCGTTCGATTCGTTCTTTTCTAAGAGAAACATAATTAAAGAAACCCTACTATACGACTGCCCATGTTTCAGGTACCGCGGGGCACCAGGGATTTTATCCCAGAGGAAATGCAGAAACGTCGCTATTTAGAACACAGGATGGCTGCCACGTTTACGTCCTTTGGATACGGTGAAATTCAGACACCGACATTTGAGAATTTAGAGCTTTTTACAGCGAAATCCGGTGAATCCATCATCAACGAATTATACGCGTTCACAGACAAAGGTGGCCGGGAACTAGCCTTACGTCCAGAACTGACCGCACCGGTCATCCGCTGCTATGTCGAACGTCTGCAAATGGAACCAAAGCCACTTAAGTTATTCTATTTTGGTAACTGCTACCGTTACGATCGACCACAAAAGGGAAGATACCGGGAATTCCAACAAGCAGGCTGTGAAATCATAGGGGCTAACACCTGTGAGGCAACAGCAGAATTATTTGCTTTAGCATTCACTCTTTTAAAAAATACCGGTCTAAAAAACATCCAGCTTAACATTGGTAATCTCACCATTGTCGATGCTATCTTTAAAAAGCTTCACCTCCTTAAAGACGATAGAAAAACACTCCTCCCTTTTATTGACAAATCTCAGTTTGACGATCTCCAAATCGCTCTGCGAAATTGCAATATCCCTCAAGAGACCGCAGAGAAATTTATCAGGATACTCCAGACTTCAGACATCAAGGAGATCAAGGAATTCATCGCAGGGGATGCTACTGCAGAAACAGAGCTAGACACCATGGAAATAATCCTTAATTTGCTGAAAAACGCCTTCCATATCAATGAGTACACGGTGAAATTAAGTATCGTACGAGGACTTGATTATTACAAAGGTCTGGTCTTTGAAATCGATGCCCCTGCTCTTGGTGCTGAAAAACAACTATGTGGCGGAGGAACTTACGAACTTGTAAGCCTTTTTGGTGGCTCTGAGGTTCCAACCTCAGGATTTGCAATTGGATTTGATAGAACACTGCTTGCTTTGGAGGAGGAAGGTTTTAGCTTCCCCCCCTTGAAACTTGATGTCTATATCATACCAGTCAACCAGGAAATGAATGCGACATCCATTCAGATTGCCCAGGAGCTACGAAACCATGGGATTACCGTTGACTTCGACCAGCTCCGACGAGGCATAGGAAAATCCCTGAAATATGCCAATGCACGAAACGTTGAGACGGTCATCATCGTTGGACCGAAAGAATTAGAGAAAAACATGGTTACCATACGAGATATGAAAACAGGAAATCAAGAGACCATCGCAATCCCAGAGATTTACAAAACCCTTCATAAAACCTAATCAATAAAAGGATAACAGATGAAGAAAAAAGTTTTTATCATTGATACTTCTGCAATCCTCTCTGGGAAACCTATCAGCATCACAGATGCATCACTAGTCACAACACCTGGAGTTTCTGACGAATTTAGCCCAGGTGGACGAGATTTCCAAAATTTTGAGTATCTTAAAGAGTTAGGCTTAATGATTTATCTGCCATCAAAAGAGGCATTGGATACGGTGATGCAAACAGCCAAGGAAACAGGTGATGATCGCAGGCTTTCCATGGCAGATATAGAAATCGTAGCCTTAGCCTTTGATATGATGAAAGACCAACATCAAGAAGTCACAATTCTTAGTGATGATTATTCAATCCAGAATCTTGCATCAACATTGAACATTCGATATCAGGGTGTGGTGCAGAAAGGGATAACAAAAAAGTTTAAATGGATATCTCGCTGTCCAGGGTGCGGAAAAAAATTTAACGAGCAAACAAAAATCTGTCCTATCTGTGGAACAGCAACAAAAAGTTCTCTGCATCATAAAAAAGATCTTTGATTGTGTGACCCTATGAACATCAAGAAAATGTTTATCCAGTTTTGGAAAAGCGAGGACAACAAAATTTCAATCGTTCGTGACGTCGTTGTCGCGCTCCTAGCTGTTTTTATCATCTTAATGCTTCTCTGGGGATATACTGGTCAGTGGTTTGCCGCCCCCATGGTCGCAATCGAATCAGGGAGCATGGAGCACCCAAATCCCCCCTTTGGTCGATTAGGGACAATTGATGCGGGTGATATGGTTCTTGTTCAGAAGGTTTCAAAATTTGAGGATGTGATCCCGCATGGCGGCCCTATCATGGGTGCAGAGGCGGAGAACGGCTGGCAAACCTATGGCGATTACGGTGACGTCATCATCTATAAACCTATGGGAAGAACCGATGTCTCACAGATCATTCATCGAGCAATGTGCTGGGTTGAGGTAACCATAGTAGACGGCAAAAAGAGTTACACCATTGCTGATTATGGTATTTACAACGAAACGAGTCTTACCATCACTCAATTCGGCTTGTACAATCGTGACCCGGGATGGACGCACTCAGGTTTTCTCACGAAAGGGGATAATAACGAGATCATCGATCAGATCACCGATATTTGTCCACAACCTGTGAAAACGGAGTGGATCTCTGGGAAAGCACGACTTGAGATTCCCTGGCTGGGGACCATTAATCTCTTCTTTGAGGATGTCCTCCATGGTAAGAATACGGTGGCAAATGTACATGAAGATAGCTTGATTTGTCTAGGCGTTGTCATTACGATTCTTGTGTCGATACCAATCGTTTTAGATGTCTATGATTATCTAAAGAAACGCAGAATGATTGGTAAAACATAAGGTGATATAGAACATATTTGTTTTCAACGAAGGACGCCATCATCTGGTTACAGATTGCGTCGTTCTCTAAAAATGGTCAGTAGCGTCAAAAACTTCCCATTCTACAAATTCTGTGCATTCAGCAATTATCCTCTGAGCGTTTTTTTTCTTCACTCCGATTTTTACCAAATCTTTCACTGAGGCCTGTCGTAATTTCTCAACTGAGGTATACCCAACGGTACTCAGAAGCATCGCTGTCTCTTTATCAATGCTGTCAAATGCGACGAAGGGGTCGTCTCGGTCTGGTTCTTCCTCTATTTTTTCCTTGATGAGTTGTTCTCTCATGTGCAGATCCATACTTCTCTTTGCTTTTTCATTCTCTTTTGTCTTGAACTTCTGTTCATCTCGTTCCTGTTTTTTCCGCTCTTTCTCCATCTTGCGTTCAAAAATCCTCGTTTTTCGTAACTCTTTTTCTTCAGCTGCGATGCGGACCAGTTCCATGGTGTTTTTTTGTTGTACTGCTCTTTTCTTTTCATCGACAACGCCGGTTTCTTTTGCTTTTCCGATACCAAGCATGCTTATCTGCAAACGGTCTTTTTTATCGTTGATTTCTTTTTGTTTTTCTTCTTCCTTCTCTTTTTCTTTTATTCGAATTTCTTTTAATGCAAATGCTTTTTCTTTTTTCTGTTGTTCTTCTTTCAGGAGCTGTTTTGCTTCACGTTCCTTTTCCTTTGCTTCCCGTCTTGCAAGTTTCTCTTGCAATTTCTTCTGTTTTAATGACTGTGCATCCACCATCTTTTCACTGATAACACTACTGCGTTGTTCCTGCTCTACTTTCTTTTGAATTTTTTGTTCTTTTAATTTCTTTTTTTGTTCTAGTCGTTCCTGTCGTTCTTTTTCCTTTAGTTCTTGCTTTTGTCGTTTCAGCTCTTGTTTCTGTATTTTTACGGTTGATTTCTGCGTATCAACCGGTGCGTGTCTCTTTGTAAAAAGGGAGATAGGATGCTCCTCTGTTTTTACTTCTTTTTCCTCATAGGACTCCCAGGTTTGTGTTTCTGGTCCTTCTTTTTGGGTAGGTACGCTTTTCACCCCTGTATCATGCTTTTTTTGGCCTGTCTGTGTAATCTCAGGTTGTTGTCCCAGTGTTTTATTTTCTGCTGCTATTGATGAAAAAAGAGGTTTCTTTTTTTCTTTTTGAACTTTGATAACTTTCCGTTCCCTTTCTTCCTTTTGTTTCTCTATTTGTTCTAATCGTCTTTTCTCTTCAGCCTGTTTTTGAAGGAGTTGCTCCTGCTTTTGTTGTTCTGCCACCCGGGCTGCCGCTTTTTTTCTTTTAAGTTCTTTTTGTTTTTCTTCCTCTCGTTGTTTTTGTTCGATGTGCAGTTGTTCTAATTTTAATTTCTTCTCCTGCTCCTCTGCGAGTCGTTTCTCCTCCCGTTGCTTTTCTTTTGCCTCCAGTTTTGCTTTTTTTGCTTCAATCTTTTTTTGCTTCTGGTCCTCTTTTTCCTTTCGGGCGAGTGCTGCTTGTTCGAATCGGAGTTTCTCTTCACGTTCCTTTAAGATTCGTTGTTCCTCTTGTTCCTTTTCTTTTGCTTTTACTGCAGCTTTCTTCTCTTCCAAAGCCTTTATCTTCTGGTTCTGTCGTTGTGCTTGTTGGAATTCCAGCCATTCCAGCTTCAATTTCTTATCATGCTCTTTGGCGAGTCGTTTTGCCTCTCGTTTTTTCTCCTTAAGATCTAGTTTTGCTTTTATCGCTTCGATTTTTTTCCTTTTATGATCCTGTCTTTGTCTGTCTAAAACACCAAGGTTCTCTAAGCGTGTTTTTTCTTTATGTTCCCTCGCAAGGCGTTCTTCTTCTCGTTCTTTTTCCTCAGCCAAGGCGATTGCCTGTTTCATCGCTAATTCTTTGCGTTTGTGTTCCTCTCGTATTTTTTCTTCGGTTTGTAGCTCTTCCATCTTTAAGTTCTTTGACCGTTCTTTTCTGAGTCGTTTAGCTTGCTTTTCTTCTTTTCTTTTTTGTTTACCATCCTTTTCTTTTGCTAGTTCGCCGACCAATGGTTTCATTTGCTTTTTTTCCGAAGCTCTCTCTGTAAACTCTACAGGCTCAAATGAAGGAATCTTCTCTTCAGGTACCTGCGAGAATGTGGGGATGTCCGTCTTACTTCCCTTGACTCGTTGATCTGTCTCGGAGAAGTATTCTTTGTTGTCAACTACTGTTTTCTCAGATGGTTTTCTAGTGATAAATTGCTTTTTTCCCGATTCTGGCATCACGGGATATGTCGCTGTATCTTTGCGAACAGAAACCACTGGGATGAACTCTTTCTGTGGTTCTTCAGAGGTCGTGGATGGTTTAACTTCAATAAATTCCTGAGCAGGTACCGCAACCTTTTCAATTTCAAACAGCGGTTCCTTTGAAAAAATATCATCTTTCACATGAATGAAACTCACAAGTTGTGGTTCAGGTTCTTTTTGCTTTCCGACTTCTCGTTCCTCTCTTACCTCTCGTCGGCTGAGGTCTATTTCAATGACCTTTTCTTCTTTCCTTGGTACTTCCTCTTTTTTATGCACAATGACCTGTGGTGTTAAATTACCGGAGGATGCTTGTCTGGCCGGGGCTGCTTTTTGTTCTTCAAATGAATCCTCGGAGAGTTGTTTTCGTAAATTCTCAAGCCGTTCATTATCGGAAGGAGTAAAGGTTTTTTGTTTAGGGAGCGAGGCGCTATCGATTAATTCATGCAACTTCTGGATATCTTTAATCCGTGTTTTTCTCTCTCGCACCATCTGCCTTGAAAAGTGTTGTCCTGTATTAATAAATTTTCCTAAAATTAACCTTCTTCATACAAGGCAAGAATTATTTTGACGATTACGGTCAATACAAAGATACAAGACATCGTATCAAAAAGACAAAACGAGACAACATTTAATCGGTTTGCGACTGGTAGCGAAGAGGGTCCTTTACCTTAGCTTCTTTGAAACCTTTCAGACGGAGCAGGCAGGAATCACAACGCCCGCATGCTTTCGCAGTCCCTTGATAGCATGACCAGGTCTTTGAAAAAGGAACGTGCAACTCTACCCCTTTCTGTATTATATCCCCTTTTGTGAGATTCAGCAGAGGTGCGTTGATATGGATCCGTTTTCCCTTGACCCCCTGTCGGGTCGCAAGATCCGCTAGTTGCTGAAACTTAATAATATACGCGGGTCGGCAGTCGGGGTACGCAGAGTAGTCAACAGCATTTACTCCGATGAAGATAGCATCAGCTTGGATCGTCTCAGCGTAGGCAAGAGCAAAGGATAAAAAAATCGTGTTTCTGGCAGGAACATAGGTCGATGGGATTGTTTTACCGATATCCTGTAATCGATGATGTTCTATAGTGTGAGTCGCATGTTTCAGCAAAGACGACCCGCCAAATAATGTAAGATTGACCGGTAAAATGATATGATTTTCCGCTCCGATTGCTTTACTTATTTTTTTTGCACAAGTCAGTTCCTTCGCATGACGTTGGCCATAGCGAAACGAAAGTGCGTATATCTCGTATCCCTGTTTTTTTGCGATAAAAGCACAAACCGCGGAATCAAGACCACCTGAAATCAAACAGACCGCTTTTTTTGTCATA
Organism: uncultured Thermoplasmatales archaeon; assembly: GCA_964467345.1. Classification (GTDB taxonomy): domain Archaea; phylum Thermoplasmatota; class E2; order DHVEG-1; family DHVEG-1; genus SM1-50. The sequence continues at coordinate 17,241 of CAYXPY010000025.1, read as the reverse complement.
TCCTACCGATTCCAAAGCGGAGACATTTGACGGAGTTTCTCAACAATAGTAGGCATGACTTTTGAGACATGCATGATTTCTTCTTTTGTTGTTTCTCTGCCAAGGGACATCCGAACAGAACCATGAGCCTGCACCGGGTCCAGTCCGATCGCAAGTAGTACATGGGATGCTTGTAGCTTCTTTGACGAACAGGCAGATCCTGTGGATGTCGCAATCCCCTCCTCATCCAAACTAAGAAGAAGTGATTCACCCTCGATTCCCGTAAATCGGAAGTGCGCGTTATTGACTAGCCGTTTCTCAGGATGGCCGTTCAAGTAGCTTTGCTCGATGTCTAGCATATTTTTAATAAGCAAGTCACGTAATGTTTTCATGGTATCCATGTCTTTTTTCATTCGTTTTGATGCAAGTTCACAGGCTTTCCCCAGACCAACAATACCTGGTGCATTCAGTGTACTACTTCGTAATCCTCTTTCATGTCCACCGCCATGGATGATCGGTTGGACTTTGACGCCATTGCGGATATAGAGCGCTCCTATTCCTTTTGGTCCATAGATCTTATGCGCAGATAATGCGAGCATATCGATATGTTGTTTCTTCACATCGATTGGGACCTTTGTGACTGCTTGAACCGCATCGGTATGCAAGAGGATATCATGCTCATGGGCTATTTTGCCGATTTCCTCAATAGGCTGGATAACCCCGATTTCATTGTTGGCAAACATAATGGTGATAAGGAACGTGTGTTTTGAAATCGAACTCTGCAGCAAATCCAGGTCGACGATCCCCTGGGAATCGACTGGGAGATAAGAAACTTTGAAACCCTGTGACTCTAAATGTCGACATGTCTCAAGGACACCAGGATGTTCAATCGCGCAGGTAATAATATGAGGTCCTTTGGTTGTTCGTTTCTCTTTGTTCAGATAGGCTATTCCCTTTATCGCAAGATTGTCTGATTCAGTGCCACCAGCAGTGAAAATGATCTCGTCATCACGGGCACCAAGAATCGTTCCTACATGTTCTCTTGATGCATCTACTGCTTCTCGTGCTTCCCGCCCGAATGCATGAATCGATGAAGGGTTCCCGTAATACTGTGAGAAATAGGGAAGCATTGCCTGTATCACTTCATCATCGACTTTTGTGGTGGATGCATGATCAAGGAAAATTCGTTTCATTGGTTTTCACCTTACCTGATTTCCATCATACGTTGAAGAGGCGTATGAGCCTTCTTCATAATCTCCTCTGAGAGATGGATTTTTGTTTCTAAAGTCTCCAGACTTTTTAATACTTTTTCTAACGTTGTTTTTTTCATGTTCGGACAGACTGCTGTAGGGATCGGATAGAATTTCTTCCCTGGGATTTCTTTTTCCAATCGGTAACACAGACCTTTTTCTGTTCCGATGATAAATTCTTTTACCTGTGATTTCTTTGCATGTTCAACCATCCCGTTGGTTGAAAATGCATAATCCGCTAGCTCTATGATTTCCGGCTGGCATTCAGGATGAACAAGGACCTCTGCAGCAGGATGCTTCTTCTTTAAAGCTAATACGTCTTCCTTGGTTATGTCATGATGAGTCCGACAGACTCCCGGCCAGATGAGTATTTCCTTTTCCGGGACTTGTTTTTGAATGTAAAGCCCAAGGTTTCGATCTGGGACAAAAATGATTTTTTTTGCTGCTCTGCTTCTTACGACTTTGACACCATTTGCTGATGTGCAGCAGATATCAGCTAATGCTTTTACGTCCGCAGTTGTGTTGATGTAGGCGACCACATCCGCATCTGGATGTTCTTTCTTCAGCCATCCAAGGCTTTCCGCGTCAGCCATCTCAGCCATGGGGCAGTTGGCTGTTCTATCTGGGAGAATCACGGTTTTTTCAGGGTTTAGGATCTTTGCTGATTCCGCCATGAAATCAACACCACAGAAAATGATGACCTTCGCGTCTGTTTTTGTGGCCTTTAAGGATAAATCAAGGGAATCCCCAACAAAGTCTGCGATATCCTGTATCTCCGGGTTTTGATAGTTATGAGCAAGAATCACTGCATGCTGCTTTGTTTTCAATTCCTGTATCTGTTGTTCTATTGATTTTGGCATAGGTACTAAACTTCCAATTTTTGTCCTGAATGCCGCTATGGAACATAAAGGTTATCCTAGTCTTTATTTTTATTCAACTAAGGAAAATCTATTTATCCTTGTTGTTGTTTTCCTAATTGCAGGAGATGGATACCAGATGGATGTTGTAGCATTTATCATCGGTTTGCTCATCGGTGTGTTTACCATAGGAATCGCAATCGAGATAGGAATGAGGCGCGTCAATAAAGCCCAACCAGCGACCAGACCAACCCATAAATGGAGCATTGCAGAGATTACAAATCCTCGTATCATCGCGGAGAATATGGGTGCTATTGAGCTTCCAAAGAACGCAAAGGTTGTTGTCAACGAATGCGAAGCGGGTGCGGATCTGAGGGGGATAGATGTGAAACGTCATTCAGGAATCAGAGGGAATTTCATTCTTGGTGATGACCGAGCGTTAATCCTCTCCGGTTCGATTAAGCAGGATGAACTTGGTATTTGGACTGTTGAGAAGGACATGCTTGAAAAACTCAATAGGTATTTTAATGATAGTTGGGAGAAAGCAACACCGCTGTCAGACGACGAGCAAGACAATGAGCATACCCGGTAAGCTTCTGGCTCAACGGTAATTCGATTGAAAATAACAATTCAATTATTTCTATGATCATATTCATTTGAAAAAAAAATGAAATGATTATTTATCTGATTTAGCAAAAAGGACGATTATCATACCCATTGTTGTTAATGCTATTCCTATAAGAAGATGTGCCCCTATATTGACTATTTGTCGTCTTGCTAAATCCCAATCAAGAGTATTATCACCAGCTATCCCATTAACGCCCAATGCGACAAAAGATGACAACACTAACCCGACAAAAAAAACAACTACACCAAAAATTAGAGTTAGAGTTTTTTTGTTCATGATAACACTAAAAAAGAATTGCTATATACTTATTAACATTTTTGGAGGTAATCTTTAATTGAAATCAATCCACGAAAATCCTATTAAAGATTTAAAATATTCATTACCATAGAATGGACAAAATGAAAAACAAATAAAATTCATTATCAGTAAGTGGAGATACAGAAAATGAGCATTCTCATTAAAAATTCTACGATCCTTACTCAAAATGATTCTCGCCAACGGATCCATGGTGATATCTACATCGAAGATCATCTAATTGTGGAATGTTCGAAAAAACCTCTCTCTGTTGAGGCGGATTATAAAATTGATGGGACAAAGAAACTCGTATTACCTGGTCTGATCAACACCCATACACATATCCCCATGACGCTGTTCCGGGGATATGGGGATGACATGATTCTCAGTGACTGGCTGGCTCAGCGGATCTGGCCTGTGGAAGCAAAACTTGACAAAACATCAATCCAGAGCGGAACAGAGCTAGGACTTTTAGAGATGATTTCAACAGGTACGACTTCGTACCTCGACATGTATTTCTTCGAGGAAACCATCGCGGAGGCAACAGAAAAGGTAGGGATGCGTGGGTTCCTTGGTTTTGCCCTCATCGATTTTGATACACCAGAGTATGAATCAGCAGAACTGATACCTCACTGTGAACAGTTCATCAACCGCTGGAAAGGCAACCCCTTGATTTCTCCGCTTATCGCTCCTCACAGCACATATTCCTGTAAACCCGAGACGCTTCAAAAATCTCTAGAGGTTGCGACGAAACACCAGGTGCCTCTGCACATCCATTGCTCTGAGACTCGAGACGAGGTGTACGATGTAGAAAGGAAATACGGGGTTCGACCTGTTGAACAATTAAAGAGACTTGGGTTGCTTCGAAAAAACACGAGCCTTGCTCATTGTGGGTGGATTACGAAAAATGAGATTTCTGATTTGAAAAAAGCAGACACAGCAGTCTCTCATTGCCCTGTTAGCAATATGAAGATTGCAACGGGTGGTTTTGCCCCAATCCCGGAGTTTCTTGAGGCAGGTATTGCCGTTGGACTTGGAACTGATGGTGCGGCGAGTAATAACACCCTTGATATGTTTGAGACGATGAAGTTCTGTGCACTAATACATAAAAACCATCGATGGGATCCAACCGTTCTCCCTTCACAGACGGTTTTTGATCTGGCAACCCTTGGTGGTGCACGCCTTCTTGGTATTGAGCAGATGGTCGGTTCAGTTGAGGTGGGAAAAACAGCGGATATCATCATGATTGATTTACAAAAACCACATTTGACTCCGCTTCATGACCCGGTCTCCCAACTGGTGTATGCCGTCCGTGGAACCGATGTGTGCACAACAATAGTGAATGGAACCCCCCTGATGTTAGAGAAAGAATTTCTGACTATCGATAAAGAACTGACCCTGGAAAATGCTAGGAAACACGCATATGAGTTAACTAATTAAACTATTTCTATTTCAGGTCAAGCATGCTGAACCTCATCGGGGTGATTGTCGCATTCATCGTAATTCTCCTTCTTATCCGTAAGAAAGTGAATTTCGGTGTATCCCTCATTCTTGGTTCTCTCATCGTCGGGGTGTTTTCTCTTCAGATAATCAGCCTGGTTGATATCCCAAAAGCGATGATTGAGGCAACGATCTACTCGTTCGAGAGACAACAGATATTCACTGAGACAATCGAACTTGCTCTGTTAATGACGTTGATCTATGTCCTTGCTAAATCGATGCAGGAGACCGGTGCGATCAGCAGGCTTATCGATGGTTTACGGACGTTCTTCTCAAAAGGAGGGACACTGGCGGTTATCCCCGCGGTGTACGGGTTAATGCCGGTCCCGGGTGGTGCGTTGTTTTCAGCCCCGCTCATTGACAAGGAAGGAGACAAGTACAACCTGCAGAACAATCAAAAAAATTTTTTGAACATCTGGTTTCGACATGTCTGGTTTCCGATTTACCCCATCTCCTCAGCGATGATACTAATCTGCAGTGTCAAATTCTCCGGGGTTCCTATACAGAACCTGATACTTGCAAACCTCCCCGCCTTCCTTGGAGTCATCGTTATCGGATATATCTTTCTCAGACGCTTGACAAGACACGTTCCCCAAGAGGTACAGAACATTACAAAGGATTATCATGGGTTGATATACATCCTTCCACCCGTGGTTCCTCTCCTGTTTTATCCCTTAAAACTGGTCGGCCTTTCGGAAACACGTTGTTTCTTACTTGGTGTCTCTCTCAGCCTTCTTATCTTGTATTTTTTAGTGGATATCGACGCGAAGCGTTATACCGGGATTCTGAAGAAATCCCTGACCGGGAATTTAGCAATCGCTATTTTCGGGATTATGATCCTTCGAGAGATGATACGAATATCAGAGATGCATGTGCTGATAACCGAAACGATGCAGAACCTCGCATTCCCAGCACTTCTCATGATCATACTCATCCCGCTTCTCCTCGGAGCCCTGACCGGCTATAACCTTGGCGCGGTCGCCCTTTCTTACCCCCTGGTTGACCCGTTTTTCTCCTTCACCGGAATGCAGCTTCTTGGTCTTACCAGCCTTATCTTCATGAGCTCTCTTATCGGGTATCTCGTCTCACCGATCCATCTCTGCAACGTCCTGAGCAGTGAATACCTCAAAACAGACACCACGCGGATGTATAAGATGCTGCTTCCTGCTGCGATAGGCGTCCTGTGTCTGCAAATCCTCTTTGTACTCCTCGTGTTTCCCGCCTAAACGTTCCTCCACACCCTCAAAGGAATATAGGAATCAAAGCACAACCCCATTGTTTCAATGTAGTATCAAAGAGGAATATTCCAGGGACGATAAGTCTTATAAAAAGCCAGGGTCTACCACCCATATATGAATCAGGGAATGCTTTTTGATCAACTTAAAAACCCACAGTTCTATGGACCACAGATCACCTCCGTTCGCCTTCTTCAAACCCATATCTCCTATGTCGCCCTCACCGGTACCTATGCGTATAAGGTCAAAAAACCAGTGAACTTCGGTTTCCTTGATTTTTCTACCTTGGATAAACGCAAATACTACTGTGAAGAGGAGCTACGGTTAAATAAACGACTCTGCCCAGAGATGTACCTGGAAGTCGTTCCTATCACAAAGAAAGACGGCGCCCTGCACCTTGGTGGGGAAGGACCTATCGTTGAATATGCGGTGAAAATGAAGGAATTCCCCCAGGAAGCAATCATGACAAACATGCTGCTGGAAGGATTGATTTCTGATGAGACCATTGACCATCTTTGCCGCATTTTAGTGGACTTTTATCGCTCACAAGAACCATCTGACGACGTAAAACAATATGGAAGACTACCCGCAGTGAAACAAAACATCGATGAGAATTTCGACCAAACCAGACCAATGATCGACATCACCGTACCAAAACAAACCTTTTTTTCTATCAAAGATGCGGTCAGCACGTTTTTCGAACGAAAAAAGGAGATATTCAATCGGAGGATACAAGAAGAACGTATCTATGAATGCCATGGGGATCTGCACTCAGGAAATATCGCAATAACAGAGGGCCCCATCCATATTTTCGACTGCATCGAGTTTAACGATCGGTTCCGGTTCTGCGATGTCGCCTCTGACATCGGGTTTCTTGCCATGGATCTCGACTATCTCAATTACCCGTACCTGTCAAGCTTTTTAATCCAGAGATATGTCCAGAAAAGCAAAGATACTGGGATCTATTCGGTGTTGAATTTCTACAAGTCCTATCGAGCATTTGTACGAGGTAAAGTCCATGGTTTTCAGATCAATGATCCTCATATAGAACCAGAAAAAAAGCAGACCCTTCAGGACGCTGCTAAAAAATATTTCCAGTTGTCCGAATACTATGCACGCTTGTTTGCTCTTGATACACAGCCACAGAAACCACTCCTTTTTCTTGTCTTGGGATTATCCGGGACTGGTAAATCAACCGTCGCACAAAAAATAGCGGTAGATTATCATGCAGTGGCAATCAACACTGATGTTGTACGAAAAGAAATTGCTGGTATTGATGCTTATGAACAACATCATGATCAATTCAACGCGGGCCTGTACGACCCAAAAAAAATCGATGAGACCTATGAACAAGTCATGCAACGTGCAGCAACATCCATAACAAAGGGTCAAAACGTCGTGCTTGACGCCACATTCCAGAAGAAAAAATATCGGGAGATGGCCCAGCATATCGCAAGAAAGCATCATGCGACAATGGTGATAGTGCAATGCATCTGCCCTGATCATGTCATAAAGAAACGCTTGGAAGACCGCCTGAAGAAAAAATCTGTCTCTGACGGTCGTTGGGAGATTTATCTCTTACAAAAAACAACATTCGAGCCTTTAAGTCCTGATGAACACAGCCTAGCGATAGACACATCGGAAGAATCCTATGAGTATCGGATGACCTTTTATGAGCATCTTCTGCGTTTCGTCAGTCAAAATGGTGAGGTGGTTTAAACGGACATATCTGGGTATTCCATTGATATTGAAGCTGCTGCAACGACCATTAAAAAACAAGGGTACCAAACTATCGCAATTCAAATCCCGGAGGGACTGAAACGCAGCATTATTCCTTTAGTCGACTATCTCAAGAAAGAAACTGGTGCAGCAATCCTTGTGTCAGCAGACCCATGTTTTGGCGCCTGCGATGTCGTCAATTATGAGCTGAAGAACCTTGACGTGGATGTTGTCGTCCACATTGGTCACACAGAGATACCAGGTATTGAGAACTATTGGATACCGACTCTGTTTGTAAACGCACAATCGACACTTAATGTCACATCAGTTGTCGAAAAAGCGGTTTCTTACCTGGAAGGAAAAAAAATTGGGCTTGTCACCACCGCACAGCATCTCCATACACTTGACACTGTTCTACCGCTGCTACAGAAGCACGGCTTTGAAGTTTTTCTTGCAGAAGGGGATGAGCGTCTATCGATGAAAGGTCAGGTTCTTGGATGCAACTTTTCAGCCGCTATAAAAATAGCAGGTCATGTCGATTGTTACTTGTTTATTGGCAGCGGTATGTTCCATCCTGTTGGTCTATTGATGAGTACAAAAAAACCAGTGATTGCTGCTGATCCGTACACCAACTCTGTGAAAAAACAGGAGATTGAGGATATGAAAAACAATTTGCTCCGACAACGATATGGTGCGATTCTCGCATGTCGAAACGCGAATAAATTTGGAATCCTTATCGGACTGAAACGCGGGCAACAGCGCCTGAAACTTGCGTATCAACTCCAACAGATGCTCCATTCCACAGGTAAACAATCCATATTGATTACTCTGGGTGAATTCTCCCCGGTCACGTTGCAGGGTTTTGATCTTGATTGCTACGTATCTACTGCCTGTCCACGCATAGCAATCGATGATTACTTACAGTATAAGAGACCAATAGTAACCCCAGTCGAGCTGGAGATCGCATTAGGAAAACGAACCTGGGAGACCTATGTCTTTGATGAACTTCTTGGCTAGACGTACAAACCTTTTTTTATACCCTTGTTCCTAAGGGTCTCTGTCATGACACAGTTGCCCCTATCCTGTCCACCCCTGGATGATTTGCTCGGTGGTGGGCTTGAAAGCGGGATTATCACCCGGGTCTATGGTGAAGCAGGGTCTGGGAAGACTAATTTTTGTCTTCAAGCCGCTCGACAGTGTGTATGCTCCGGGAAAAAAGTCGCCTATATCGACACCGAGGGCGTCTCTGTAGAAAGGATCAAGCAACTCTGCGTCGAGTATGATCATAAGAAAATCCTTCGAGATATTTTGTTTTTCACTCCTGAATCATTTGAATCACAGGAACAGATGGTTTGTGATGCGATTGCGGCTAAAGGGGTAGGTCTTATCATCATAGACACGATTACCATGTTTTACCGGTTAAACCTTGAGCATGATAAGGAGAGCGCTATTCGTTCATTTACCCGGCAGATTACAAACCTGCAGGTCGCTGCTCGACAGAAGGACTTATTCGTCATCATCACCGAACAGGTATACACCGATAAAGCAGGTGAGGTGAAACCATTTACAAACAGGGATGCTGAGCATATGACAAAAACAATCCTTCGATTTGACCGGAAAGGCATCGGTCAACGAGAGGCAACCATCATGAAGCATCGGTCGCAGCCTGAAGGAAAAAAAGCTTGTTTTCGCATTAGTGCCAGTGGATTAGAATAACAACAAAGTGTTATTTTTCCTATTTCTTGGACGGATTATAATTGATTCTCTTCACGCACAGCGTGAAGATTACTCTAAACTTAGCCATCGGGTACAGAGGACTAAAACTATTTAATCATAGTTTTTATTTTCAGAAACGACAGTCACATGGATGAACAAGAGCAGATAAGTTACAAAACTCTTCGCAAACTCCAACAGGCAGAGCAAGCATCCTCTGCCCTGACAAGAATCAATCTGAATTTTTATCAGGATCTTTCTCAGTATATGAAAACCCTTGAACGGAGCATAGAACATGAGAAAAACCCCCTCAAACTAAAACTCTTTAACGATGAGATTTCAAACACTAAAAAAATCGCAAACAACATCTACGAGCTCCGGGAGAAAAAGATCGTCCAGGGGGCTCTGGCTACAGCCCGTGGCGCCACCCTTGATTTGTCGAACTTCCTTGAGGTAGAAAAAAAATTATACTATTCCCTGGTTGAGCAAATCAAACTCACTAGGACTGTAATCTTTGAACAACCGATCCATCAGCCACAAACAGGCCAACCTGCTGCTCCAACTGTATCTCAAGTCACAAGGGAGTCTAATACAGATCCTATTGTCCGTGTCTTAGAGGACACCCCGGAGTTCATCGGTACTGACGGGAAAACCTATTTGTTACAAAAAGAAGATGTACTAACGCTTCCTGGAGGCATGAACGAACCTCTGGTGAAAAAAAAGGTAGTAAAACAGATAAAATAGTGCACCCTACATTTTTATATACCTTTCTTACTTACGGTTACAATCGAACTGTGATAGATATGAAGATTCCCAGGAAAATCAAACGATACTGTCCTTTCTGCAAAAAACACACACTTCATGAAGTTGACAAGATGAAAAAAAGGAAAGCAAGTGAGTTGAAACGAGGACAACGGCGGTTCAGACGAGCGACCAGCGGGTATGGAGGTTTCCCACGACCAAAACCAGAGGGACGCGAGAAAACAAGCAGACGTATTGCGACACGATTTACATGCACTGTATGTAAAAAGATGCATCAACCACCAAGCATACGGTCAAAAAAATTTGAAATAGAAGGTGAGTAGACACATGGATCAACCTAAGAGCAAGTTCATAAAAGTACGATGCAATGACTGTGAAAATGAACAAGTTCTCTTTGATAAGGCAAGTACCACAGTTCTTTGCCATATCTGTGGCAGTAAACTAGCAACACCTAATGGTGGGAAAGCCCGGATAAAAGGAACCATTTTAGAAACCATTGAATAAGGTTTTTTTACATGCAAAAAAAGGAGTACCCTGAAGAAGGAGAACTCGTTGTTGGTACGATAACCAAGGTCCAGGGTTTTGGTGCGTTTGTATCACTTGATGAATACCCAAATAAAGAAGGATTCATCCATATTTCTGAGATAGCGACCGGGTGGGTCAAGCGTATCCGTAACTTTGTCAGAGAACGGCAAAAAGTTGTCTGCAAAGTCGTCCATGTTGATACAGCAAAAAAACACATCGATTTATCTCTGAAGAAGGTCAATGACCATCAACGCCGAGAAAAGATACAGGACTGGAAGAATGCGCAGAAAGCAACCAAGCTGTTTGAGATGGTTGCCCAATTGCTTGGTAAGAACGTTGAACAGTGCTACTCGGAATTCGGCGAGGGATTGGTAAAGAAATATGGAACATTGTATGCAGCATTTGAGGAATGTGCTTATGACACTAACACCCTGAAAAACGATGGTTTCTCTGGGGATTGGTTGAAGAAATTTGAGGAGGTTGCGAAAGGCAGCATCACCGTTCCCTTTGTTGAGATAAAAGGGATGTTACTTCTCACTTCGTATCTACCTGATGGCATAAACCATATAAAGGAAGCACTCTCCCTTGCAGAAAAAAGCGAGTTTGATGACGTCTCCATTGATGTGAAATATATTGGTGCACCTCGCTATATGATTAAGGTAAAAGCTCCTGATTATAAAATTGCAGAGTCACAGATGAAAAAAGCAGTTGAACGTGCAGAAGCATACATGAAAAAAATGAAAGGTGAATGCGAGTTTCAACGTGAAGTAGAAGAATAATGTCTGAAATACGCTATTGTAAGAATTGTCAGCGATATACTCTTCATCCGATTTGTAGCTCCTGCAAAGAAAAAACTGTCTCACAGAAACCAGCGCGTTTCTCGCCACAGGATCATTATGGGAAGTACCGGCGGGCTTTAAAAAAAAGAAATGGGGAAGAACTGAGACAATGAACCTAGTAGAGATAAAATATCTTGAGAAAAAACCAAAGCTGAAAAATCCTATTTTTATCGAAGGTTTACCTGGTATTGGTAATGTCGGGAAACTTGCAGTTGAACATCTTATCGATACGATGAAGGCAAAAAAATTCGCAGAGATGTACAGCAAGGATTTTCCTCCCCAGGTGTTCATAAACCCTGATGGGACGGTAAAACTAGTCAATAACGAGTTTTTCTACTGGAAAGCAAAACGAAGAGGTCAGCATGATATCATTCTCTTGACCGGTGATTATCAGGGTCTCTCTTCACAGGGACAATACGAGCTTGCTGAATCCATCCTTGACGTCGTTCAGGATCTTGGTGTGAAGCAAATGTTCACCCTTGGAGGGTATGGCCTTGGTCGGGAGATTAAAGACCCAAAGGTGCTTTTTGCAACGACTGATGCTTCTCTTGTGAAATCCATGAAAAAATACGGGGCTGTTTTTAAGAAAAACGAGCCTGGTGGTGGCATAATTGGTGCGAGCGGTCTGCTGCTTGGGTTAGGTAAGCTTCGTGGTATGGTTGGTACCTGTTTTATGGGCGAAACACCCGGGTATCTTGTCGACCCGAAAAGTGCCAAAGCGGTTCTGAATGTTCTTACCAAAGCAGTGAATGTCGAAATCGATCTCTCACGGCTTGAGGAGAAAGCAAAAGAGATTGAATATATCGCTCAGCAGCTCAATGAAATGGAAACCATGGTCAAAGAAAAACCAGATGATATTCGATACATCGGGTAATATTTTTCCCCCCCTTCTTTCTGTTTTTTTTTTTTCACAAATTAAAAAAAAAAAAAAAAGGAATGAACGGAGAGTTTTTTTCATTTTATAACTAGCATGAAGAAAAGTTATGGTTTAAGATTGTTTTTGGATTTCTATTTCAAACTGTTCCAAGTCAGAAATAACCTGTGGACCTGTTGTGTGTTTCTCTCTATCAAGAAAATACGAGGTAATGCCTATTTTCTGTGGGGAGAGATAATCAAATTCCCTATGATCACCAACATGGATCATTTCTTGTGGTGTAATTTGTAGTTTTTTACAGATCATCGCATAGAAATCCGTGACCTTTTTGACCGTATGGAAATCCGAGGTCGATGAAAAAACCCTGGAGAAATAACTCTCAAGGTTCGTTTGGGTCAGTTGTACTTCTATGAATTCTTTCTTTGCATTAGAACTGATGATAAGCATATAGTTGGTTGATAACCGTTTCAGTACGGATGGAACTTCTGGGTAAATCTCCGCGTTCCTGCGGAATTCATCAAGCATTTTTCTCCAATCCGCTGGAAGGTTGAAGCGGTCAAACCAGTATCCTGGATCGTACCATTCAATCCGGTTATCCCCGATTTTTTCATACTCCTCAAAAAGGATTTGTTTTGCGGTTTTCACATCCACATGGTGTTGTGTCGCGTAAAGCGCGGGGACTCCCTCAAGCCAGAAGGCATCTGCGAAGGTATGTTTCGCAATAGTACCGTCAAAATCAAAGGAGATGACCTTAATCATAGGGTTGTCAGATACACTCAACGGTGTTTAAAAAGTATTCGATGAAACCCATAGCTCTCTGGTTATAATTGGGGATCTATGTTGCTTTTTGTTTTCCTTTTTTCATCCATTGATATCCGATGACTGCGATTATGCCTGCTAGTATTAGGACTAAAGCGATGCTTACCGTTGTTGCTACGTTCACATCTGTTGGTGTAGTTGGTTGTGTCATCCGTTTCATCCAGATGCCAAAAAACGCCCAGAGGACGACGAGGCTAAAGGCGACATCTTTCCGTAACGCAAGCATTAGGAATGTAAGCAACGTCCCGACTGCTATTATGAGAACAGTCCAGAGTAACGGTTCGATGCTAAAACCATCCCAGTTCACTGAGACAAGAAACGCGGTCACATTTGCTATCGTCGCAACCGTGATCCAACCAAGATAGACGCTCATCGGTACATGGACACAGAGTTTCTCTTTCATCGGAACCGTTGATTGGCCTATACCCAGACGTTGATGGATTAGCAGAAGTGAAACGAGCAGGACAATCATCATAAGTAATGACAGCCCCACGTACTCATAATGCCACAGGAAAATCCAAGCACTGTTTGCTACACTACTGAGAATGAACAAGTATGTTATCTGTTCAAGAAAAGGCATTTTTACCTCGTCTTTCTTGAAGAAATCTCGTACCTGGTAGAATGCAAAGACGATCCAGAGGATGTAAATGACACTCCAGATGGAAAAGGTAATTCCCGCGGGGACGAAGAGGTTTGGTAAATTATCAGACAGCTCTTGAGTGGTTTTTCCATTGAGCGGAAGAATCACTGCAAGGGCGTTGATAACAATGGTGAAAATTACTGCAAGGACATTGCCAGCCTGAAGGATTCGTTTTTTTCCTCGTGATGACATACTCTCACTATTTGATGAAGTATGCATAGCCCTAAAATAAGCTTTTGTGTTTCAGTAATGCGCTTGTTCACTCTTCTTATCGAGGACAGGAGGCTAATTTATGTTTCAACAAATAGTGCTGATGGTATTCTTCCGCAGGATAAAAAATGGTTACTTTCAAAATTTCAGTGACTATCTTTTTTCTGATTTTTCCTGATTGTTCAAGGCTCATTTTTGATTGTTCTGCTTGTTTTTTTTGTTCCTCGGAATGATAGAATATGGCGGATCGGTATTGCGTTCCAATGTCTGGTCCCTGACGATTTTTCGTTGTCGGATCATGAATATCCCAAAAAACAGTGAGTAATTCTTCGTAGGAGATCTTCTTTGGGTCAAATGTTATTTCTACAGCTTCTGCATGACCGGTGTTATCTGTACAAACATCCTCGTACGTTGGATTTTTTGTTGTTCCACCTATGTATCCGACGGTTGTTGACACAACCCCTTTGAGTTGTCGGAAGGCTTCTTCGACATGCCAGAAACATCCTGCTGCAAATGTTGCTTTTTCCATATGATATCTCCACTGAAAACAGATGAGGGCAGTTTTTCTATTAATAGTTTTTTCTTTTCTTCTGAAAGGAATTTTTTAAAATTTATTTATCGATTCCTGTGGGAAAAATTTTTCTTGCTGGAATTTTTTGGCTCGTTGTTTGATAACCTCAGTTAACGTATCTGCGATACCCTCGAGACTTTCGTCAATGTCTTTGAGGGAGTATCGTTTCGTCGCAAATCCTTCTTTGAATGATTCTTCATCTTTCATCAGGTCGATGACGAGTTGTTCTGGGTCTAGGTTGTGGTGTTCACCATCGATACCAATGTAGAGGTGAGCATCCCGAACGGTGATATCAACGTGCTTTGAGCTATTATAGGATTCCAGCTCGCAGAACACACCCCGTTTCCGTAATGACTCATAGAGTTTTAGCGCATGCGGTGAAGCCCGTTTTTCGCGTTGATGATGCATACAGAGTGGTTTTCCAAAATTTGACATGGAGTAATCATATTCTGTTTTTGGGAGCTTGACGTTGCAGACTTCACAGAAATAATCTTGCGAATTAATGTCTCGTTTTAAATCTCTTTCAAGTTTTGCTAGTTTGACTAGTTTGTTGTCTTGATCTATTTTCTCGTGTATCATCTGGAGAACTTCACGGAGGCTGAGTGCATCGATGGTTATTTTGTATTTTATGCTGAGTAATTTGACGAGCTCCTCCAATAAATCCTCTGGGTATTTCCCTTGGTATTTCTCAACAAAATTATGGATGATGTCATTTGCTTTGTTATCGTTAATCTTGTCCAAGAGTTGCATTAAATGAAATGTGTAGCACTCGTTACATACAATCTTCCCATCAGGTAATTTTCGATACGATGTCCAGAGTCTTTTGCTACATCTCTCGCAGTTGAATATTTTGTCCCATCCCATATGAAGCCCATACCAAATATCATCTCCCAATTTATATATCTTTTCAATCTTTTCTATTCTATGGGATAAATAGTCTATGAACAGAAATAGAGTGAAACCTATTAAAACCAAAGACCCCTTATCTTGTTATAACCGTTATTTGGTATGCCATTTATCTTTTTTATTAATTTTTTAAACTTAACCAAAATGGCCAGCCAATACCAATAATCGCAGTGGAACTAGATAAAATGAAAAAAACAATAAAAAAATATATATGGTGATACTATTTCCTTATTGCTAGTAGGGATTTCCTGTGAACGAAGAAGATATGAAGACGTTTCTAGACGATTTCAAGAAAGCAAATATGGATAAAAAGTTAGACATGTGGTACTATGCAGTCGACCAAGAAGCACTCTGGGAAGAGATTCTTGCAGAAATGTCGATGATCGCGCAAGCAGCAAATCCTCAGAAAGGAAAAATAGCAGAAGAAGAGTGAAGGTATCACCTATGAATGAGGATGATAAAAAAGAGCTTATCGAAGAGTTCAAGAAAGGCGATGGGGCAAAACGCCTTGACTTGTGGGACTACGCACTAGCCCAACAAGTCCTCTGGGAAAATATTATCGCTGATCTGCAGAAAATCGCTCATCAGCAAGGTGTTGACAAGGAGCTTGATAAGCGAATCGAAGAAGACATGCAAGGTCTTGAAAAATAGATGTTTTCTCCATTATACCTTTTCTTAATTTTTTTTAACAAAAATTTGTGTTTTAAAGGAATTATCGATGAGCGCGGAAGATACAGACTTTTTTTTTTTGCCTTCTTTGTAGTAGTCGTACTAAAACAATTCGATGAATAATGTAAAACCATCAATATCTACAAGAGAGATAACGAAAAATGTCTTCGGGTTGTTTTTTTGTTTTTCACCGTCATTTTAATAAATAACCTCCTGTATTGATGTAATTACGATGGAGGAAGTATCAATGAAACCACTCTGGGTTACAATTGTCTGTACACTCTTTATAATACCGGTGTCCCAAGCGATGTTTAATGAATCAGCAGCTACCTATGACGAGCAGAATCTTCAGAGCGCTTTGGTTGATGGAGGATGGCTAGAACAACGAGATACCATCACGATTCTTCATGTCAGTGGGACACATTATCAGATGGGGTATCAACATGGTTTCCTACTGAAAGACAAGGTCGATGAGAACATTCGGGCTTTTTTACATTACGCTGAAGACTATCTCAGCATCGATGAGTTGCTGCATTTATGGAATGTCTCGATGCCCTATGTACCTCCTCAGTATATAGAGGAGATCCAAGGAATCGCTGATGGGGCGAATATCTCATTTTCAGACATTATCGCCTCTATCATGGCGGTAGAATACTCTGACCATGGGTGTTTTGGGATCGCCGCATGGGGTCCGGCCACAGCAGATGGGGCCCTCTATCATGCCCGGAGCTTTGATTTACCATCAAACATTCAAGACCCGGAAAGCGGACATTATGCTCATGAAAATACCATTCTTGTCGTCCGAAACCCGCTGAATGGCTCTGCTTCGATTAGCCCTTCAATTGCAGGGTCGTTTCATACAGGTGGTGGTCTCAATATACATGGAATCTCACTTGGGATACAGATCTGCTGGAGCATGGATCAGACATTTGCAGGAAATCCATATCATTTCCGGGTTCAGGAGGTCCTTGATACAGCGACTACTGCCGCTGAGGCTCTTCAGATATTGAACACGAATCGGACCCATGGATTCAACTTCATTGTATCTCAGTCAGACCCTGCCGAAGGATTTATTCTAGAACAAACAGCGAATCTCACGTATATTGGTACTCATAATGATTCTATCGAAAATACAAAGCCGTTTTGGGGTGTTGACCATGTGGTACGACGAACAAATGTTTTTATTGATCCAGCGATAGCAAAAACCCAGCGAAGCCCCTATAACCCCGCCGGGCTGGTTGGTTTTTTTAA
>CAYXPY010000024.1:17067-29851 GCA_964467345.1 uncultured Thermoplasmatales archaeon | reverse complement strand
CGTGTCAGGGAGACGTCATAACCAACTAGACCACGAGCCCAATAGTAAAAACATTATCACTGCGTGTAGCGTAACCAGAATTTCTATCGCTTTTTAAATGTTTCAGTACACGCGGTTCTTTGGTTTTTCCACTAGGTGTTATGTATGGGCAAGTGGGAATTCCGCTCCAAATAAATCAGCTTCAGTTGGGGTTTGTTCACTGAGGAGCTCCACCCAGTGTTTCGCGAATCGGAATGATTCTTGGGCAGACACAATCCCGTCGTTATTTCCCGTTGTTCCCAGGATCCAGATATTGGTATCCGCTAGGCCGTTTTGTAAACCGGAGATGAACAAATCGGAGAAATCAGAGCCATACGACAGTTCGCTTTCCAGACTGGACATCGCGGTGTATCTCCGCTGATTCGTGATACTGACCGGTCTATCGTTAAATCCGCCGCTATAACAGCTGTCCACCACAAGACACAGTCCTTGGCATCGGATGATGCTGAGCAGGAAATTCAGGAGATCATCCCAGATAATGCCATAATTGGTGCTAAACCCATTGTACATGAACAGGAACTCGTCTTTCCCATCTGGCTCTTCTTTTGGAAACAGATCCCATGGCAACCCTTGTTTTGTCAGATAATATCCATGGGTCGTCAGATAGACGAACACGTAATCCTCGCTTTTCGCGCTCTTCTTTAACCAGAGCAATTCCTTGATGAGATTTTGCAGGTAGCATTGCCCTGCTTTCTGGACATGGATATTACCAGCCTGCCAGTATGATGAAGATTCAAGGAGAGCATTATAGAGATTATCACAGGCCTCTAGCATCGTTGGACGGTCCTGGTCAGGATTATTCTCATATTGCCCGACGGCAAATAATAATGCCCAATACTGAGATGCCCGTGTTTCTTCGGGTTGAACGTCTTTTTTCTTCAGAACAAGTGAGCCTATTCCCGCAGTAGTTGCTGGGGAGAGTATTATAATAATACAGACTAACGATACAATCCCTACACTAAGTTTTATTCTTCCATTCATAGTATTCCCTCTGATATATGGTAATTATAATATTGTATTCATATAAATTCTTTTCGCCACATGATGTCAAAGAGAAAAAACAAACGATTTAATACGCAACACCTATTTATGGATTGAAAAAATAACGTTACGGGATTGATATGGAGGCAATAATCCTTGCAGGAGGCTTTGGAACCAGGCTTCGACCCTTTACCTTTACCAGGGCAAAATCACTCTTACCTATCTTGAATGAACCAATGATATCCCATTTGATAAAGACCCTGCCAAAAAAAGTCGACACCGTGGTTCTCGCAGTGAACTATCGCCGTGAGCAGATCGAGGAGTACTTCTGCACCCATGATGTTGGAAAAACAATCATCGTCAACGAAGAACCAGAGCCACTTGGGACTGGAGGTGCGGTGAAGTATGCGGATAAATACATCAAGGGAGCGTTCTTTGTGCTGAATGCGGATATCATCTGTTCATTGAACCTCGCAGAGATGCTACGGTTTCATGAACGGAAAAAAGCGGTCACCACAATCTCCCTGTGGCCTGTTGAGAACGTCTCTGAGTTTGGCGTCGTTGACATCAAAAAAGATGGGACTATCACAACGTTTGTCGAAAAACCGAAAGCAGAGGATGCCCCCTCCGACCTCATCAATGCCGGAGCCTATCTCCTAGAACCACAGGTGCTGAATTATATCGAGACCGGGAAACTGGTTTCAATGGAGAAGGAAATCTTCCCTCGGGTCATCCAGAACACGGGACGTTTTTTCGGATACAAGTTCCAGGGGTACTGGCGTGATGTCGGACGGATCAGCAGTTACATCAGCGTGCAATCCCTTCTGTTAGAAAAACAAAAAAAGAAGTTCCTCACCGGGGATCACTGCACCATTCAAGGCACACTGCAGCAGACATGCACGGGCAATAATGTTCAAATCGGAAAAAACACCTCAATTGCCTCCAGCATTATTTTTGACGAAGTCACGATAGGCGCAGGTGCTCGTTTGGATCATTGTGTGATTGGCGAACACGTCGAGATCGGGGATGGGTGTATCCTCAGAAACGTCGCAGTCGGGGACAATGAAACAATAGAAAATCACAAGGCACTTCAAGACATAGTCGTGTGGAATCAACCGATCCCCCGGGGATACCCAAACAAGCAAATCGGAAACGTCATCGGTGAATAACCTGACCTCCTCGGCAATCAGATTTTTATAACAGGCAGGTCATGTTCCTCTGATGACACAAACCATTTCAAAACAGATTTTCCGGGCTTACGATATCAGAGGACTGTACAACAAGGATATCTCACCAGAGGTGTTCTACAAGATTGGTCTTGCCGCCGGGACCTATGTCAAACAGACGATACAAGGAACCAAGATCGTCGTAGGCAATGACATCCGTCAATCCAGCCCCCCGCTCACCCATGCGTTCATCGCAGGAGTCACTGCCACCGGGGTACATATACAATACACAGGGACGACCTCTTTTGGGCAGACACTGTTCGCAGGACAGCAGCAGAAAGCGGATCTGATCGCCTTTGTCACCGCAAGCCATTTGCCTCCCGAGTGGAACGGTATAAAATTCTATTACGGTGACGGCGTGGGATTCCCTGAGGATCGCCTCATGGCGATCCGTGACCTTGTACTCCAGGGGACGTTCACGGTTGCGTCCTGGGATGCCATCGGGCAAGTCCATACGATCGATGCAAACACCGCCTATAATAAATTTTTCACCTCCCGGTTCCGTTTTAAGAAAAAACTCAGGGTTGCACTTGACTGTGGCGGTGCTAGTATGACGCTTTCCGCACCAGCGATATTCTCATCCCTGGGACTGCAGGTGATCCCGGTCTATTGTGATCCGGACCCGACGTTCTCAAAACGACCGTCAGACCCAAAACCAAAGAACCTCACCACCCTTGTCAAGACCCTGCAAGAGAACAACGCTGATTTTGGTGTGGCATTCGATGGAGATGGGGACCGATCCGTCATTGTGGATAACACAGGGGGGATCCTTTCTGCTGATCAGACCGGCATCATTATCGGAAAACACGGGTTGAAGACGCACAAAGGAACCATTATCGTCAACGTTGAATGCTCCAAATCTGTCAAAGAACAGCTCGCACCCCTGGGTTTTACCATCAAACAGATCCCGGTGGGTCATACGTTCCTCACCCTTGAAGCAAAACAAGAACACGCGCCCCTGGGGATTGAGTCCTCCGGGCATCTCATCCTCCCTGAATATTTCTTATTTGACGATGCTCTGGTGGTTCCTCTGAAGATAGCTGAGATCCTTGACTCTGAACAGAAACCCCTCCATGACCTGGTCATACAAATCCCAAGTTATCCAACAAAAAAAGAAGAGATAGACTGTGCTGATGAAGTCAAGTTCATTGTCATCAAGCAGCTCAAAGAAAAACTCTCCAAAGAATACGAACACGTCAACACCATGGATGGCGTGCGCGTTGATCTTAATAACGGTTGGGTGCTGATACGGGCTTCGAATACAAGCCCCATCATCCGGTTGACCGCCGAGGCTGATACACCCGCCGTCCTACAGGAATTAATAACCCTTTTTATGAAAAAAACACAGGAAACCATAGAAGACGTCCAAGCGACAACATGAAGGTGCACAGGAGCATGACACGACTTTTCGGAACAAATGGCATCCGGGGTGTGGTCAATAAGGACATGACCAATGAACTTGCGTTGGGGATCGGAGCCGCGTGGGGGACTTTTCTGAGAAAGACGATTCCCCGACCGACCTGTGCGATCGGAACCGACGCCCGCCTCTCCAACAATATGCTGAAAGCATCGGTCAGCGCTGGGCTGCTGTCCACCGGATGTGATGTGGTCGATGTCGGTCTTGTTCCAACACCAGCATTACAATACACTGTCAAGCAGAAACAGTTCGATTCCGGTGTGATCATTACTGCTTCCCATAACCCTCCCCAGTTCAACGGCATCAAAGGCTCAGCAAGCGATGGGACTGAACTTTCAAAAGAGGTTGAAGAGGCTATAGAATCCCTCTTCTTTTCCCAACAGTTCGCCTGTGCGGATTGGAGGACAGTCGGGTCGTATGCCACCTGGGATGGTGCATTGGATCTCTACATCAAAGGCATCCTCTCAAACGTCGATGTCGCTGCTATCAAAAAACAACACTTTCATGTCGTTCTTGACTGCGGGAACGGTGCTGGTTGTCTCACCGCCCCGGTTCTGTTAAAAAAACTGGGGTGCAGGGTTACTGCGCTGAACTGCGCACCAGATGGAACATTTCCCGGACGTCACTCAGAGCCAACGCCTGAGAACCTCACAGAGCTGATGGGGACACTTCAGACACTTGATGATGCATCATTTGGGGTTGGGCTTGATGGTGATGCAGATCGTGCGATTTTCATTGATGAGAACGGATCCTACATCTGGGGTGACAAATCTCTATCGCTCGTCGGCGGATACATCACACGTGCCAAGAAAGGAGCAATCATGGTAACTCCAGTGACGACCTCCACGTGTTTCGAGGATGTCATCCATCAAAATGCTGGAGAAGTCGTCTACACCAAAGTCGGCTCGCCCATTGTTGCTTCAGTGATGAAGCAAAGACATGCACTGTTCGGTGGTGAGGAGAACGGAGGTCTCATCTTCCCTGAATTCCTTTACTGTCGAGATTCTGGGATGTCTCTTGCTAAGGTACTGGAGATCCTTGCAAAAGAAAAACGACCACTTTCTGAGCTTATCGCAGACATCCCATCATACGAGATGGTCAAGACAAAGGTAACATGTCCAAATGAAGAAAAAAACCGTGTTATGAATCAAGTCGTAGAGCAGATGCAAAATAGGGCGGAGGTACGATCCATTGATAGAATCGATGGTGTGAAACTCTATCTGGACCATGCATGGGTACTGATGCGTCCATCAGGCACAGAGCCGCTCTTCCGTATTTATGTAGAAGCAAAAGAAAGATCCCATGCCGAGCAGGTTGCATCGTTCTACAGAAACCTCGTAAGTTCTCTTATCGAACATCGCTAAAATTTCATGATTTCACCACTTTTTTCACCTGCCTCCTGTCATCTAGGTAAAACTTATAAATAAGAAGGCTATACGCTATCAAACCTTCAAAACAAATGAAAGGAATAGGAAAACATAAATAATGAATTGAAATGTAGACTCATGGAGGTAAAAGTATGGCTGAAAAACCACATCTGAATTTAGTAATTATTGGTCACGTCGATCACGGCAAGTCCACACTCGTCGGAAGAATCTTACTTGATACCGGACAGTTCCCCGCGCATATGGTCGAAAAATTCAAAGAAGAAGCCAAGGCAAAAGGAAAAGAAAGTTTCGCGTTGGCATGGATTTTCGATCAGCTGAAAGAAGAACGGGAACGAGGTGTCACCATTGATGTTGCACACAAACGATTTGATACTGACAAATATTACATCACCATCATCGATGCACCCGGTCACCGGGACTTCGTCAAGAACATGATCACCGGTACTTCGCAGGCCGATGCCGCTATCCTTGTCGTCGCTGCACAGCATGGTGTCATGGCTCAGACAAAGGAACACATGTTCCTTGCTCGGACCCTTGGTGTCAAACAAATGATTATTGCGATTAACCAGATGGATGCGACCACACCACCCTACGATAAAGCTCGCTTTGAGACGGTGAAAACTGATGTTCACACCCTGGCAAAGAGCGTAGGCTACAAAGATGAGCAACTGCAGTTCGTGCCTGTCTCTGCCTTCGAGGGTGACAATATAAAGGATAAGAAAGCAATTAGCTGGTGGACGGGAGATACCATCCTGAAAGCGATTGACAAATTCGTCCTTCCTGAGAAACCAACGCAGCTTCCACTCCGATGGCCGATTCAGGACGTCTACTCCATCAAAGGAGTTGGCACAGTTCCCGTCGGTAAAGTCGAATGTGGTATCATGAAACCCGGGATGACCCTGATGTTCAAACCAAGTATGAAACCTGGTGGGGTCGCTGGAGAGGTAAAGACCATTGAGATGCACCATGAAATGATCAACGAGGCATTGCCTGGTGACAACATTGGTGTCAACATCCGCGGTGTCAACAAAGGAGATATCAAAAGAGGAGACGTCGCAGGACCAGCAAATGACCCGCCAACCGTCGCTAAGTCATTCATCGCGCAGATCATGGTGTTGAACCATCCCTCGGTCATCACGAAAGGATACACCCCGGTCTTCCACTGTTACACTGCACAAGTCGCCTGTAGATTCGAGGAAATCCAGAAGAAACTGGACCCGAAAACCGGGCAAGTCAAAGAAGAGAACCCTGACTTCATCAAAACAGGGGACGCCGCGATCGTCAAGATCATCCCCACACGTCCGATGGTCATTGAATCATCAAAGAAGATCCCACAGCTGGGACGGTTCGCCATCAGAGACATGGGACAGACGGTGGCAGCCGGTGTCTGTTTAGAAGTCGAGGCAGCAAAGTGATTTTCTCCTCTCTTCTTTTTTATTTGTTTTAAGAGTATATGGGGGCAACCGAAGATGCCAGCGCAGAAAGCACGGATATCACTTACCAGCACGGAATCAACAAAGCTTGAGGAAGTGTGTACGCAAATTAAGATGATCGCAGAGAAAACCGGTGTCGCGTTGCGAGGCCCAGTGCCGATGCCAACGAAACGGTTGCGTGTTCCTTGTCGGAAATCACCTGATGGAGAGGGAACAGAGACTATTGACCATTGGGAGATGCGGATTCATAAGCGGCTCATCGATCTGGATGCCAGTGACCGTGCGTTACGGCAGCTGATGAGAATCCAGGTCCCTGATGGTGTTCATATCGAAATCGTCCTGAAATCCTAAAGGAACAACTCTTTTTTATAAGGATATCTTATACCCTTGCATTATTTGATACACTGCTGAGGTAGCAAAGCTCGGTTTACCGCGCCGGCCTTGAGAGCCGGTTCTCCGCAAGGGGAGCGGGAGTTCGAATCTCCCCCTCAGCGCTACTCTCTTTGGGCGTGTGGCCTAGCCTGGATAAGGCACCGGCCTTCTAAGTCGGTAATCGCGGGTTCGAATCCCGCCACGTCCGCTTCTCTTGAAGATAATTTTTAGTAGAGGATTCTTATTTTAAAGCCGTCGCCAAATCTTTATATATAATGTCTTATATAGTATCTATAGGTGACATATAATGAATAATGTAACTACGATTCAATTGGAAAAATCCGTAGTCGACTCTTTGAAAAAAAACAAAGAATATCCGAGGCAAACGTATAATGAATTAATTTCACATATGATCGAAATTATCAAAAATCTAAAGAAGAGAAATCAGTATGATGAATTCTTACATAAAATACAGCAACCCAAGATGAAAGAATTATGGGACAATACGGAAGACGAGGCGTGGAATGACGCTTAGATCCGGTGACATCGTCCTTGCACAAGTTCAATTCACCGACACATTCGAAATAAAAAAAAGACCGGCACTCGTCTTATTCGAAGAACTTGACAACATTGTTGTTGCAGGTATAACAAGCAATACAAAAATGAAAGGGATTCCTCTCTCAAAAGAAGACGGAATAAAAAAAGATAGCGTCATAAAATTGAATTACATCTTTACGATATCAACAGCAATGATATCAAAAACTCTCTTTCACCTAAATACAAAGAAAAAACAAATGGTCTTCAATGAACTACAAAAACGATTAAGTGAATTGAATAAATGATAAAGAAATATTCTTTTTACATTCCTTTCCTGCATTACCTAACATGTTCGACTGCCGCCACGTCCGCTCTCCACTTACTTTTCATTTTTTTTTAAAATTTAAAAAGTATTTTTTCTCTCAAATTGATATAGTTGGAGTCAGTTTAATGCCGTATGAAGATAGATTATAAAATTCTTTCATATGCTATGTTCGTTTCTGTGATTATCATCTGGATTTTTGCTTTAATTGTCTCAGTCTTATTTATTCAACCATCACTTGATTCGTGGGGATGTCTTCCCCAGATTTTATCAGGTAATGCCTCATATACTTTTATAAGTTCAAAACTCCCAAATATTGCCTTATGGGGTCTTCTGATTATTGCATTATTGTTATGGAGTGTTCTCACTGTTTTTTTATACGTTATCATAAAATTCTTGGAAAAAATGAAAAAGAAGAATCTATCTTCTAATTAGAGATAGTTCAAGAGACGTCCTCAATCAGCCGATATTTCCCTTACGTTTAGAGTAATTTCCAGACCTTTATCTCATTGCTTGTCGTGTTGACTGCATCGTAATAGGCGATGATCTTTATTCTATGACTGAACAATGAAAGTTTATTCCATGTCCATATATAGGGGGACTCAGTATCGGTAAACTGCAGAGTGTCATCCTTGTAGAATTCGATTTTTTCAACTGTTCCTTCGATTCCATTGACCTGTACTTCCACATCGATTTTACCGATAATGAACGTGAACGGGAACGCCCCGAGATCCTTTCCAAAGAAATACAGATGTTTTTCCAAAGGAGAATTAAAGACAACGCCCGGGCGGACAAACTCCTCGCCAGATGTGCGATAGTCAATCCCGTTGCCTGAGAGGCCGACATACCTTTCTGAGGAGAAGATATCCACGGTCCGGTCCCAATGCTCATGGACCCCAATGCTTGCTGAAAGGTAGATTCCATCGTTTTCCGGGTCATAGACATTTGGAGGAGGAACCGCGGCTTGATGAAGATAGTTCTGCGATCCTTCGATAGGGTTGGTTCCTTCAGTGAGCAGGAAGTCATACATCACTGAGTCAAGGGCCACCGGGTCTTGTGAGAAGAACAAGGAGTTCGTCCAATCATCATTAAAGGGATACATCAAGAATTTTGCTATCGTTTTATGGTCCACCTTGGTCCCGAAGGTTCCATCACCAAGGAACAGGAGTGTTTTTCCCCCGAGGTGCTCATAGGCGAACAAATCGACTTGTGGGGCAGCATTACCCATGGTCAACCCAGAAATGTGATAGGGGTGGATGTCGGCGACAGGCTCGATGAACGACCCAAAGAAATTCTTCCCTGATAAGGTCACCCCGGTGTTGATCGGATGTCTCTTGAGTAAAGGAATATTGATGAGGTACTTCGCATCAACGACACAGGTTGGCAGCGTCCGAACAACTCCATCTGAGAAATGCATGGTCTCCGAGCTGGGGATGACTTGTTCACGGCCTTCGGCTAAACCAAGGGAGTCAACATAATGAACAGAGGCAAACTCTGGGATTAATGGATCTGCTGGATAGGTCTCATAGTAGATACGGTTATAGACCGAGTTCGTTATCGGTCGTGAGGCGTCAAAGACAGTGATGTCGTCTTGGGAGATACCGACAACATTGACAAACTGACGTAACAGTGCTTTGACCACATAGGGGCTTGCATCCCGGTCGTTATCCTCTTTGACGTAGGGATCTCCAATACCCCCAAGTGCGTTGTTTAAATTCACTTTGATTGCGATTTTTTCACCGGGTTGATAGCTCACAGCACCATTTCCATGGGCCTCATTGAAATAGGAGAAAAGAGCCTCCCATGCCTCAGAGTCGGTTGTTGCTCCTGTGAGGTCTTGAATGCCGATTGAAAACATCTGATCGATGACTTCTTGGTTGTTGTTCTCCTGTTCCCACCAGTAACCTGAGAGTGTTTCTTCTGTTGCGTTTGGATTCCATACCCAGACGACTCGGCCAGGGTTAACTCCAACCCCATTACCCATAGGTTGTTTTGGGATAGGATCCCAGGAGGCGCCAGCAGGTTGCTCCCCTTGGAAATAATTGGTGGCAAACACGGCACTAGTGATAGTGATGAGGATAACGAATGCTGTACAAATCGTTGGTATTGTTTTTGCGAATTTTGTTTTTGCAAACCGTAGCCAAACGACAAGACCTGTAAGTAAAACACCCCAGAATGCGATATAGCCAAGTGACAGGGACAGGGCGACTTGTTGGCATGGGTATTGCGCTCGTTGTGGTTTTGGGACCACACGGATCAAAAACCAAATGATAGCGATAATCCCAGCGATATGGAACCAGATTCCCTTCCAGCTGGTCATTTTTTCCCAAATTCGTGTTTTTTTCTGATGAATGTGATTCTTCATGATATATCCCCTTAGAAAAACAGTAGCTTGTGGCCTATAAAAAGGTTTGCTCATAATGTCTTTTCACAAACAAAAGATTGTTTTTTTATTGAATTATTTCGGTTGAGAATCAAGGAGTTCGTATAAGTTGAAAGATGCATAGGGATTGCGAAACGCATAGTGAGTTGATGTCGCATACGAAATCAACATATCCCCTGTTTTTGGAGATATCGACCATTGCCACCATGTCTCGATGTCTCCTTGTTTCTTGCAGATCAGAGACCAAAAGAAGGTATATCCCCCTCTGTACACCTTTCTGAGTATTTGAAGGGAGTTCTCGAGGTCTAGCGTACCCCACGATTTTTCGATTCCGTTACTTACTGCCTTAAAACGGGACCAGATTGAAAACCATCCATAGTTTGGTATCAGGTTGAATACGTAGCGGAAATCTCGTGGGTTGTAGATTTCTCGTTGTAATGATGCTAATGTTCTATTGAGAAAACAGTTTGTCCTTCGTACGACCGAGTGAATCTTCCAGAATGGCTTGTTTGATTCAGAGGGGTCGTTCCATGTTCCTATATAGGTATGGTTCGCAGTGCTTTCCACTGCATAGCCTTCAGGTTGTTTTCCATCGCAGACAATGAAATTATATCCGAATGTTTCATTTTCTGTAATGATATCGATAGCTTCCTCTGCTGTTGACGCACCGTACAGAACCTCTAATGTACGGATTCCCATTGGTGCACCATTGACGGTCCGGTCATAATAATTCGGTGACCAGATGCTGCAGATTGATATGCCTTGGTCGTTGAATCCATCCTCCGCGACGTATCCTGCATAGGTGGGGTAGAGGAATGCATGTCCTTGGTCTGGATCTGCGACAACAAGCACTGGATAATCTTGTATCGCCTCGTGGGTTTCAGGGTCGTAGAGAATCCATGGGCCATCCATGCTCCTTACATGGATGAGCTCTTGGTTCTGTGTTGCTGAACCCCAGGCGGCATAACTGGTGCATAAACTGTAGAAGATCCCTTCAAAGACCCACATGAATGCATACTCTTCTAGTTCGAGATTCAAGGCATCAGCGGTGCCTTGGATGTAATCGATGGATTCTTGACGGATGTAATTTTTTTGGATTTCCCATAGTGCTTTACAGTCATCGACGGTGACATTAAAAAAATCAAGAAGTGTAACAAGTCCGCGGAGGTTTCTGATGATATCATCATGGAGGAGAGAGCCGTATTGATATCCCATCTCGTAAAAACTTCCTTTGATATGAACAATGGTAATATTTGAAATGGTCTCAATCCAGCCATTAGAAGTCCTTGGTGGTTCTGTGGTGACTATTCCTGTGTGTGTTTCATTTGAGGTGGTGATGGTGCAGTTTATGATGAAGAATAACCCACAGATGAGAAGTGTTATAATTGGGTGTTTCACCCGACTATCACCGTGTTATGCTAATACATAACATATATATAATCTTTATTCACGTAAAAATAGGGGAAAAATGCAATTAGAACCGTCGTCGTTTTAGTACTTTGAGCCACTTGAATTTCGTCGTTCCGGTGAGAAGCCGGTCTGTTTTGAACACCCATACGACGATGCTGATGGTGATCGCCGCGAAGATACCGACATAGACGATACCACCGGCAACAAGCAAATAATCATCAAAGAGCAAGGCACGTGATGCCATCATCGGATGGGAGAACGGGATGGCAAACGTCAGCACCTTTAGTGCCATCGGCAGTGTATCAAAATCAGCAAACATCGTAATAAACATCGGGATCAACGCAAGCATGGTAATCGGGAATGTCAGGGTTTGTGCACTTTTGTAGTTCTTCGCAAAAGTCCCTAGAAGCATGCAGAGTGAAAGTCCTGCGATGAGTGCAAGGAACAGTGAGACGCCTATCCAGATAAAATCAACCGTGTTCAGTACAAGGCCATAGGTAGCTAGGTTGACCCCGACCGAAAACGTAAACCCCTGGAAATAGAACTGCATCCCGATCATGTAGATTATCGCAAGAAGTAGTCCGATGACCGCTGCCGCGATGATTTTCCCACTCACGATACTGGTTCGTTTCACCGGCAATGTCAGCAATGTCTCCAGTGTTTTATTCTCCTTTTCCAGCGCCATGGAGGTAATCACGATACCACCTGCCATAATGATGATCATCATCATGACGATTGGTATGAGCATCGATTGGGATGCGAGCATCCCTGATATCGTGTTGGGGGACAATCCAACGAACTCATGGTTCTTATAGGAGGTTGTTTCAAGTCGTTTTGTTGGTGATAGGACAAACGAGGCGTTCACCGTGGTGTTTTGTTTAATGAGTTCTTTTGATATGTTGGTGTTGATGTAGGTGAGCAACGACTCAAGTGATCCTGATGAAATGGAATCCATAAGACCAGTGCCTTTCATGATCCAGTGCACTTCAAATGTTCCTTGTTTTTCTTGCAGAATCTGGTTGGTGAAATTCCTGGGGATGATTACAACAGCCACACCATCATGTTGCTTCACGACCTCTAGTCCTTCCTGGAGATCTTCCGTTGATGTCGAGTTATAGACTGATTTAGCATTCGTTTTTAGGATAGTTGATGCCATGGTGCTATACGTAGTGTCATCCTCAACAATGACTCCGATAACAGGTGGTTCTAATGCTTGTTCTTGGAGACCTGATAAGCTGGTTCCCATGGTGGCAAAAATCAAGGCGACCATGATGAT
>CAYXPY010000024.1:13966-16967 GCA_964467345.1 uncultured Thermoplasmatales archaeon | reverse complement strand
GCGTTGATGACATCGAGACCTGAGGTCGGCTCATCAAGGATAGCTAGCTTTGGGTTTGTCATTAAAGCCCTTGCGACAAGCAATCTTCGCATCATCCCCTTACTGTAGGTATCCACGCGGTCATCAATGCGTGCGCCAAGGTCTGTGATCTGAATTCCTTTTTGTACCATCGCTGGCACCTCTTTGGGGTCAAAGAAATTAGCGATGAACTGAAGATATGCTCGTCCTGTAAGATTCTTGTATGCCCCGGCATCCTCCGGGAGATAGCTGATGTGTTTTCTGACCTCCGCTGCCTGTTTTTCAAGGTCATATCCAAGAATGGTGACAGAGCCCCCGTTGACAGATAGCAATGTCGATAACACTCGAAGGGTCGTTGTCTTTCCTGCCCCATTTGGTCCGATGAGACCGAAGATCTCTCCTTCGTCTATTGAAAAGGTAATTCCCTTTACAGCATCCATGGATCCATATCGTTTTACCAGGTTTTTCACTTCGACAGCTGCCATACGAATCGATATCGGTAATCGTCTTTTGCTTAAAAGCTCTTACCTCCTATGGACAGAAACTCTGAAAACACAGAAACATATTACCGCAGGAGACCCAGAGAGTCGCTCATGGAAGAAAAAGAAAACAAAAAAACAGTTCGCACCTTTGCTGCCGCCTCGTTTCTCAATGACTTCGGTTCAGATATTATCTATCCTATCTGGCCGTTGTTTCTCACAACGGTGCTTGGTGCTAATATGGCGATCCTTGGTCTGATCGATGGACTTGGGGACGCCCTTGTCTCGATTTCCCAAGCCATATCAGGGTATATCTCAGATAAAATCCGTCGCCGGAAAGTCTTTGTCTGGACCGGGTATGTCTTTGGAGCGACCTCAAGAATCGGATACGCATTCTCATCACTCTGGGAACATATCATCCCCTTTCGGATCCTTGACCGCGCAGGTAAGA
This sequence comes from uncultured Thermoplasmatales archaeon, assembly GCA_964467345.1. Taxonomy (GTDB): domain Archaea; phylum Thermoplasmatota; class E2; order DHVEG-1; family DHVEG-1; genus SM1-50. Next base: position 16,019 of record CAYXPY010000024.1, on the reverse strand, counting down.
TGCGAGGGGCGCCACGAGACGCGATCATCGCTGATGCGTCAACAGATCAGAATCGAGGCAGGAACTTTGGGTTACTGCGAGCAATGGACAACCTAGGGGCGGTCTTCGGTATCGTGTTTTGCATCGTCTGTTTCTGGCTGTTGAACATCGGATACCGTGAGTTATTCTTCTTTGCTGCGATACCATCTCTTATCGGAGCGCTTCTTGTCATCCTGTTGATTAAAGAACGAAAACTAGAAACAAAAAAGATCTTCAAAGGTCTGTCCTTCAAGGATTTAAATAGCAATTTTAAGGTTTTTCTGTTGCTCAGCGCGATATTCGCCCTCGGGTCGTTTAGCTATTCGTTCTTATTGATCTATGCGAAACAGTTCGGTTTTGAAGTGATTTTTGTTCCGGTTCTCTACCTGGTGTTTACGATTTTTGCTGCGGTGTTCTCCTATCCTTTCGGAAGGCTTGCTGATAAGGTTGGACGCAAAAAGGTCCTGCTGGTCGCCTATGTGTTCTGGGCGGGTGTCTGCCTCATCTTCATCTTCTTACAAAGCTATTGGCTCATCATCTTTACCTTTGTCCTCTATGGGTTGCATCGAGCTGCCCTTGAACCTGTGCAAAAGACATTGGTCGCAGAGCTTGCCCCATCGGAGTACCGGGCAAGCAGCCTAGGTGGGTACCAAATGGTGATTGGTCTGTGTGCGTTCCCTGCATCACTGATCGCCGGAGTCCTGTGGGATACCATGAGTATCGAGGCACCCTTTTATCTTTCTCTTGGACTGACGGTCGTTTCCTTTTTGTTACTTTTGTTCTTTGTAAAAGAGAAACAACCAAGCAATACTTGATGAGAAAAACCTTATTTTTTTCTGAACAAATCTTTAAGTAACGAGAAATCCTTTACACCTGTGAGGGGTAGCATGCAAAACCAGGTAGAGATGCTCAGTAGACATATCGAGTTGCTCAAATCACTCGACACCGAGGAGTTTTACAACAAGGACGAAGATGAGGTTAAAACCTATGCCCATGAGGCGATTCAAGACCTGATCCGGTTTGGGGCTGAGGCTACCACTGAGCTTCTTCCGCTTCTTCAAACAGAGTTTACCTGGAGCTGTTTTTTTGCATTGACCATCATTCGTGAGACAAAGGATCCCTCAGCAGTACCTGCGCTTCTTGCTTTTTTAAAAAAAGAATCTGATGATTCCATGGCAAACGAGGAGGCAATGTTTGCACTGCAGGACATCGGAGATTCAGCCATCGTCCCTCTCATGGAACGCCTTGAGGAGCTTTTTGAGAACAAACAATACAACTTCTATCTGGTGGGCGCACTGACCGGCATCATCGGACCTACCCCCTATGAGTTCATGGTCAAAATAACCACGGATTTCATCAGCAGACCATCCCATTATAAAGGATGGTTCCATATTGAGGATTTTACCTATAACTTTGTCAAACAACAACGAGCAGATGCACTTCCGCTCCTCCGACAGGTTCTTGAGAATAAAGGGCTCTCCAACACAGAGCGACAGGAGCTAAGGGACACCATCAGGGCACTTGAGGACCCAGCCCAATACCAAAAGGAAATCGAAAAGACCGCTGACGAGATTGCCAAGGCCACCAGGCGGGATACGATCTAAAAGGAGACGACGCCAGCTTACCTCGTTAGAAACCAATAGGAACGTATCAAGCAAAAGTGTTTTATGATATGAAGGGAAACAGTAAATCTATATAATAGCAACAATATTTCTCCTCCTGGAGGCAGGACCATCAGTTCTCAGAAACCATCGCTTAGGACACTTGCAGGCAAGACTTTTAACGACTGGGAAAAATACGTCATCCGTAGCCTCACCGGAAAGCGAGTACTTGCCGCGTTTTACCGTTCCTCACTGTATCGATCTGTGTCACGCATCGTGAATGATTTCCTTGATGATAAACTCCTAGAGGAGATAAAACGGTATCCACTCCCAAAGCATATTGCCATTATCATGGATGGGAACCGACGGTTTGCAAAGGAACTGGGGCTCTCCTGGGAAGCAGGTCATATCTTTGGACGGGAGAAACTTGAGGA
>CAYXPY010000024.1:0-13866 GCA_964467345.1 uncultured Thermoplasmatales archaeon | reverse complement strand
GAGGAGATCATCCATGCGATGCAACAGATGGGCAGTGACATAAAGAAAGGGAAGCTGAAGGTGAAGAACATCTCGACAGACACGGTCTCGTCCTATCTGTACACCCGGGGGTTACCTGATCCAGACCTTATCCTTCGGACCTCAGGAGAGGAACGTATCTCGAACTTTCTGTTATGGCAGCTTGCGTATGCTGAGCTGTATTTCTCAGATGTGTACTGGCCAGCGTTCCAAAAAAGGGATTTTTTGCAAGCGATTCGTGCGTATCAACAGAGGAAGCGACGGTTCGGGAAATAACTTATAGGTCATGGTTGTTTTTTCGTCTCTTCATCTTCCTCTAGGAGTGATTCGTCATTTTCGATTTCCTCTGCTATCTTGGAAAGCTTTGCGAATTGGCAGGAGAAGAAATACGAAATCAACCCTAGACCCAGGAAAAGAATGGAAAAAGCAAGGATGGTGCCAACTGTATCTTCGTTGAGTTGAAGGGGATGTACGCCTGCTTCCACCGCATAAACAATAAACAGGATACATCCGATGATAAGGAAAATTTTACACAAAAAGCCTGTTTTAAAATCACTGTGAGCTGAAAAAAAATGTTTTTTACCCATTGAGGTTTCCTGCTCCACCAGCGACCTTTAAGGCGTTTTCCACTTTGCTTTGCAACTCTGTAAGTTTCTCCCTGCTTCGCCCCTCTTGCTTATCCAAGGTGGTTTTTCGCAGTTCAAGTGATTCTTTTGTGGATGTAAGCTCTTTGGTAATGTCGCTTTTCCCCTTGGTTTTGATAAGGAGCGCTCCGATGCTTTTGTAAATCGGTGTCTTCTCGGTGAGAGACTCGATTTCCTTTAAGGCTTCTTCTGTCTCTTTCAGTTGGATTTCAACCTGTTGTCTTTGTTGTGCGATCATCTGCAACTGAGTTCGTGCTTGTTGGAGTCTGTTGATCTGATCCTGCAGTTGAGGGGAGAGCTCTTCACCGGGCATACTGTTTTTTCTCCTTTTTTGGCAGTAATAACCGTCTCCTTCTTAAAAGTATTCATTCAAAAAAAGTTAAATATGCATAATACCTATCATATATATAATAGGAAATATTATATAGAAAGTTCGAAATATACAGAGACAGGTATTATTATCCTTCACGGAGGATTATTTCCATGATGAAAAATGACAAATTAATCGTCGTAGCAGGCGTAGCTGTCATCGTGTTCGCAGCAATCGGTATCTACTATTGGGTCCCTGATCAAGCAGAAGCACAATCTATCGATACAGATGATTTCCTTGACATCACTGGTGACTTACGGGAGATCCCTGGTTCCATCACCGTCTCAGACAACAGCCCGTTCTATGCCTTGATTGCAACTCCCCTAGCCATTAATTATGATGAAAACGCACAGCAATCAGTCATACCACTCTATGTAATGGATTTTGAGAAACCCTCAACCGCTATTACACGGCTTCAGAGCCAATTGAAGCGAAGCAAAGAAAGTGAAACAATCAGGGAGACTGAATCAGTAAAAGCCGCTTCTCTAAGGATTGCGAAAAACTACTGGGATAGCAGTGAGGCCGCCTTACTGATAGAACACACCGAACAAGGATACAACCTTGGGGTGCTGGCGACACCACTAGCCTCCTATCTGCGGATACCTGTGATTGTCACCGATACAATGGACTCTGAGGTTACAAGCGTCCTCAACGACCTCGGGGTGAAAAAGACCATTATCTGTGGTGAGAATCTCACAGGATTTGGTTCTTTTGTGAAATTCAATAACCCTGAGGAAATCGTGAATGCCGCAATCATCGTTGTCGAACAGAAACTCAAACAACACGTCAATTACATTACCTTGACCAATCCGGTCGATGCCTGGCCACCGAAGGTATTGGACAGTAAAGAATACACCTTTGGACCGACAACAATAAAATCAAGCTCCATGAGCCAGCTTGTCGGCACCCTTCTTAGTTCGTTAAGCGGGAAAGGCACAGTCGTCTGGCCGTTCACCATCCCGGAGGATTACAAATATGCGTTGATAAAATTCGAAGGAATAAACCATGATGCAGAGAACTGTGACGACATGGGTGATCGGGTCTCCTTCTTCATGGGCCCGAATATTGAAGGTGTTCCAGCAGGGCTTTCAAAATTTGAGGTCAACCCCGGGGGGACCAATGCTGGCGGTATCGCAGAACGGGATGCGAGTGGCAACATCATCAAGGACGTTGTCTATTCTGAATCAGTCGTATACGGCAGAGAAGGGGTTGAATATAACATTATCACAAGCGGGAGCTGGTTGATAAAAAAAGAAGGGACTGTCTCAGCACGAGTCGTAGTTGAAAAACTCGAAGACCCGTTGTATCCCATGATGCCCGGTCTTTCCTCTGTTGCCCCATATCTGACTGCGTATCATCAGGGGGTTCTGTATGGAAAACCAGAGTTCGCGTTCACCGCTGATGATGATAAAATCACTGATGCCGGGGAGACCTGCCCTGGTCTGTATGTGGGTGGGAAAAACCCAAAACTTGTTCCGATTTCAAATAGACATTTCTTCGATAAGATCCATGACCCGCTCAATGCGCTCCTTGCGCATCTTGCGAATATCAGCATAAACGATGACCGCGATATCAAGACATTACGGGATTATTACGCGAAAAACCCGGTGTACATCGCGTTGGTGGGTGATGCGACGGTCTTACCGAATTACTACTATCAGAACCATGTAGAACCAATCGGGGACATCGATGGAGATGGTGTTGATGACACCACCTACTACAACGGTGGTGGGACCCCTAGTGATGTCCTGTATGGGAATATCGACCCGATCCGCTATGACTGGAATAACATTGCCAATGATGTTTACAGTGAGCATGACGAGAAATATCCCTTCATCGAAAACATCGTCGGTCGGGTCACCGGCTGGGATGCTCAGGATGCAAACGCATTGATACTCCGAAGCGTGTTCTACAACGAGCTTTCCAACAACCTGGATACCTGGAAGGATAACTTTGGTCTTCTCATCGGCGGGGGGCAGGATTTCCAAAAACCATTGCTACGATACGCATTCTTTGGTGACTTGTTAAATGTGATTAAACGGGGGGAACCGATGAAAGCATTCACCGGGTATGCTGAGATGACCTATGAACGGGCGATCCATGATGTCGTTGAACCATTAGGTTTCAATTTACAAGGAGCCCTGTATGAGGAGGGTATGGCAAAAGGGCTTAGTGAGGAAACCTTACAGAAGATTAAAAGCAATAACCTCCTCAACCGACTCTTGTTCCATAAATCGCAGGTGCGCAGACTCGCTGGCGAGGGGTTTGTAAAAGGTGGGACTATCTTTGAGACGAGTAATTATTTGTTCGTCAACGGGCATGGGAACCAGTTCCTCTTTGGTGTCGGTGGGAACGATATCGTGGCAGCAGGACTTGGTGGTCCGCTGGTGAAATCATTGCTGATACAGACGATGATACCGATAGCGGGTGGTTTTATCGGACCTGGAGGGGACCTTAGCTCTGCCGGTGAATACAACACAAGGACGGTGTCAAACATGAAGCTTGGCCCGTCATTTATGTGGCTTGAAAGCTGCATCTGTGGGAAACTTGATGGGATGTATGCAAGAGCCAACATTGGGCAATCAATATTACATGCGGGAGTAGCATCTCTTATTGCATCACCGACCGGGTCAAACATTGGAGGTGGGTATCTTGAGCCAAAGACCAGGAAATATGATTTTCCACTGCAAACGTATATGAAATACATCAAAGCCAAAGGCGAATGGAGGCGGGGGATCTTCCCGGATGCACATTTCGGGGAGAAGATCTACGAAGACCTTTGCATGGATCTCATGAAATTCAACAGCAGCGTGGGTATGGCCTTGCGTAACGCCAAAAACAATTACCTGAAGGCGGATGCGGACTGGTTGCTATGGTGGTCTCCACCGTTGAACATTTACACGGGAAGCAGCCTGTCAGATATCGAGATGGCACGAAACGGGAATGTTGATTTATTTAAAACGACTGCATCTAAAGGTCTCAGTCCGATGATGGAGTCAAAATACGTCAGTTTCCAGGAGTACATCCTGTTCGGCGATCCTGCATTCAACCCCTACGAACCCTGTAACGAAGGCCGGTAAATACCTCTTTTCATTTTTTTTTTTTCTTTTTAAATTTTGACTTTGACAACAGTTTTGTCTTCATCGGTTGCTTTGAAGAATTCTTCATCGGTAAAATTCATCATCCGTGCGACAATGACATCAGGGATGGAATGGATGCGGATGTTGTAGAGGTTGACGCTGTCGTTATAAAACTCCCGTCGGTCCGCCAGCTCGTTTTCAAGGGTGGTGATTCGGGTCTGCAGTTTGAGGAAGTTTTCGTTTGCCTTAAGGGTCGGATAGTTTTCCGCGACAGCAAAAATAGTCTTCAAAGCCTGGGTTATCCGGTTGTCTGCGACTGCTTTTTTTGTAAGCGTTGATGCCTGCAGCAGGTCGGTTCGTGCTTTTGTCAGCGCCTCCAGGGTGCTGCGTTCATGGTCCATGTATCCTTTTACGCTTGCGATGAGGTTTGGCAGCTCATCGGAGCGTTGTTTGAGGAGTACATCGATGTTTGCCCATGATTTCTTAATATTGTTCTTGAGGCGAACAAGGCTGTTGTACATCAAAAGCAGGGAGATGAGTACAACGAGGCAGACCACCCCGATCACAAGCAGGATAATTCCAAACAACTCCATTTTTTCTCTCTCCTTATTTTTTATTTCCTCTGGTTTAGATGAGTTGGAAACACAGTATTACTCCGATGATAATGAATGTTATCCCGCATCCTGCTGTCGCGTAGGTTGCTAAGGTCAGCTGCGTCAGGATCTGTTTTTCAGGTTTATCTGAGATGAGGTAGTGTTTCTCAATAGCGCCTTTTTGTATCATGATGGACTCGACGTGGTTTGTGTTTCCTTCTTTCTTCTGCGGGTTTGCACCTGCGGTGCCCATGATGTATACGCTGTCGTTCGGGGCGATGATCGTCTCCTGGTATCGCATGGTCTTATTCAGACCCAGGAACCCCTCATGGCTGAGATGATGTGCAGCAAGGAACCTGATGACCTGTTCCGGGGGGTCCTTTCCTAGGCTTGATTGGAATTCGAAATCCTTTTTTGCATCAATCCGGGCGCCTGTCGGGTCAACCAGGACCATCCCGGTCTCATCTTTGAGATAAAAAACCGTCCGTTGCTCTTCTTTCTTTATCGTGATCCAATGGGAGTTTTTCCCGCTGCTTTTGTATTCCTCGATGATGTATCGATAATACACGCAGTCGTTATCTGTGAATGGGCTTTTGAAGACGTTGTTCTTCACTGGTATGACCTGTCCGAAGATTTCGACAAGTCCCATGGCAAGGGACCGGATCTTGGATGTCGGGGTATCTGCGATCAGGCGTTTCTTTCTCTGGAAATAGACTCCAACGATAAAAAGGATACTTCCAATAAGGATGAGGAAAAGACCGATGAGGCCGGCGTCTTGCAGGATCATTATCTTTGTGTAAACTAAGAATGTCTTTTAAATATATTTTTCACACCGCAGAGAGAACAGTAGTTATGAGAGAATCCCTGCGTCTTTCATCTTCTGTATGTTCTCAGGGTGTTTCTCAAAGAAGAGATGCACTGGTGCAAGGATCTTGTTGATATGATCCGCTGTCGCGTTCTTCAGATCCAGTGGATGGAGTCCGGCTTCAAAGGCCTCTGCAAGCGCGTGATAGGTGATAAACTCAAGGTTTCCCCCGAACTTCTCAGGGCGTTGGATTTGGAACGGTTTTCCTTCGAGGTCTGGGAAGATGACGAACTTGCAGATCTCCAGGACCGGGTTTCCCTGGGTCTGTTTCTCAGGGCAGTAGGCTTTGCTTAGTTTCTTTTTTACGTCATCTGGGGTGTCATGGATCGAGATCATCGTCTCTGGTTTGCTTTTGCTCATCTTTGCTTCGATGGGGTTCATCCGCCCACCCGCTTGCAGACTGGTTAATAACGGCGTATGAATCGCCACCGGGGGAGCCTTCCCTATCTTTTTTGCGACGTCCCGGGCAAGCATATGAGCATGACGCTGGTCTGTCCCTCCATAGGCGACATCCAGTTGTAGGTAGAAGATATCGGAGACCTGCATCGCTGGATAGAAGAGCTTTGAGAGGTCCTTTTCTGCTTCTTCCTCCTCGCGTCCCATGATATCCATGGCTCGTTTCACACGGGCAACCGAGGTTGCTTTGGAGGTTTTCAGCACCAGCTCCCAGTAACGGGCATCGTTGACATAGTCGCTGGCATACACGAAGCGTACCTTGCTGATGTCCACCCCCATCGCCGCAAAACAATCCTGCATGTATCTGCCGCAGAGTTTAATCTTTTCAAGGTCCCCTCCGAGTTTATCGTTGATGTACGCATGCCAATCAGCGAGCAGCACCGTGAAATCAAACCCACACGCGAGAAAGTCCTTAATCTTGTTTGTGCAGATCTTCCATCCGAGATGCACCACCCCGGAAGGCTCAAAGCCGATGTAGGCTTTCGGCTGTGGTTTCTGAAGAACGGTCCTGAGTTCTTCGATTGTGACGACTTCTTCTGTGTTTCCTGTCAGTCTTTCGAGTCTCTCCATGATCTTTCCCTTCTTTTTATCGCGTGAGTTTCTTTACCACCTGATCGACGATTTTGTCAGAGACACCAAGATAGTTCCGTGGGTTCATGACCTCCTCAAGTTCCTTTTTCTTCAGCAGTTTTCCGACCTTCGGGTTCTCAAGCAGGACGGTGAGGAGCTGTTTGTTCTCACCTGCTGCCTTCAGCGAACAGGTTCTGACCAGTTCATGGGCGTCCCCTCGTCCCATTCCTTTCTCAACGAGTCGTGTCATGACCGCCTCAGCCATCGGCAGTCCTTTTGAGTTCTCCAGGTTCTCCCGCATCCGTTCAGGGTACACCTGCAGGCTCTTGAATACCTTGTTCATCTGGAACACGATCCAGTCCGTCATAATCAGTGAATGAGGAAGGATGAATCGTTCTGAGGAGGAGTTACAAAGGTCTCGTTCATGCCATTGGATCGCGTTCTCATAAGCGGGGATGATGAAGCTTCGCACGACCCGGGCCAGACCACAGATCTGTTCACAGAGGATCGGGTTTCGCTTCTGAGGCATCGTGGAGGAGCCGACCTGTTTTTTCGACTCGAATGCTTCGGAGACCTCACCGATTTCGCTTCGCTGCAGGTTACGGATCTCTGTTGCGAACTTCTCCATACTGCTGCAGATATTGCCAAGGACGGAGAGAAGTTCGATGTAACGGTCTCGACCCACGATCTGGGTTGCTGCCTCCTCGGTCCCGAGTTTCAGGTCCGCCATCACCAGCTCCTGGATCTTCAACGCATGTTTCCCCATAGCTGCGCCTGAGCCGACGGCGCCAGACATCTTCCCGACGAGCAAGCGTGATTTACATTCATGCAGCCTTTCGAGATGCCGGTCCACTTCCATTGCGTAGACCGCCATCTTCAGACCGAAGGTGATAGGAATGGAATACTGCCCATGGGTCCGACCAGCCATGATCGTGTTTTTATATTCCTTCGCAAGACCGACCAGGGACACCCGCAGCTCCCGGACCTGGGCTTTGAGCAGGTCGGTTGCTGCTGCGAACTGCAAGGCGTTTGCGGTATCAACGATGTCATAGCTCGTGGCACCGAGATGAACATATTTCCCTGCGTCTCCTTTACAGATCTCGCTGAGTGCTTTGGTGACCGCCATGATGTCATGTCTGGTTTCTCTTTCGATTTCGTTGACCCGTTTCACCGTGACGTATTTCACAGAGGCTTTCTTTGAAATCTCCTCAGCAGACTTCTTTGAGATGTTGCCGACAGCGGCATGTGCACGAGCAAGGGCTGCCTCGACATCCAGAAGGTATTGGAGTTTACTGGTCTCGCCAAAGACGTCTTTTATTTCTTTTCTTCCATAACGGAAATCAAGGGGACAGACAGGATTTTCCATAAGGCTTCTGACCTAGAATCATCTATGAGTTAATGTCTTTTTTGGGGCGGTTTTGTTACGAGACCTTTTCTAATAAAACAGAAAGCTCCCCGGCAATCTCCTGGATCCGGGGGTAGTGACGCTGCAGCTTTTCGACAAGCGCTCGAAGCTGGGCAACGGTCCCCATCAGAAGGATCTGCCCTGGGTTTTTTTTCAGCTCAAAGGCTTCACGAGGGATAGCGACTTCGCCTCCAACTGAAAGCATGTCCTGTTTGATGATAATGGCATCCTGCAGCACTACCTGGTCAAGTCTGATGACTTTGAAGACTGCTTTAGGGACCATGATATCAAAGCTTTTCGGGTCGCTACCAATGTTTTGGATTTCTTTTCGAGCCGAGGCAAGCGAGTCAATGGAGATAAACTGTGGGTTATGAGGTACCATCAGAGGAGGAAACAGAATCGGTGTTATAAGAACCTATGCACATACTCGTGCTGATGAAGGGGACGTATCTGCTTGTCATGAGGCTTGACAAAGACGCTTTGATTGCGGTTGGGAAACGGGGAATATTTGGTTTTAAGAAAGGATATTACGTCTATGTTGGGTCAGCGTTACAGGGGCTGGACCAACGGATTCGGCGACATCTTCGATCAGAGAAGAAGACGCATTGGCATATTGATTATCTTCGTCCTTCTACAGAGGTTGTCACCATTTTCTATAAGGAAAATACGGAAAAAGAGGAATGCACCATCGCACAAGCTTTCCAGAGGTTTTTTGATAACATCCCTGGGTTCGGGTGCAGTGATTGCGCTTGTGAAAGTCACTTGTTCTCCGGGTCTTCTCAAGAGATTTCACAAGTAGCACGTGCTCTTGGTATGAAGCCGTATCGTTTGTAGGCAAACCCTTAAAATCATTTCACCTATTGGTTTTTTCATGGTCTCTGTTCTTTATTCTACGACCGATACCCTTGAGTCTGCAAAGACGATCGCACGTGCTCTAGTGAAAGAAAAACTCGTCGCCTGCGTCCATATCCTGCCAAAAATAGAATCGATTTATCGGTGGCAAGGGAAAATCGAGGAGGCAAGTGAATGTGTGCTTCTTGTGAAAACCTCTGATCGGAACGTGCAGAATGTCATTCAGAAGATCCGTTCCCTGCACCCCTATGAGGTCCCGGAGATTCTGGTGTTTCCCCCGGTTGGTGGGCTGAAGGAGTATCTTGACTATGTTGATGAGGAGACGCTATGAGACTTGTCTCACTGGTCTCAAGTGGGATTGATTCCCCGGTAGCTACCTACTTGCTTTCGAAGTATGCAGAGGAGATTATTTTGGTTCATGCGGACAACCGTCCGTATACCGATGATCGTGAAATCGAAAAATTCGTAGCACTGGCAAAATACCTCAAGAACCTTCTTCCCTCGAAACTCACTGCGGTCCTAGTTCCTCATGGGCAGACGCTTCAGACCTACAGTACACGATGTGACAAGAAGTACACCTGTGTCATCTGCAAGCGGATGATGCTGCGCTACGCAGAAGCAATCGCAGAAAAAGAAAATGCAGACGCAGTCATCATGGGGGATTCTCTTGGTCAGGTCGCCTCACAGACTCTGAAGAACCTCCGCGTCGTCGAGCAAGCGGTCAGCATCCCGATTCTCCGGCCGTTGATCGGATTTGACAAGGAGGATACGATTCAGATCGCACGGAAGATTGGCACCTTTGACCTCTCGATAGCACCGGCGGGAGCATGCGGGGCTGTTCCCTTGAAGCCGTCTACGCAAGCGCGTCTGGAGCAGATCCATGCGGAGGAACAAAAAATGAATGTCAACGAGCTGGTACAGTACGCAATCACGCATGTAAAAACCGTCACACTCTAACACGTCACAGTCAAAATGATTAATAAATAAGACGGAAGAAAAAGATGTTTTTTAGGAAAAATCAAAAGACTTAAAAACCATCGAAATATACTACAGTTTGTAGCAGTTTTTTTTTGCTATACTATATATTGTATCGGTGGTGATGGGAGATGAATTGCCCCTACTGTAATCATATTGACACGAAGGTCACAGACTCGCGCGACACCGGAGGATCCATCCGACGACGACGAGAATGCCTCAGCTGCAACAAGCGATTCACGACCTACGAATACATCGAAATGGCACCCATGTTCGTCATAAAAAAAGACGGCAGACGCGAACGATTCGACCGCTGCAAGATCAGAAACGGTATGGAAAAGGCACTTGAAAAACGCCCGATAAAACATGAAAAAATCGAGGAGATGATCGACGGTATCGAAGAAAAAATCAGGCGCGTCGGAAAGGAGGAAATCGAAACCTCACTTATCGGTGAATACGTCATGGATGCACTCAAAGAAGTCGACCATGTCGCCTACATCAGGTTCGCCTCGGTCTACCGTCAATTCACCGACGTCACCAGCTTTGAAAAAGAGGTTAAAAATCTGACAGAAAAATAAAAGGAGAAGGAGAGAGACAAAATGATACGAAAGATAAAGAAACGAGACGGAAAAATCGTTGATTTCAACCCCGTGAAGATCTCAGAAGCCATCTGGAAAGCCGCCCAGGCCGTGGGTGGAAAGGACTACAAAAAAGCAGCGGAGCTTACCGACAAGGTCATTACTATCCTAGAAAAGGAACTCAAGCGTGGCGAAATACCCTCCGTCGAACACGTCCAGGATGTCGTAGAGAAAATCCTCATCGAGGACGGACATGCAAAGACCGCAAAGGCATACATCCTCTACCGGAAACAGCACCAGGACATGCGGGAGATCGGCGGGTTGCTCAAAGACATTGACGTCGTCGATGACTACCTCAGCATGCTGGACTGGAAGGTCAACGAGAACAGCAACATGGCCTACTCGCTGCAAGGCTTAAACGTCTACGCGACGGAAAGCATCATCTCCCATTACTGGCTCAATAAGATTTATCCACCGGAAATCGGGGAAGCGCATACAAAGGGAGAGTATCATATTCACGACCTTGGGACTCTCGGAGCATACTGCGTAGGCTGGGATCTCAAAGACCTTCTCCTCCTGGGATTTAAGGGAGTGGCTGGGAAGATTGAAAGCAAACCTGCGAAACATTTCAGTACCGCGCTGATGCAAATAGTGAACTATCTTTACACCCTTCAAGGCGAGGCGGCAGGTGCACAGGCGCTATCCAATTTCGATTCCTTGCTTGCCCCCTTCATCGCCAAAGACAATCTCGCCTACGAAAATGTAAAACAGGAGATGCAGAAGTTCCTCTTCAACATGAACGTCCCAACCCGGGTCGGGTTTCAAAGTCCCTTCACCAATATCACGATGGATCTCACTGTTCCTAGTTATATGGTTGAGGAGCCAGCAATCATCGGTGGTCAACTCACGGACAATAACTACAGCGAATACACCGAAGAAATGGACATGATCAACCATGCGTTCGCGGAAATCATGCATGACGGTGACGCGAAAGGGCGGCCCTTCACCTTCCCCATACCAACATACAATATCACGAAGGATTTCAACTGGAACAACGATGGGCTCGCATCGCTCTGGGATATGACCGCGAAATATGGGATTCCCTATTTCTCGAACTTCATCAACAGCGACATGAAACCAGATGACGCAAGGTCTATGTGTCCCCTTGCTGGTGATGAAAAAGTTTTAATAAAATCCTCAAGAGGTAGAATCGTTGAATATTCAATGATTAGAAACATCTATGAAGGAAATAGTAGTCAAGAAGAATATGAAATCTACAGTGATGGGAAATTCATTAAAGGAAAATTTAACAAATGGAATGACCAACAGATGATAAAAATCAAACTAGAAAATGGTCATGAGATAAGAATGTCTACTCATCATCTAAACTTTGTAATGAATACCAAAACTGAAAACAAGGAAAATATCATAAAAGCCAAGGATCTCAGACCAGGAATGTACCTTCCATATTCATTACAGCCATATGATGGTTCCGGAGGAACAAAAGAATTAGGTTATTTTGTTGGAGCATATGCTGGAGATGGATCTTTTGATGGTGATACATCAGTAGTATTTTCTTTGGAAAATCATTATAAAAAAACAATTATCACAAAACTCACTAGAATAGCAGAACGATATTTTGGAGCACATTGTACAATTACCTCTGATAAAAAAACAAAATTAACGACCGTCAAGGTTCATTCTAAAGCAGCAGTTGGTTTATGCAAAGATTACGTTGAGGGAATTAAAAGAAACAAGAAATACACAGCAAGGATTTTTACGACAAGTAAAGAATTTAGAAAAGGCGTCCTTTCTGGTCACTATGATACAGATGGTGGAAATAGAAATAGAATTTACACTTCTTCGCCTCAGATGATTGAAACATTAAATATGCTTGCAGCAACCATGGGGACAACAACGAGCATCTATGAAGATACACGCAAAGGACGACTTGGGAGTGCACCAAATTATGCGGTATTGATCTATCAATTAAACCGAAAAAATTATGGTGATGTCTGGTTTAAACGAAACAACAAACTTTGGGTAAAGATAAAGGAAATAACCCCGCTATCAAATAGTGCTGCATATTGTTTCGAGGTAAAAAATGGGACACCATTATTTACCGTTGGTACCACTGGCATTTTAACACATAACTGTCGATTGAGACTTGATAATCGTGAACTTAGAAAGCGCGGGGGCGGATTATTTGGTGCAAATCCAAAAACCGGATCGGTTGGTGTCGTCACCTTGAACATGCCTCGGGTTGCGTACCTCTCAAAAGACGACACTGATTTCTTTGAGCGGCTTGACAACCTCATGATGCTTGCCAGGCAGAGCCTGGAGATAAAACGCGACCTTATTGAGAATCTGACCGCCAGTGGTCTGCATCCGTACTCACGGTTCTATCTCTCTGATGTGAAGAGAACCTTTGGGGAGTATTGGAAGAATCATTTTTCCACTATTGGTCTCATCGGCATGAACGATGCGCTGCTTAACTTCATGAACAAGAGCATCGCTGACCCTGAGGGGAAGGCATTTGCTGAGAAGGTCCTGGATTTCATGCGGACACGTATCGCGGATTTCCAGGAGGAAACTGGCAACATCTTCAACCTTGAGGCGACACCGGGGGAGGGGACCAGTTATCGTCTTGCTCGGTTGGATAAAAAGTATTATCCGGATGTCCGGACCTATAACCAGGAGGTCTATACAGGGAACCGTGGTCGCGATATCGAGCCGTACTATACGAACTCCACGCAGCTGCCTGTTGGTTTTACCACTGATGTTTTTGAGGCGCTGGACCTGCAGGATTCCCTGCAGACCAAGTACACGGGTGGTACGGTGTTGCATATCTTCCTTGGCGAGGAGGAGCCCTCACCGACTGCGACGAAGAACCTTGTCCGCAAGGTGGCGTCGAACTACGCATTGCCGTATTATACGATCACCCCGACGTTCAGTGTCTGCCCTGACCATGGGTACATCGCTGGGGAGCATCAGCTCTGCCCGACCTGTCAGGCGTCACAGAAAACCACGGAATGTGAGATCTACTCCCGTGTTGTGGGGTATATCCGGCCGGTGAATCAATGGAACAAGGGCAAGCAGCAGGAGTTCAAGGACCGAACAACCTTTGATCTACGGGAGAAGGTCCTTGTATCGCAATGAAGATAGGTGGCTTTCAGAAAACATCGTTGCTTGATTATCCAGATCGGATCAGCGCGATCGTCTGGACTAGCGGATGCAATTTCCGCTGTCCTTTCTGTTATAATCGGAAGCTTGCGCTGGGGACCGCGGAGTTGTTTCCTCAGGATGATATCTTGTCGTTTCTCTCGAAGCGTAAGGAGCTGCTAGAGGGCGTCGTCATCTCTGGGGGAGAGCCGCTGCTGCAGGATGATTTTGTTGATTTTATCAAACGGGTGAAGAACCTCCGGCTCCTGGTGAAGGTTGATACGAACGGTGCGTTCCC
>CAYXPY010000023.1:0-29942 GCA_964467345.1 uncultured Thermoplasmatales archaeon | reverse complement strand
AATCCTCGGTTTCTTCTTCCACAGGTTCCTCAGATGCTTCCTCTTTCCCTGGTTTTTCTTTCTTTTCTTTCTTCTTTTCCTTTTCTTCCTTCTTCTTCTCTTTTTCCTCGGCTTTCTCCTCGATATGCTGCTTCTCCCGGACGATTCCACCCTGCAGCACCCGGATACGAGCGCTATAGGCATGGATGCGCTCATCGTGATGTCGTTTCTTTAAGCAAAACTCTGCTTTCGTAATCTTCTTACTTTCACATTTTGCTTCCAATTGCGCGATTCTCATCTCTTCTTTTTCGATTCTCTTCTCCAGCTTTGCGATATTCTTCTCCAATCGGTCAATGAAGCCCATGCTTTCTACTTCCTTTTTCTTCCATTCTCAACGATTTACGATAGTGTTACGACCAATCCACAATAAACATGATGCTTATATAATTTTCAGGTATCACCTCGCCCACACACAAAAAAAATACCTGCACCGCAGCCTTCCTTCAGAACAGGCTACTCTGCCCGGATGTTTTCTGCAGCTCCGGGTACGTAAAGGGGGTGGTAACCTCAGGCACATTGGGGTTTCTCTGCCGTGACGTAATCAACCGGGAGATGGTAAACGCATCCATCAATTGCTCATCAAAAGGAACCAACAATGCCTCACGGTCTTTTTTTGTCAACGAAGTGGAAATCCAGTCACGTTCCCGGTCCTTAGGCAGAATCACCGGCATCCGTTTCTTCTTATTATGGATCCGCTCCATGAGTGGGTTTGCAGTCGTGGTAATCACCGTATACGTCTCAAGTGCCTCAGAAGTCAGCGGATGTGTCCAGCGGTCCCAGAGTCCTGCCATCGCAAACGGCTCATGGGTTTTCAACCGGATGTAATACGGGTAGTTCTTCCCCTGGTACTCCTGCCATTCGAAAAAACCATCTGCCAGGACAAGGCAGTGGTGCTGCTCAGCGGCATGACGAAACGAGGGTTTCTCAAAGATGCTTTCCGCCCGTGCATTCATCGTCTTCAGACGCATTTCATCAGCGGTCTTCTGATCCTTGACCCAGAATGGAATCAACCCCCAGGTGAACAACTGGATCTGCTGTGGCTGATCGTTGGTGATCACCGGGAGTTTCGGTAGATCAAAACTCGAGGCATGATACTGCTGTTTAAAGGATACGTTCTCAAGAAACAAGGCAGAGAAACGTTTCACCAGCGAGTCAGGTCCTGGGACGGAATATCGATAGCACATCGTCTGCTCCAACCACAGGTTATACCGCTACTTGCTTTTCTTCTTTTTCTCTTCAGCCTCATGTAAGGGGTAGATGTTCTTCCAGGCATTCTTCACACGCTCGCCAAATGGTTTCATACCATGATGTATCCACGTCATTATTTTTATAGTTCAACCGGAGATAAACGAAAGTATTCAGCGGCTTAGAAAAAAGGATAAGAAGACGACCTGCGTTGTCAGAATGAATGACCCTAGCCTACGTCGGTACCTCTGGCTGGTCCTATGACTGGAACCGGGGCGATTCTCTTGACTGGTACATCACGGAATCGGGCTTAAATGCCATAGAACTCAACATGAGCTTCTACCGGTTCCCCTATCCGAACATGGTGAAATCCTGGGCGGTCAAAGGAAAAAACCTTGCCTGGGTGGTAAAAGCGCATCGGTCGATTACCCATTTCCAAAAACTCAACGCTGCAGCCGTTGAGAGTTTCCAGCGGTTTAAAACACTCTTCGCTCCACTGGAAGACCAGATCCATTACTATCTGCTCCAACTCCCACCCTCCTTCACCGACCTTGCCACACTGGAACGATTCATCAACGAAACAGGCACCGAGAAGCTCGCTGTCGAATTCCGTCACCCCAGCCTCTTCACAGACGAGATTAATATTTGGGGAAGAAAACAGGGTGTCCTGCTGGTCAGCATCGATGCACCAGAGCTTCCCAGGACCATCATGAGCAGGACGGTTGTCTACGAGCGAGTCCATGGCAGGACCGGGTGGTACTCCCATGATTATGAAGACCAGGAGCTCCAAGAGATCCAAACACGGATTCTTGCCACCCGCCCCAAAACAGTCTATGTCTTTTTCAATAATAACCATGCCATGATGGAGAATGCAATACGCATGCACCAGCTCCTGAGGTAACAATCAAGGAGAGCCTCTTCGAATACTTTCACCCACCCCTGTTTCACCTTTTTAAGACAGGGCCGCCTATGGTTTCTTTCCTATACCTCTTTCAGGGGGAGGCATCTGTCATGAAAAACAATCGCGTAGCTCAGGAACGCAACCGTGTTCATAGGAACATAGCCACGGTGCAGGTCATACGACCCGACATCATCGTCTCTTCAGGGATAGCAGCGCTGGACCGTCTGTGCGGTGGGTTCAAAGCAGGGGAACTTACCTTTGTTGACGGCAACAGCAGTCTTATCGCAGACCTGCCACACCAGCTCTGCGTCAACACCTACCGGATGTTTCACAGTGAAACCATTTACATCGACGCAGGGATGTGCGCAGACCCTTACAAAATCGCCAGGTACGCACGGATGCTGGAACTGGATCAGCGGGAGGTGCTCCAGAACGTGGTGATGAGCAGAGCATTCACCGTCTACCAGCTCTCCACCATCCTGCAGGAGCTGCTCGAACCGATGATTCAGAAACGCAGCCCCCGGACTCTGCTTATCGGGATGCTCCCGGCCCTATATCAGGACCCCGATATCTCTCCTCAGGAGTCGCAGGCACTGCTTGTTTCGGATCTTCAGACCCTCCAGCGGCTGACTGTTCGCTATAATCTCATCACCATCTGTACCAATTTAGACCGCACACCTCTCGCCCCATCAAGAGGCCTGGGGAAGCGGCTCTATGAAACCGCCACCGAGGTCGTAACAATGAAACAGCTCGAAGGACGTGTCTCTGTCGAACTGGTCAAGGGGCAGAAGAGTACAACGATCATTCATGGCCCAGCAGGACAGCTTCGTCTTGAGGCGTTCGGGATGGTGAGCTAATGGGCCGGACTGTTCCTACCTTCCGCATGGTCGTTGAGTCCTTCGGCTGGGAATGGAACGACTTCAAACGTGCGCTACGCACCATCGACCAGGATGCATTCGACGAGCTTATCAATCATGCACGCAAACACGCTGCCGCAGGCAGCAACATCAGCAACCCTAACCCGTTCGAACCAATCGTGATGTCGATCCTTGTGGAACATGAGAAGACATTGCGTAAATTACGAGAGTATGTTGAACGGGACCATCCTTGACGTCTACCCGGACCCTGAGACCAGCACCATGGTCACCTGGCTGTTAGATGAGGGAAAAGCAACCAGGGTGGAAGAACCCTATGAGCCGTGCTTCTACGTCCATACCCTGGCTCAGGATATCTCCCGGCTCGCCAAGACCCTCGAGCCACTACCCCAGGTCAAACGACTGCAGCTGACCGCTGCAAAACTCACACTTGGCTCATCAAAACACACCATCGTACTGGAGGTGACCCCCAAAACCCTTCATGGCCTGCAGACGCTGGCCAACCTGGTCGACTCATGGGGCGGGTTCCAGAAGTATCATCTGTTCAATGTCGATCTTCGTCTCCCCAGCCGGTATCTGCAGGAACGCGGCGTGTTCTGCCATGCGCAGGTGGCCTGGGACGGAAAACGATTCATCCTTGATGACACCCCCTGGGCACTTGACTACACTGTTCCTTCATTTAAGATTCTGCATCTTGATGTAGCAGTGAAAAAAAAAGGATTTCCTTCATTCCAACAACCAATCCCCGGGATAACGATCGATGACGAAGTCATCCAAGAAGATAATGAAACAGATACGATACTGTCTGCACTGAAACGAATCCAACAGATCAATCCAGATGTTATTGCGACCGTCAACGGCGACAGTCTGTTGTTTCCGTTTTTATATCATCGTGCAAAGCTCTGTGGCATACAGCATCTGATGAACCTAGGCCGTGAGACAAAAAGAAAAAAAAACAGTCTTAGGCCTATAAAAAAAGCAAAATCATATTTCAGTTACGGTCGGATTGTGTACCGACCCGCGTTCTACACCCTGCAGGGCCGGATCCATCTGGATACCGCGCAGTCGTTCTTCTACGGTGAAAGCGGGCTTCGGGGGGTCCTTGATGTCGCCCGATGCGCAAACATCCCCCTGCAGCTGCTCTCACGGCTTGGCCCAGGGACTGCGATTAGCCAGATAGAGATGAACGCCGCGATGGCAAAAGGCTACCTGGTCCCCTGGAAGAAGAACATGCCGGAGAACTGGAAGACCGCAGAGGAGCTGCTCATCGCAGACCGAGGAGGACTGATTCTTGAGCCGGTCGTTGGTCTGCATGAGAATGTCGTTGAGTTGGACTACGCCTCGTTATACCCTAACATCATGGTGGTGCATAACATCAGCCCGGAGACGATGCTGTGCGCCTGCTGTCCGGACTCGCCCAAGCGAGTGCCTCAGCTGGGGTATCATATCTGCAGAAAACAAAAAGGCTTGCTCCCGGAGGTTCTTGAACCGATCTTGCAACGCCGGTTCTGTTTCAAGGCACGGTCGAAAAACAACGCCTATGACGCAGCAGTCTACAAGGAGCTGCAGAAAGCCTGGAAATGGGTTCTTGTGGTCTGTTTCGGGTACACCGGGTATCGGAACGCTCGGTACGGACGCATCGAATGTCATGAGAGCATCACCGCGTTCAGCCGTGACATCCTGCTGACTGCTTCAGAGGTCGCCCAGCAGGCAGGCTATGAGGTGCTGCATGGCATCGTCGACTCGCTGTGGGTCAAAGGCACCCCGGGGTGTGTCCGTCCGTTTCATCTCGTACGGATGATTGGTCATCGCACCGGGATCCGCATGGATGTGGAAGGACGTTACAAGTGGATCGTGTTTCTCCCCAGTAAAGCAACCGGGGTTGGTGCCTTGACCAGGTACTACGGGGTCTTTGAGAACGGTACGGTCAAGGTGCGTGGCGTGGAACTCCGACAGCATAACACACCAGTTTTCCTGAGAAACGCCCAGCAAGGGATGCTTGCCGTCCTTTCGCAGGCACGGACCGCTGATGAGTTTCATGCGTTACTCCCAGCTTCCCTTGAGACACTCAGAGGATGCGCAGCAGCACTCCGCACTGGTGCGGTTCCCCGTACTGATCTGGTGTATACGACAACAGTCTCACGGGACATCCCAACCTATAAGGTGAACACGTTGCCAAAAGCAGCGTTGCTGCAGCTGCAGGACCGAGATGTTCACATCCAGCAGGGTCAATCGGTCCGGTATTTCGTCAGCGATGAAGCATCCCGGGACTACAAACGGCGTGTCTGTCTTGCCGAAACGATGCAGGGAGTTGAAGATATCGATGTGAGGTATTATCTTCGTCAGCTTGCGAAATGCGCAGAAAGCATTCTTATCCCCTTTGGGTATACGAGAGAAACACTGAAAGGGTTGTTATAGTGAAAATATTATCAAATTTCTAGTTTTGATTTATATTTTTCATAAATATTTGTATAATAAAAAAGTTTTTAAGGAAGAATGTTTATATGACCTGCCACCTTCCCAAAGAGAAGGAAGATAACGAGGATCGAAAATTATGGGGAGTATTTATAAACAGAAAAAAAAGGCAAGCGTCATCATAGCAACAATCTGCATTGTCCTGAGTGTTGGAATACTCAGTGGATGTGTAGAAGAACCAACGGAACCTGAACTGAAAAACATAGTAGAAACCGCATCAGAAAATGCGGATTTTGAGACACTTGTCACCGCAGTCACCGCCGCAAACCTCGCAACAACACTCAGCAACGAAGACGCCCAATTCACCGTCTTTGCCCCAACCGACGCAGCATTCGCAGCCCTAGACCCAACATTCCTCGCAAACCTCGTCAACAACGACACCGCCAACCTCACAAAAATACTCACCTACCACGTCGTCACCGGCAAAACCATGTCCACCGACCTGAGCAACAACATGCGCGTCAAAACAGTACAAGGAAAACATATCACCATCACAATCCAGAACGCAAAAGTATATGTTGACAACGCCATGGTCACAACCGCAGATATCCAATGCAGCAACGGAGTCATCCACGTTATCGACGCAGTCATCGTCCCAAAAGACAACATCGTGGAAACCGCCGTAGCCAACCCTGATTTTGAGACACTTGTCACCGCAGTCACCGCCGCAAACCTCGCAACAACACTCAGCAACGAAGACGCCCAATTCACCGTCTTTGCCCCAACCGACGCAGCATTCGCAGCCCTAGACCCAACATTCCTCGCAAACCTCGTCAACAACGACACCGCCAACCTCACAAAAATACTCACCTACCACGTCGTCACCGGCAAAACCATGTCCACCGACCTGAGCAATAATATGACGGTCACAACAGTGGAAGGATCAACAATAACCATCACTATTGACAATGGCAAGGTCTATGTCAATGATGCCATGGTGATACTAGCCGATATCCAATGCAGCAATGGTGTCATCCACGTCATAGACAAGGTTATTGTGCCGTAGACAACGAATAAAACCACAAGAGTTTCATAAATAAAAAAGCGGGATAAATCCCGCGACTTATCTCTTTTTTTAATTATGTGAGTTATTTAGGGTAGTTACCTATAAAAGGGGTAAAAATATCCTCTTATTTTTTTTAAAAATAATTTGTTTTTTTTCCATCATCATATAGCACAGATTCATCTTCTTGATAGATTCTTTATAAATGAAAAAGTAATTAAATGATATGCGAGATGTATACTCATACCTCAGTTGAGAGAGAGAATAGAAAGAGGGTTGTAAATTATGGGGAGAACTATCTCAAAAAACATAAAGGCTGGTGTCATAGCAATCATGTTCTGTGGAATATTACTCGCTGTTTCGTTCAGCGGGTGTATGGAACCCACACCGGAGGAAACAGAAAAGGTATTAATCTTCGCGTGTGCGGGGGATGCTGATAAGCTTGATCCAGCAGATGTGACAGACGGAGAGTCTACTGCAAGAACCGATAGTATCTTCGAAGGGTTGGTTGAATACAAGGAAGGATCTGCGGAGATACAACCTTGTCTGGCGACATCATGGGAGATATCACCAGATGGGAAGAATATGA
This sequence comes from uncultured Thermoplasmatales archaeon, assembly GCA_964467345.1. Taxonomy (GTDB): domain Archaea; phylum Thermoplasmatota; class E2; order DHVEG-1; family DHVEG-1; genus SM1-50. The sequence continues at coordinate 22,875 of CAYXPY010000023.1, read as the reverse complement.
CCTTCAATCTGAGACAAGGGGTGAAGTTCCATGATGGCACTGATTTTAATGCTGATGCCGTGGTGTTCTCATTTGAACGGCAGTACAACACGAGTCATCCGTACCATCAATATGGGGAATGGGCGTATTGGGGGTACATGTTCAGCGATATTGAAAAGGTCGAGAAAATCGATAATTACAAGGTCAGGATTGTCTTAAGCAGACCAAATGCTGCGATTATGACAAGCCTGGCGATGTTCACAGTGGCGATTGTCAGCCCGGCTAACGCAGAGAAGTGGGAAGAAGATGCGTTCAAGAACCCTGTTGGGACTGGCCCATTTAAATTTGTCGAATGGGTAAAAGATGACCATATCACCGTGGAAGCATTCGAGGACTACTGGGGTGGAGTACCAAAATTAGACAAAGTCATCTACCGAGTCATCACTGATCCCTCAGCACGGCTGCTTGCTATCCAGGCCGGGGAAATTCATGGAATGGAGTTCCCGGACCCAGCAAGTTTGAGTACGATTGAGTCCAATCAAAATTTACAACTGCTGACTGCCCCAGGGATGAACGTCGGGTATCTGGCATTGAACTGTGGCTATGGATATAATGATACGAATAAGAACGGAATGCGTGACTCTGACGAACCATGGGTGAAAACACCCGGGTATTATGAACCGTTTACGAATAAAACCGTCAGACAAGCGATCAACTACGCCATCGATAAGAACTCCATTGTCACGAATCTCTATAAAGGCACCGCAATCGTTGCAAAGAACGGGATGCCACCCTTTATGCTTGGGTATAATGATGATATCGTTGATTACCCCTATGATCCTGATATGGCACGTGAGTTGTTGACAAATGCAGGGTATCCAAACGGCTTTAATACCACATTCTGGGTGATGCCGGTGAGTCGACCCTATATGTTCGATCCGACGAAGATCGGAGAGGCGATCCAAGGCTATCTTGCAGCAGTGAACATCAATGTCGAGATTTTCCAGATAGACTGGTCAACGTACCTTGAAAGAACCCAAGCAGGAGAACACCCTATGTGTCTGCTTGGATGGACAGGTGATAACGGTGACCCGGATAACTTCATGAACGTCTTATATGGATCGAACCAATGCACACTTGGGACAGCAGGGAATGTAGCGTTTTACAACAACACAGACGTGCAGGATCTGTTATCAGCGGCTCTTCAGAATTATGATATCGATGAGAGAGCACGACTCTATGAAGAAGCTCAAGAGATCATCCATGAGGATGCACCCTTTGTGTATCTCGCCCATGCGAACCAGAACCTGGTCTTTGCGAAGAATGTCCAAGGATTTGTCCTGAATCCGACAGCACGGTATTTCTTCTACCCCGTCGACATCATCTAGGTAGCTTCAATCCTCTTTCCCGATTCCTGATGCAGTGGGGAAAAATAAGAACGTGATCCCGAGACAACCTGTTGATTAGAGATGAGATGGTACATCATTAAACGACTCTTGCAGATTATACCAGTTGTCTTGGGGGTCACCCTTATCGCGTTTGCGTTGATCCATCTTGCCCCCGGGGATCCTGTGAGAACCATGCTGGGGCAGCATGCTACTCAGCAGGAAATCGATGAGATTAGGGTGAAGTACGGTTTGGACCAACCATTGTATGTTCAGTATTTCATCTGGCTTGGTGACGTCCTGCAGGGAGACTTGGGTCGTTCGATCCTTACTCGTGAACATGTGACCACAGAGATAGCAGCCCGATTCCCAAACACCATTGAACTTGCGATCGGTGCAATGCTTTTTGCCACCGTCATTGGTGTTATCGCAGGTGTCATCTCTGCAACGAAACAATACTCGATTGCTGATTATTCCATGATGGGGGTCGCATTGTTCGGTATTTCGATGCCTGTGTTTTGGCTGGGGATCATGCTGATGATGATCTTCGGCGTCTTTCTTGGATGGCTTCCCATTGGGGGACGGATTGATATGTTACTTCCGTTCACCCGGATCACTGGTTTTTTGGTCGTGGACAGCATCATCACGGGAAACGGTGCCGCGTTGATCAGCGTCCTGCGTCATTTGATACTGCCGTCGATTGCCTTAGGTACCATCCCAATGGCGATCATCGCACGGACGACACGGTCCAGCATGCTTGAGGTACTTCGGCAGGATTTCATCCGAACACAACGGGCAAAGGGTTTATCCGAGCGGAAAGTCATCTATAAACATGCGGTCCGGAATGCAATGGTCCCGGTCGTAACCGTCATTGGTCTGAACTTCGGTCTGTTACTCTCCGGAGCGATCTTGACGGAAACCGTATTCTCCTGGCCAGGTGTCGGTCGACTCGTGGTTGATGCCGTCTACGCACGGGATTATCCCCTGGTTATCGGCTGTATCCTTGTCTTTGCGTTGGTTTTTGTGATTGTCAACCTCATCACCGATATCCTCTATACCTACATCGACCCCAGAATCCATTATGATTAGGTGAAGAATGCCAAGAAAAAGAGAGACGAAAACCCATGAGCTGATTAGGCGATTCCGCTACAATAAGTCAGCGGTGTTCGGCTTAATCCTCATCCTTTTTCTGGTGGTCCTTGCGATCTTTGCTCCCTTCGTCGCCCCTCACAATCCGACTCCCGCCCCCCCTGAGCTTGATAAAAGCCTCAAACCAGGGTTTTGGAGCAATGAGAGCATCCCGGGATACCTGCTTGGGACTGATATCATGGGCAGAGACATCCTCAGCAGGATCATCCATGGCTCCCGGATTAGCTTGACCGTTGGTTTTATCGCGGTTGGTATCGCCACTGCTCTTGGTATCTTAATCGGGGTGATCGCTGGGTATTACGGCGGATGGGTCGATAGTGTGCTGATGAGGATCACCGATATCTTGTTTGCGTTTCCCTCCCTTTTACTGGCGATTGTTATTGTGGCGGTGATCGGACAGGGGTTAGACAAGGCGATGATTGCGATCGGCATCGTCTATTCACCGCAGATGGCCCGGGTCATGCGAGGCGCTGTCTTGTACATAAAAGAGATGGAATACATCGAAGCCCAGAAGGCAATCGGTTCATCAGATGGAAGGATTATTCTTAGGCATGTGCTACCGAACAGTCTTTCACCGGTGATTGTCTACGGGACGTTAATGATGGCAGGGGCTATCCTGGATGCCGCAGCACTCGGTTTTTTGGGACTAGGGGCACAGCCACCGACCCCGGAATGGGGCGCGATGCTTTCAGAAAGCAGGTTTTACATCGTCAGTGGCTCCTGGTGGGCTGCGACGTTCCCCGGGATTGCGATTGTGATAGCGGTATTAGGATTAAATCTCTTAGGCGATGGGTTACGGGACATCTTAGACCCTCGATTGAAAGAATAGGTTGAAAAAAACATGGAAGAACTACTCAGAGTTGAAGACTTAAAGACATACTTTTTCACCCATGAAGGGACCGTAAAAGCAGTCGATGGGGTCACCTTTTCCATCAACAAAGGGGAGACCCTCGGTCTTGTCGGAGAATCAGGTTGTGGAAAAAGCGTCACAGCGTTATCGATCATGCGATTGATTCAAAGCCCACCTGGGAAAATCGTCGGTGGAAAAATAATCCTTGAAGGAAAGAATCTCCTTGACCTCAGTGAAAAGGAGATGCGCAGCATCCGTGGATGCAAGATTTCAATGATCTTCCAGGAGCCGATGACCTCGCTGGACCCTATGTTCACCATTGGATCTGAGATCGTAGAGGTACTGAAGCTGCATCAGGGGTTGAAGAAAGAAGAGGCTTTGAAGAAAGCAATTGAATCGCTCTGCACCGTCAAGTTCCCTGATCCTGAGAAGCGAATCGATGATTATCCCCATGAGCTCTCTGGTGGGATGCGACAGCGGGTGATGATCGCCATGGCCTTATCCTGTAACCCTGCGCTGCTGATCGCAGATGAACCGACCACTGCGTTGGATGTCACGATACAGGCACAAATCCTCAAATTGATCAATGAGCTGCAAAAAAAGTTCAACACCGCCGTGCTCTTAATCACCCATGACCTGGGAGTGATAGCAAAAACCTGTGACAACGTCGCGTTGATGTACGCAGGTTACATGGTGGAGTACACCGATGTTCACACATTCTTTCACAAACCGATGCATCCCTATGCACAGGCATTGCTCAAATCAATCCCCCGGATTGATATTCACACGGACCGCCTTAAAATAATCAAAGGACTCGTCCCGAATCTTCTGGATTTACCAACCGGCTGTCCGTTTCATCCCCGATGCGAGTTTTGTTTTGAACCTTGCACGAAACAACTCCCCCCATTGACCCAGGTAGACAAGAATCATTCGGTACGATGCTACCTCGTCGGAGGTCTGTGAGACATGGATACCCTCGTTGAAGTCAAAAACCTGAAGAAATATTTTTATCAGGGTGGTGGACCGTTCAAAAAAAAAGATGCGATTAAAGCGGTAGACGATGTCAGTTTCTCGATACAAAGAAAGGAAATCCTTGGTCTTGTCGGAGAATCAGGGTGTGGAAAAACCACCTGTGGGAAGCTGATCCTTCGGTTGATGAACCCAACGGAAGGATCAATCTTTTTCGATGGGGTGGACATCACGCATCTGAAACCAAAACAGATGAAGGAGATCCGTAAGAAAATGATGATCATCTATCAAGACCCCTATGGGTCATTGGACCCGCGGATGACGATCGGTGCAGCAATCGCTGAACCCATTGAAGTTCATAACCTAGCGGAAACCAAAGAGGAAAAAGAAAACAAAATCATCGAACTTATGGAGAAGGTAGGATTGACCCAGGATCAGATCAACCGGTATCCTCATGAGTTCAGCGGTGGACAACGACAGCGAATCGGGATCGCACGGGCGTTAGCAACAAATCCGACGTTTATTGTGGCTGATGAGCCGGTCTCTGCTCTTGATGTCTCCATTCAAGCACAAATCATTAATCTGCTTAAGGATCTACAGAAGGATTTTGGTTTGACGCTGCTCTTTATCACCCATGACCTCAGTGTGATCAAACATACAAGTGACCGGATAGCGGTGATGTATGCAGGAAAACTTGTAGAGCTTGCATCCAAACAGGATTTGTTCTCTGATCCGTTACATCCATACACACGAGCATTATTGTCAGCAATCCCCGTGCCTGATCCTGATCGTCAGACAAAATATATTCCTTTAACCGGTGAGGTTCCCAGTCTCATCAATCCACCCCCTGGCTGTCGGTTCCATCCGCGATGCACCCAGGCCCGGTCAGAATGCTCCATGGGCGAACCGGTGTTACGGGAAGTTAAAAAAGACCATTTTGTTGCGTGTTGTCCCTCATAGATAATATCATCATATGTTGGTTTTTTCTCGAAAAATCCAGAGTGCGTTATTTATATTATAAATCAAAAAGTAGTTAAATAATCTATCACATACATTTCTGTATCTTAGATAAAATGAGAAGGTGAAAAGAAAGAGGGAAAATACTTATGACAAGTTTTAAAAAGAAAGATATGAAAGCTGGTGTTCTTGCAATCATAATCAGTGCGATGTTCATCGTCATCGCGTTCAGCGGATGTACCCAACAGCAGGAAGAAGAAAAACCGGAGATAAAGAATCCAACGACGATTGTGCGTTATGACATCGGTGATGCCAAAACACTCGATCCCGCAGATTGCTATGACACGGGGTCTTCTGAACCAATCTTCCAGATTTACGATACCCTGGTGACCTATAGAGGAGACGATACGAAAACGTTCTATCCCTGTCTTGCGACAGACTGGACGGTCTCAGATGATTCCTTAACCTGGACGTTTAATCTCCGTGCTAACGTGAAATTTTCCAACGGCAATGACTTTACGGCGGAGGATGTGAAATATTCTCTTGATCGAGTGTTGATAATGGATGCACCGGAATCTGGAGTGAGCTGGATGCTAGCTCAATGCATGGATACCAATAGCACAAAGGTGATTGATGAAGACACGGTTGAAATAACACTCACCCAGCCATATGGTGCGTTCTTAGCTCTGTTACCATATACCGTGGCTGCGATTGTAGATAAAGACTACGTCGAGGAACATGGCGGTGTTGTGCCCGGAGAAGAAAATGAATGGATGAAATTAAACCCGATGGGAACAGGGCCATACATGCTTGATCATTGGACCCGGGCGACAGAAATCGTCCTGGTGAGAAACCCGAATTATTGGGGTGGCTGGGAAGGAAACCATCCAGAGAAAGTCGTAATTAAGTACGCTGATGAGCCAGCAACACGAATTTTGGCGTTGAAGAACGGGGATGCTGATTTTGCTTACATCCCGTATGCAAACCTTGCAGATGTCTCCGGCGATGAAAGAATTGTTGTTCACCCCTTCGATAGCTATGACATCATCATGTGTGTGATAAACACCAAAGCGACGAACAATGAGTATCTGGCAGATGGCGAAGTACGAAAAGCATTAAGCTATGCATTTGACTACGAAACAGCGATTGAATCTGCCTACAGTGGCTATGCCAGCAGACTTGCGGGAGCAATACCAAACGGCATGCCGTATTACGAGACACAAAACAATGGCCAACCATACTACGATTATGACTTAGCAAAAGCAGAACAAGTCCTTGACGATGCAGGATACGCCAAAGATTATGACTTAGATGACGTCCTGTATCGTTTTAACGGGACAACCATCAGAATCTTCTTTAACGCAGGAAATGCAGAACGGGAAAAGATGGCGATCATGTTCAGAGGAGCACTTGATGAAATCGGTATTCTCTCATCGGTCATCGCAGAAGGATGGCCACAGCTTCTGCATAGGATGTATACCACAGATGACTGGGATCTGATGTTTATCGGATGGGGCCCTGATTATAACGACCCAGACGATTATATCTTCCCCTTCATTGCCTCTGCCGATGTCGATGGAGACACCTATAATACGGGATACAAGAACGAAACCGTTGATGAAAAATTATTAGAGGCAAAATACTCAGCTGACTCTGCCGTGCGGGAAGCTGCCTACAAAGCTGCGTACGATATCTACATTCAAGAACCTTCCTTCATATTCCTGCAACAGCGACAATACATTCGACCATGGCGAGACTGGGTACAGAACTACACCTATAATCCGGTGCGTGAGTGGTACTTCTACGACTACTACAAAGCCTACGAATAAAACCACCTCTTTCTTTCTTTTTTTTTAAATTATGAAAACATGGGAATTCATAGTCCGAAGACTACTGCTCCTGATCCCCGTGATTATTGGAGTAACCATTATCACGTTTACTGTTTCCCGTGTTATCCCCGCTGATCCAGCCCGAGCGCTTGCCGGAGGACCAAAAGCACAACCAGAGGTCATCGAACGAATCACCAGAGAACTTCATCTTGATCAACCCCTCTGGACTCAATATTTTTATTATTTAAACGATATTCTTCATTTCGATCTTGGGAAATCATATTTGGAGAGTCGGCCTGTTACTGACAGTCTTGCTCAATATTTTCCAGCAACATTAGAACTGACTATTTTCGCTATGTTAATAGCAATTCCCCTTGGTATTGTTGGGGGCATTATCTCAGCGATACGACGAAATAAATTATCAGATCATTTCACTCGTATCATCGCGATAGTTGGATATTCACTGCCGATTTTTTGGTTGGCACTCATGCTGCAATATGTCTTTGCCTATCAATTCCCTATTTTACCTTTGGAGGGACGCTTGGCTATCGGAATGAGCGCACCAACATCGTTAACAGGATTGTATGTCCTAGACAGTATTCTCACCGGGAATCTCACGACCCTCGGAACCTCCTTATATCATCTCATCATGCCTTCCTTCACCTTAGGGTTCGCTACTCTTGCGTTGATCCTTCGGATGACACGGTCCAGCATGCTTGAGGTCATGGGGATGGATTACATCCGAACGGGGAGAGCAAAAGGACTATCAGAGAGGACGGTAATCTATAAACATGCGTTGAGGAACGCGCTGATCCCAACAATCACGGTCACCGGTTTATCATTCGGTGCCCTTCTGGGCGGAGCCGTCCTTACAGAGACTATTTTCAATTGGCCAGGGATGGGACGATTTGCGGCAAACGCTGTGCTTGGTTTTGATTTTAACGCGGTGATGGGATTTACCATTCTTGTTGCGATTGTCTACGTCCTAGCAAATCTTATTGTTGACATCCTATATGCGGTGGTTGACCCGCGAGTAAGACTCGGAGGCGGATAAGATACGATCGCATATTAAATTTCTAGATGATTTCCTCAAAAAACATGAATCCAAAATCAAGGACCTACGATTCATGGCCCATCTGTTCCGAAAAAGTCTCTTATCAATGATAGGACTAATATTGATTCTAATTTTGATCTTAGTAGCGTTGTTTGCACCGTTTATCGCCAGTCAACACCCCGCTTATGTTCGGGTTAGTACAGACCAGGGTACAACGGTGACTGAGGAACGATGGGCTATCGATTTTGATAAATCGTTACTTCCACCAAGCGCAGAGCATTTCTTTGGAACCGATGATTATGGACGCGACATCTTCAGCATGGTTGTGTATGGGTCTCAGACCTCGTTCCGTATCTGTATCATCGTCGTTGCTATCTCAACATTAATAGGAATCATCCTGGGTGGAATCGCAGGGTATTTCGGTGGAATCATCGATGAGGTTCTCATGAGGATCACCGATGTGTTCCTCGCGATTCCGTATCTTATTTTAGCGATGGCTGTTGCTGCAGCATTGGGCCGAAGCATCGATCATATCATGGAAGCGATGATTATCGTCTGGTGGCCGACGTACGCTCGGTTGATACGCGGTCAGGTCCTTGCCGTCCGTGAACAGCAATTTGTGGAGGCTGCCCGGAGCATCGGTGCGAGGAACTCCCGGATCCTCTTTCGACATATCTTTCCAAATTCATTCGCACCGTTACTGGTAGAAATCACCTTAGATCTTGGTGCTGTGCTCTTAGTTGCAGCCGGACTGAGCTTCATAGGACTAGGGGCATCCCCGGGTACCGCAGAATGGGGGTTAATGATATCCTCGGGTCGAATCCATATGTTCCATGCCTGGTGGTACGTCACGTTCCCAGGGTTAGCAATATTACTTGTTGTCCTTGGATTTAACCTCCTAGGTGATGGTCTGCGAGATGTGACTGACCCAAAACTACGAAGGTGATGTGATAGAGAACGAACCCTTACTTAAGATACAGGACCTGAAAACCTACTTCTACACCTACGAAGGCGTCGTCAAGGCATTAGAAGAAACCAGCTTTCAGATTTTCAAGGGTGAGACCTTCGGGTTGATTGGAGAGACGGGTTGCGGGAAAAGCGTTACCGCTCTCTCCGTGATGGGGCTTATCCCCCAGCCACCAGGGAAAATCATGAAAGGAAGCATCGTTTTCAAAGGAGAAGATCTGTTAAAAAAAACAGAAAAAGAGATGCAGAACATACGGGGCAACGAAATCTCAATGATTTTCCAAGAGCCTATGACTGCGTTAAACCCGGTGTATACGGTTGGAGAACAAATCGCTGAGGTGATCTTACTTCATGAATCGTTCCCTGAGGTAGACCAGGATATCCCCTGGTATACTCTCTGGAAGAGAAGGAAAACAAAAAATATCATACGCAAGAAAGCATTTGAAAAAGCAATCAACGCACTTGATCTGGTAAAAATATCTGATCCAAAAAAGGTGGTTAACCAATTTCCCCATGAGCTCTCTGGCGGGATGCGGCAGCGAGTGATGATCGCAATGATGCTTGCATGCAACCCGGATCTGTTGATAGCAGATGAGCCGACAACCGCATTAGATGTTACCGTGCAAGCACAAATCCTTGACCTGATGAAGGAACTACAACAACGCGTCGGGACCGCGATTTGGCTTATTACCCATAATCTTGGAATCATCGCAGAGATGTGTAACCGTGTGGGTGTCATGTATGCAGGATATATCGTAGAGATAGGGACAACAGAAAAAATCTTTGACAACCCTGATCATCCGTACACGAGGGGACTTATGAAAGCCATTCCAAAGACAACCGAGGAAAGAAAGCGACTGGACATCATCCCCGGGGTGGTCCCGAACCTCATCGAACCACCAACAGGCTGCCGGTTCCACCCACGATGCAGATATCGGACCGACATCTGTAAACAATGCGACCCACCACTCAGGGAAGTGGAAAAGGACCATCAGGTCGCCTGTCACCATTATGAAACCGTCAAATTTTCTGTTGCTTCGAAGGAGGAAGATGGAAGAGACTATTGTAAGCGCGACTAATCTCAAAAAATATTTCCCCATCAAGCAGGGACTGTTCTCTTCGACAAAAGAACACCTGAAAGCAGTCGACGATGTCAACATTGAGATACGGAAAGGTGAGACATTCGGTCTTGTCGGAGAATCCGGTTGTGGAAAAACAACCCTCGGTCGAGTGCTGATTCATCTCGTACCACCGACTGAAGGGACATTGGTTTTCATGGGGTCTACCCTTACAGAGATAAACAAAACAGAGCTACGAAAATTACGACCTCATATGCAAATTGTGTTTCAGGACCCCTCCTCTTCATTAAACCCTCGGATGACAGTGAAAACAATCATCGGTGAACCATTGAAAATTAACAGGAGATTCAAAGGTGAAGCGTTGAACGCAAAAGTCCTTGAATTGTTAAAAACGGTTGGGCTTGATGAACAACATATGTATCGATACCCCCATGAGTTCAGCGGAGGTCAGAAACAGCGAATCGGTGTTGCCCGAGCGCTGGCATTGAACCCTGATTTCATCGTCCTTGACGAGCCGACCTCATCTCTTGATGTTTCAGTGCAAGCCCAAATCCTCAATCTCTTCAAGGACCTGCAGGAAAAATTCCAGCTGACATATTTGTTCATCACCCATGATTTGAGCGTGATTAAATACATCAGTGATCGCGTTGGTGTGATGTACGCAGGAAAAATCGTGGAGCATGCACCAACCAAAGATCTTTTCTGGGAGCAGCTGCATCCGTATACAAAAGCCTTGCTTTCTGCAATCCCCAATCCTGATCCCCGCATGAAGAAAAAACACATCCATCTCAAAGGAGAGGTCCCCAGCTTGATTTCACCACCAACAGGGTGTCGATTCCACCCACGATGTCCCTATGCCATGGCGAAATGCTCAGAGGCAGAACCACCTCTGAAAGAATATCATAAAGACCATTTTGTCGCCTGCTATCTTTATTAAACACCCGTATTATTGGTACTGATTTGAAAATAGATAGGGATTGTTCCGAATGTCAGTGATAAAGAACCGTTTAGATACTCATGTCGATAAAACAGAAAACCTTGTCAAGTATCTTCTTAAGAAACGAAAAGAAAGCATAGAGAACTGTCAAATTCGACCCTTGTATCAGGAAGCCGCAAAAAGCCTTTTCCTAGTTGTCGTACTCCTCATTGACACGTTACTCCCCTTGGAGGTTGTCCGCATTCTCCCCGTCCCTTTTAACCTTGGTGGAGCCCTGTTTCTCCTTATTTTCTTTTTGTATGTGGAAGTCCGTATCTATAATGCGATTTGGGGTAAAAACGGACGATGGGCACTTCAAAACTATAGAAAATTGTCTAAAAACAAAGAAGAAGAAAAAAAAGCTGTACCGTAATTATTTTTTTTCCCGAACCCAATTGTAATGCCGTATCTTACTGGTTTCCCCAAACCCACAGAACGCGCACCGTCGTTTCTGCACATGAAAGGCATGTCTCCCACAGCGTCGGCATGCGATATGGGTGGTTTTCCCACCGGCTCTACTCGTTGTTCCTTTTGTCATAGTCGATACCCCTTATTCTACGGTGATATATAAATGATATTGTCGCCTCTGACAATGACTTTGTCATGTTTCGTCTTTTTATCTGAACGGACGATTTCATCTGCGTTTTTCAAGACAAGGTTCATATGAGGAACGTCATAGCCATCCAGGACACCTTGGTATTCGACACCGCCCCGCAGCTCGACGATGACCCGAGCGTTCAGGCTTGCATGTAGGAGTTTTAATGGTTTTTCCATAGCGGTTACCTAGGAGAGACGAAATAGAGATAGCATTTATAACAGTTTGGGCTTTCCTCCTCAGGATAACTATTAAAATAATGATGGGAATATCTTCTCTATGGCTGTCAAGATAAAGAACAGACATCGCCTCAAAGAACGGGAGGCAAAGGAGCTTGCCGCGGATCTGAAAACCAGGTTCCAGGGTGATTTTTTTGATACAAAAGCAGCTGTTGATACCGGGACCCTTGAAGAATATACCGTCCTGCTTGTCAATGATAGCATAGATTTTATTATTCATAACAACAAACTCATATTCACCCTGCAGGGGGTAGCTAAGTATAAACCGAAGACCAATTTTGTCGTCATCGACATGGGGGCGGTCAGTTTTATCACGAAAGGAGCCGATGTCATGGCCCCGGGTATAACAGATGTTGATGAAATGATCCAGAAAGACGATCTAGTCTGGATCTGTGATGAGAAACATCGAAAACCCTTGGCGATTGGAATCGCCCTGATGACTGGCGGGGAGATGAAAACAAAAAAACCAGGCAAAGCGGTCAAAACCATCCATTACGTCGGTGACCGTTTATGGACGTTGATCCATTAACGGGTTTGATCTTCTTTTTGTAGCAATGCAGAGATGATTTCCGGAAGTCTGGAGAGGTTTTTTGAGAAACGATGATCATCATCAAAGAATTGTATCGTTGCATTCTGTGCTTGAGCGAAGCAAAAGACCCACCGGTCAGGCACAACAGTGTCTTGCGTTCCTCGTAAGATGGTGATCTGCGCAGGAATCTTCTGGGTAAAGAGCTTTGGATTGATCATTTCTTGGAGAATCCGCAGAGGCATCCCTTCGATCGTCTCAAGATCGGTTTCTGGGGGGATGATCGCAGGGTTCAGAAGGATGAGTCTTCGTATAGCAGGATGACTCAAAGCGGCCGATGCAGCAAGAAAACCTCCAAGGGATGAACCGATGAGTATGACAGAAGGGTCGTTTTTTATTTCCCAAGAGATTTTTTCAAGACAGTATGGAATCTGGATTTCCTCTGGTGCGGTATCTTGATAGCGGATGGCTCTTACATGCAATGCTTCTTTGAATAATGTTGCTTTTTCACCATAAGGCGTTGATTGATAACCATGGATGTAATACAGCATAGGCATCACAAGGGTTTTCCTTAGGGAGGCGGGAGATCAGATAAAAAAGGTATGGAGATCATCTTTTTTAAATCACTGTTTTGCTTATTGTTGGACGGAGGCAGGGACGTTGTTTTCTGTGTCTGTATCTTGAGTTTCGGTTTCTTCACTTGCGATGAGCTCTGCTTTGACTTCATCCAAGATCGTTAAGATATCGCTGAGTTGTATCCGTGGTTCTTTGCTGAATCGTTGCTGGGCGGTCCATTCCCATTTCCCTGTGTCAAAGATCTTGATTTTCAGAGTAAGTCGTTCGACAATCGTACCGTTCTGGTTCAACCTCGCACCCATGGTAGTATACGGGGTTCTTGATTTAATGGTTTTCTTTTCCCAGGGGTCTTGCAGGGAGGTGGGATGTGGCTGTGATATCCCATGAAACAGTAATTATTGGACGTTACAAATGTTTATAAAGCGAAATATATTTTAGAATACGGGCAAAAATTAGGAGTCGTGTATCAGAATGGGAATAACAAGTAAGATTTTTGGTGAGAAAAAGACAGGAACAACAGAGGGATATATCGATCTTGAGAAATATGCAGACGCACAAGCCGGCAGTATGACTGGTGCACGGATGCATGTTGCCATTGGTGAGATTCAACGGTATGAGGACTTGAAGGATTTAACTGATTTTGTCTATGGTGGAAACGTATTGATCCTTGATTTCACTGCAATCTCCGATCAGGAAGTATTGCTGAAACGAGTCACCAATGAGCTGAAGAGAATCACGGATGATATTGGTGGGGATGTCGCAGGAATAGGCAACAACCTCATGGTGGTCTCCCCAAATGGTGTAAAAGTGGACCGCCGGAAACTCCGGGGCAAATTCTAACCTTTGTTTTTTTCCTTTTTTTATTTTATTTTTTTCTGTTTTTTTTGTGAGGAAAGTAGGACAACCAGTGAGTCTTCTTTTTCCACTACCTGGGTATATCCTATTTTTTCTGCGAGTTTCTGCCCAAAGGACCGTATCTGCTCATGATGAGGCATATTTGAGAAATGCAACCGATTCCGTGATGAGCCGACAAAGACGTATCCTTTTGGCTCGATAAACAGCGGTTCTGCTGCTGCGTCGAGTTTCGCGTATGCATCGATGTATTTCTCATCCATGTTCCATCCATGAACAAGGGTATGACGGATCACGGTTCGGGTGTCAAGGGAGGGAAGTAGCGTCAGGGTCTCCTGGATTTTCTCCCAGCCGTTAGGGATCAACGGGGCACAGAGTTTTTTATAGAGCTCTTCAGTTGGTGCGACAATGGAGACAAAGAGCTGTTTTGGCAAGGTGCTAAGCGTTTCCAGCGCCTCTGGTGTTGTCCCATTAGTGACAAGGAACGTGGTGATGCCTTTCTGATGACACAGCTCGAAGAACTCCCCGAGCCGAGGGTACAGCGTCGGCTCACCAGAAAGTGAACAGGCAAGCATGTTTGGTTCGTTTGCCTCCTTCCATTTTTTCTGATCGCATCGGGGATCGCCTTTGAAACCAGTGATGAGCTTTTTTTGTGCCTGGATCGCGTTTTCAAGGATATATGCTGGGTCGTCATAGTCGCGTAACTCTTTTTCAGTGAAGTTTTGGAACCGCCAGCAGAACAGGCACATCTGGGTGCAGTGGGTGATCGTGGGGGTCATCTGCAGACATTGATGAGAGTTGATGCCGTAAAAGGTCTGCTTATAGCACTGTCGCCCATGCAGCAGGCTTTGTTTCATCCAATGACAGAGTTTCACCCCAGAGTGTTTGCCGATGATTGCGTAATGCTGTCGTTGCAGGATTTTCTGTAATTCCGGGTTCATAGGCTGTGGAAAACACGATAGCATCCTGTTTTATATGTATTATGCTTGGTTCGGAGAGTCTTCCTCAGGAAAAAAAAGGATTATGAGGCGCAGTCGTCAACTTCTGGGAAGGTGTCTTCATTGAAGATAATCGACATCTTGCAGAGATGACATAATCCTTCCTCATCAGTCGGTAGAAGATCAGTACCACACAGTGAACAATGCTGGCTCATTGAAAAAACCCCATTCGCTTTTATCTAAGAGGCGTAATGCAGCCTGTATGATATAAACTATTTCCTTTTTCGTAAACCTTATATCTTGATTATTTTTTCTCCAGGAAAGTTCTTTGTTTTGAATGAAGAACGGTAAGTTTTTGTAAGGATATCTGATTTGGAACTAGAATACCTATGAAGATAGACCCATGGAGCTCGACAACTTATCAGGATTATGCACGGTTACGTGATGAATTCGGGATTCAGGAGTTCTCCGAAGATCTCTGGAAAGACCTTCCCCATCCGCATCGATTACTCCGACGTGGTGTGGTGTTTGGTCATCGGGGTTTTGAGATGATCCATGAGGCTATTGTTCAGAAAAAACCATGGGCAATCCTCACGGGATTAATGCCATCCGGACGGATGCATCTTGGTCATAAGATGGTCATCGATGAGGTCCTATACTACCAGAGCTTAGGGGCAGATATTTTCATTGCGGTCGCTGACATCGAGGCGTACGCCACTAGAGGGTTTAGCCTTGAGGAAACAAAGGAGCTTGCGATGAACGAATATATTGCCAATTATATCGCACTTGGATTGGATCCAAAGCGGTGTCATCTGTATTTCCAATCAAAGCATCAGGATGTCAAAGACCTGGCTTTCCTGCTTGGGAAGAAAGTGAACTGGTCCCAGATGGTAGCGACGTATGGATTTGAAGGCTCAACGAACATGGCCCATATCTTCTCACCATTGGTACAGACAGGAGATATCCTGCATGTGCAGCTGGAAAAATTTGGTGGTATCAGACCAACACTGGTGCCTGTTGGTGTTGACCAGGACCCGCATATCCGATTGAGTCGGGATATCGCCCAGGCGCATCGTCTCTATAACGTGACGGTGACAAAGGACAACAGGATCGGCGTGTTCGTCAAGGTTGATACGACGGTAAAAGAACTGCTTGATGCTGCAGAAAAAATCCTTACGAGCATGGGGTTTTCCGATTTGAAACGCATCACCGACTATAAAGCAATTTATCTGAACGCAGCAAAAGAGGAAGACATCCCTCGCATCGATGAAGCCTTAGCAAGGACAGAACCATCCTATCATGGGTATGGGTTTTTGCAACCATCATCGACGTATCATCGGTTCATCACCGGTCTTACCGGTGAGAAGATGTCCTCATCAAAACCGGAGAGCGCTATCTTCCTTACAGACACACCGCAGGATGCAAAAAAGAAAATCATGAACGCCAAGACCGGGGGGGCCGTCTCCCTTGAGGAGCAGAAGAAAACCGGGGGAAAACCAGATGAATGCATGGTCTACGAGTTGTTCTTGTATCATCTCATCGAGGATGATAACGAACTGAAAGGCATCTTTGAGTCATGCAAGAAAGGGGAGCTGATGTGCGGGATGTGCAAGAAACATGCTGCCGAGCTAATGGAACACCTGCTGCTAAATCTTCAAGAGAAACGGAAAAACGCATCAGACCAGGTCAAAGAGGTCTTACGGAAACACTATTCATAGGATGTGTACAGTCCATCCTCGGAGACCATTTTTTCAAGGTGATTCTCTAGTTTTTTCTGTTTCTGGGAAAACGCGGTTTTCAACGAGTAAAACGCGTCTTGTGATGTTGATGAGCGCCCCTGGACAGGGATGGTAATCCCAAGGTCCTGCCCCTGCAGAGCACTTGTGAGGATCTGCTGGGGTGGTATACCTTTATTGAGATTAGTAAGTATCTTGCGAATATCTCCCTGGATAATGCCAAAGTCCCCAGATTTTTTTATCATTTGTTCCTGGATGTCCTCGTCAAGGTGCCTGGCTAGCTTCAAACCAACCCCTTTTGTTTCAAAAGGATTCTTGTTGTATTCCTTTAACAGATAGACACCGATATGAGGATGGAAGATGTAACAGTCATGTGAAAACAACGCTGAGTCTGCACCAAAAGCAGCATGCCATCCCTTTGGGTGTTTTTTTCCATCCCGGATGATGTCTCTGAGAATATCGGTCCTTTGCTTAATTTTCACAGACGTCCTATATTGCACAGTAAGATAATAATATAACGGAGAAATGTCATATGCTTCTTTATCATTTTAAAAGAACAGACTGGTGTGGATAGATGTTAGTGAAAGAGGTTATGACCAAACAGGTGATAACCATCGATGTTGAGTCATCAGTGCTTGATGCATGTAATCTGTACAAACAGAAGAAAGTCGGTTGTTTGGTGGTCACCAAGGCTGAAACCTGTGTTGGGATTGTCACGGAACGTGACCTCATAGAACGGACGATTTGTCAATACCGGGACCCACAGAAGACCAGGGTCTACGAGATCATGTCCCAGGACATCAAAGTAGTCCATGCGTTAGACACCGTAGAACATGCCCTGGAGACCATGAAGCGGCATAACATCAAAAAACTGCCAGTGATCTCCTCAGAAAAAGTAGTAGGAATCATCACCATAACAGATATTGCAAAGGCCAGACCAGACCTCTCTAAGCGGTTTATCGATTCCTGGATGAAGGTGCAGTGGAGAGACTAAAAAAAAAAAAAAAGATTAAAGATAGGTGAATGGCTCTTTTTTGTTATCTATTTGTTTTGCACCAATGCGCGCGAACAGGGCTTGGAGCTCCTGGAGTTGTTCCAGAGTAAGCCCTCGGTAGGTGAGGATGATTTCATCCTGTGAATTCAACACAATAAAGGTGCGATCTAGTTGGCGATACACTGCTTTATAGACTTCTGCGTCTTGCAGCCATACCCAGATACAAGTATTTTTTTCTGCCATAGTCATCACTGTCTGTGATCACCCTCTGACGGTGCGTGCCACTTCCCGTATCCGATTTGCCACAACGAAGTTGCGTGTGATTCGTTCGATTTCATTTGCTTCTGCATCACTTGAGACTTGACCAACGATCATCATGGGTTTTCACTCCTCACATATCCCTTTGCCGGTTTACTTTAAAACAAGTTGTTGTACAAACAATATCTGATTTCTAGACAATTGTTACCGAAACAAAAAAAAGTCTAGCATTTTTTTCTCATGAATCACAACAATCGTGGAAAAGGTTTAAATGAGCAGTATTTGATTCATACTTGTAGGAAGGGTGACGGATGAAATCAATCAATCGAGTCGTAATCCCTGTGGACACAACAGATATGTCCAAGGTCGCCGCAGAACAAGGTGCTTTTTTTGCCAAGCTTCTCAAAGTAGAGGTTTCCATTATCTCGGTAAACGACTCACGACAGTATATGCTTTCGAAACTACTTGAGGAAAGAATCGAAAAAGAAAAACTCACCGCGATAGAAGAGGTAAAAAAAATCACAGAACAACAAGGTGTCCCAACCACAACAAAGCTTACTGCAGGAGCACCAGCCGCAGAGATTGTTAAATTCGTCAGAGACGATGATCTTAT
Organism: uncultured Thermoplasmatales archaeon; assembly: GCA_964467345.1. Lineage (GTDB taxonomy): Archaea > Thermoplasmatota > E2 > DHVEG-1 > DHVEG-1 > SM1-50. Next base: position 4,355 of record CAYXPY010000023.1, on the reverse strand, counting down.
CATTATGGCAAGCAAAGGAAAGAAAGGGTTCAACAAATTCCTTCTAGGGAGTGTTTCTGAAGAGGTTCTAAAGACAGCCCCCTGCACCGTCATGGTCATCAAGGAAAAAACAAAGAAATGGACTGTCGATGACCTAACGTCGTTAAGCAAAGAAAAAGAGTAAAAAAAAAAAAAAATTAGGAGTCTTCGTCGTCCTTCTTCTTTTTTTCGCCTTTCACCTTATAGTCGGCATTGATAGTCGAATCATCACTAGACGGATGACCCTGCCACGCATCACCCGGTCCTGCATCTTGACCTGGTTGCTGCTGCTGATGTTGCTGGGCAGCCTGCTGATAGATCGCAGTCGATGCCTTCTGGAACGCTTGGGTGAGCGCATCGGTTTTCTCTTTGATAAGATCGGAGTCATCACCAGCAAGCGCCTCACGAAGCTCCTTTAACGCGTTCTCAATACTCTGTTTATCCTCTGATGAGAATTTATCCTTCAGCTCCTCAAGGGTTTTCTCGGTGCTATGGACCAGGGCATCCGCAGTGTTACGTATCTCGATTTTCTCTTTACGTTTCTTGTCTTCAGCTTCATGTTGCTTGGCTTCGTTTCTCATCCGTTCAATCTCAGAATCAGAAAGTTTCGTCGAACCAGTGATACGAATGGACTGCTCTTTGCCGGTCCCCAGGTCTTTTGCTTGGACATTCAAAATCCCGTTCACATCGATGTCAAAAGCGACCTCAATCTGAGGCAACCCTCGTGGTGCCGGAAGAATACCGTCAAGATGGAACCGCCCAATGCTTCTATTGTCAGATGCCATGGGGCGTTCACCCTGCAGGATGTTGATCTCAACACTGGTCTGATTATCTGCTGCAGTGGAAAACACCTTGCTTTTCTTCGTCGGAACGGTGGTGTTCCGCTCAATCAACGGCGTAGCCACCCCACCCAGGGTCTCGACACTGAGAGTCAAAGGCGTCACGTCAAGTAGAACGATGTCCTTATCGATATCACCGGACATGACCCCTGCCTGGATGGATGCACCAATAGCGACACATTCCATCGGGTCGACCTCCCGTTTCGGTTTCTGACCAAAGAGTTCCTCAACAGTCTTATGAACCAAGGGAATCCTGGTTGTTCCACCAACCAAGACGACATGGTCGATGTCTGAGGCTTTGAGTTTTGCGTCTTTCAGCGCCTGCTGACAGGGTTGTCTGCTCCGCTGCACAATCGGTCCGATGATCTCCTCAAACTTCGCTCTTGTAAGCTTTATCTCCAGGTGTTTCGGATCCCCATCGACCACTGTGATATAGGGTAAGTTAATATCAGTTTGAAGCGTCGAAGAAAGCTCTATTTTCGCGGTTTCTGCCGCTTCCAGGATGCGTTGTAATGTTTTTGGATCTTTGCGCAGGTCAACGGTATGTTGTTTCTGGAACTCCTTTGCGATATAATCGACCAACGCCTGGTCCATATCAGACCCACCCAGCTGCGTATCACCATTGGTTGCAAGCACTTCAAAGACACCACCACCGACTTCCATCAAGGTGACATCAAGGGTCCCCCCTCCGAAGTCATAGACCGCTATCTTATGGTCTCCTTCCTTGTCCAGTCCATAGGCAAGGGCAGCTGCGGTCGGCTCGTTGATGATCCGTTTGACAGTAAAGCCAGCGATCGCCCCTGCATCCTTGGTCGCCTGACGCTGGTCGTCATTGAAGTACGCAGGGACCGTGATGATTGCCTCGGTTACTTTCTCACCAAGAAAATCCTCTGCATCTTTCTTGATTTTCTGCAGGATGAATGCAGAAATCTGCTGCGGGGTATACATCTTTCCCCGTATCTTTATCTTCTCATTGGTCCCCATTTTTCGTTTGATTCTTTGTACCGTTCCTTCGGGGTTGGTCACTGCTTGTCTTTTTGCTGCTTCTCCAACCAGCATCTCCCCAGTCTTGGTAAAAGCCACGACCGAGGGAAAATACGGTTGTCCTTCTGCACTTTTAATCACAACAGGTTTACCTGCTTCGACATAGGCTGCTTCAGAATTTGTTGTTCCAAGATCAATTCCAATGATCTTACTCATAGATGAACACCTCCTATGGTGTTTGTGTTTTCTTTTTTCCTACGATCACTTGAGAGGGCCGTAGGAGTTTCTCTCCAATCATGTATCCTTTTTTTACCTCATCAAGAACCGTATCATCAGGACACTCCTCGGTCTCCACAAGAGAGACCGCGTGATGATACAGATGATCAAAGGGTTTCCCCTTGCAATCGATATAGGTGACACATTCTTTTTCAAAGAATTTCTCGAAATGAGCGATAAGATGTCGTAATCCTTGCTGTGGATCTGCATCCATAGCGGCTTTTTTGAGCAGCTCCTGAAAATCAAGAAGTTCCAGGAGATATCGTTTCTTTAGTTCGTCTTCCCGCGCTATTAGTTCTTTTTCCATGCGTTTTTGATAGTTTTGATAGTCAGCAAGACTGCGGAGATACTTGTCGTTTTTCTCATGGAGCTCTGCGGTAAGCTCTTCTATGGTCTCCTCTAATTTTTTTATCGTGTTTTTCACAGTTTCCTGTGCTGGTTTCTTTGCATCAGTAGGTTTTTTCGTTGGCATATGTGCTAAAAAAAAAAGAAAAAAGAGGGGTGGTTATCTAGTAATCGTCCATCCCGCCGGGGGGCATGCCACCGGGCATTCCACCGGGGCCACCTGGGGGCATTCCACCACCGCTTTTTGAGGCGATGATGTCATCAATCCGCAGGATCATCGTTGCCGCCTCTGTTGAGGATTGCACCTCTTGAATGCTGACTCGGAGTGGTTCGATGACGTTGTTTTTTATCATATCGCCGACTTTTCCGTTGAAGACGTCAACACCAGCGGTCTTGTTTCCTTTCTTATGAGCGGTTCTGACTTCGATCATCATATCGATCGGGTCAAGTCCTGCGTTTTCCGCTAGGGTCTTTGGGACGATTTCGACAGCGTTTGCGAATGCTTCGATTGCCATTTGCTCACGTCCGCCGACCGTGGTTGCGTATTCTCGCAAGGCCATTGCGATTTCTGTTGCTGCTGCACCACCGCCAGGGGTCATTTTCCCATCTTCGAGTGCGACTTTGACGACGAACAATGCATCATGCATGCCGCGATCAAGTTCATCGACGACATGTTCAGTGCTACCGCGGATAAGGATGCTGACTGCTTTTGGGTTTTTACAGTCGGTGACAAAGGTCATTTTGTCATCGCCTATCTTTTGTTCCTCAACGTTTCCAGCAAACCCAAGGTCCTTTGGTGAAAGTTCATCGAGGTTTGCGACAACGATGGCACCGGTTGCTTTGGCGAGTTTGTCCATATCGCTTTTCTTTGCTCGTCTGACCGCGTAGATACCTTCTTTTGCAAGGAAGTGTTGTGCGAGATCATCGATGCCTTTCTGGCAGATAAGGACGTTTGCTCCGCTTCGTTTTACTTTTTCGACCATCTTTTTCAGCATGGTTTCCTCTTCGTCGAGGAATGCCTGCAGTTGGGTCGGGTCTTGAATCTGGATACGCGCGTCAACCTCTGTCTTTTTGATTTCTAATGCTGCGTTGACCAAGCCGATTTTCGCGTTTTTCAGTTTCTTTGGCATGCCTTCATGGACACGTTCTTTATCAAGGATGATTCCTTTTATGATTCGGGTGTCCTGGATGCTTCCACCGTGTTTCTTTTGGATCTGGATGTTGTCCATGTCCACGACTGTTTTATCGCCTATGTGCTCTGCGACACTGGTGACTGCATCGACGACGACGTCAGCTAAAAGTTCTTTTTCTGCGCTAGCGCCTTTGCTTGCCATTGAGGTCATGGCGATGTTTTTCAGGGTTTTCTTATCGCCTGTTTTTATGGGTATTGCCATTTTGTCTAAGGCAGCGATTGCTTTTGCTGATGCAAGTTTGTATCCGCTGCAGATGACAGTGGGATGAATGTTTTGTTCGATCAGTTCGCCTGCGTATTTTAACAACTCTCCGGTGAGAATCACGGCAGATGTTGTCCCATCACCGCATTCTTCATCTTGTGATTTGGCGACTTCGACGATCATCTTTGCCGCAGGGTGTTCCACGTCGATTTCCTTAAGGATGGTTGCTCCATCATTGGTGATGACGACATCACCCATAGAGTCGACTAACATCTTGTCCATTCCTTTTGGTCCGAGTGTTGATTTGACTGCGTCAGAGATTGCTCGTGCTGCCATGATGTTGTTGAGTTGTGCGCCTTTTCCTTTTTCTCGTTTTGTTCCTTCTTTTAGGATGATAATTGGTTGCTGTCCTCCAGCCATCATAATTTTTACCTCCTTTAATTCTGCGTAAAAGCAAAACCAGCATGTAAACACTTCTATATAAACATTACGCTTAAGG
>CAYXPY010000022.1:26209-30682 GCA_964467345.1 uncultured Thermoplasmatales archaeon | reverse complement strand
TTACTGATATTAAATAATTCAATTGAGACCATTATTGAAGATTGTGCAATAATGCCACGGTGGAATTGGACGGCATTGGAGCGAAATTATAGTTTCTTCATCAATAGAGATCGTCTAACCACTGTTTTCGAAGAAAAAAATCTATCCATCTATCCTCGACCCTATTCTATTAGTGATTTTTTGAATTTTATTATTTCTTCTTTGAAAGTTGATATGCTTAATAATGAGGAGATAATGTCAGGGAATGAGACAGCACTTTTCGATTATTTATTATCTCAAATTGAACTTTATTGTAATGTTAGTTTTGAGGATCTCATGATCAACCCTGAAAACGCATCGAACATAACTGGTTTCATGCAGGATACTGGCGGAGCTGGAAGGATCAATGATTATGTTTTTATCGGTGAAGATATGTCATTCAACCCTGTGTATAATCATACTTATTGGGATGGGTGGAATGATCTGTTAGAGTTCTTTTTAAATCATATTAATAATACAAAAGCCTATAGTTTTGTTGAATCTTTAAAGAGACAAAAACAATGCATTGAAATGTTGTTCTGGTCGTTTTCGTCAAAGTGTAAAGGGCTGGTGCTCTATGATCATAACAATGATACATATGACATGAACTATAATTTGTTCTATGCGTTGCCTACGATATACATCAATCGATCTGTTGGACTTGACATCGTTCACAATCTGAATACCCACACATTAAACTATACGCTTGATCAAGAATGGGACGAGAACGTGGAAAGCTATAACGTCATTGGTCAGCTCAATAGGGCCGACACAAGCGATCCTAATGAATATATCTTGATCGGATGTTTATATGACGGGTGGTTCAATCAGGCAAGTGCTGATAGTGCTATTGGGATAGGTGTACTCCTTGCCATTGCTAAATTTTTCGATGATTATAATATCACACCAAAATCGAATATACGGTTCGTCGCCTTCGGTGGGGAAGAAGCAGGAGGCCGTGGTGCTTTCTCCTATGTCTATGATCATTCCGAGGATATCATTCCACTTATAATTGATTTAAATCAATTTGGTTATAGTCAATCGTATCCTCGACAAACGTTATGGATATTTTCCAATAATCAGACTGTTAATACGACGGTTCATTCCATAGCTGAGGATACTGATTTTGTTTGGAGGGTAGACAACGTAACAGATTTATGGACTCTGAATATTTCTACAGATCCGTATTTTAGTGATCATACCGCTTTTTACAGGGATGGAAAAGAACATGCTATCATTAGTTTTTTGAAAGAAAATACTTCCTTTCCGCTGTATACTTGGAGTATGCATCATCGTGATGGATTGAATCATGAAAAAGGAGATACAATGGCGTATTATGCTTTTGAAGAGGTGAATGCGACCGCAAGTTTGATACTTAATGTCACACGTTATTATACGATGAATCCAAACTGTTGGTTTGATAATGTCACGTTCACGGCTTTTGATTCACCTAATGATGGTGATTCGTTGAATGATTCGATTCGAGCGAATTTCACGATTCATTCGGTGTTACCAAGTGATAAGGTCAGAGTTGAACTCGATCTTGGTTATGAGTACGGAGGAATAGGCGTTTTAAGCTTAAACGCACAAAGTATGGAGTATACGCTTACCTCCCAGAGTCAGAATGAATCCTTCGTCTTCACCATCCCTGATGATGTCACTGACAATTACTATAATGTCACGTTCAAGTTATTCAATTCAACCGGACGTATCAATAAGATCGTTTACGGTCCATACGGAACGTATTACAATGACACCACAGAAACCTCAGAGTGGTATCATCTGTATCATCCCTTGGGTTACACGAAAAGTGGGTACGAGTATAAATGCGTTAATGATAATATTAGTGGTTCAGTGTTTACTGCGAATGAGGCTGGTCGAGCGGATAACATCACCGCTTTTATCAATCAACTGTCTTCAGCGGAACCATATACCTGTATGTTATATCGAGCAAGTGATAATGAGCTTATTGGAACGACTACAAGTGATTGGGTTTCGCTTCCACGAGAGAGTGGTCTTTCATCTAACAATTGGTGGGCGGTGTTCAACTTCACAGGCACGAAACCACTGCTTGAAAAAGGAACTCAATATGTAATTTCGTGCTGGGGAGATTCATCTACATCTCATGTGTATTACAGTGGATCAGATTTTAGTGAAACAGGAAGATATAATAATTCCGTCTATGGCACCCCGCCGAACGTCGCAGATTTTACCAATGAATCCAGATATTATTCCATTTACTGCAGTTACACACCTGATGTCATACCACCGCAAATAACGAATGTCACCGCCAGTCCAGATACCGTTGGATTTGGTTATACTGTCACCATCAGTGCTCATGTAACAGATAATGGAACTGGTGTGAATCTTGTGAAAACTCGTGTTACTGAACCGGGGGGCAGACAAACCAACAACACTATGGAATATATCTCAGGGGATTTGTATCAATATGTGTTTACTCATACATGGATTGCGGGTCAATACAATTATTCTATATGGGCGCAAGATAATGAGACAAACAGTAACATCGGTGATACTAATTGTTTCCATGTCTCTATAAACGCGTCCTTGTGTATCGCCACCTTGCAAGATAGTTATAGCGGTAGCCATTACATCAATATCACTGACCCGCCAAATCCGCCAGAGAATTATACGTTGATCGATCGAGGGCTCACCTGGGACAAATATTACAATCACATCACCGGACAGAACATCTTGGAAGTCTCCACCGGACCCGTGAATTACCCGGAGGATAATGGGACATGGATTCCAATCAACACTACCCTCAGTCAGCTCACTAGTAATCATCCAGCGTACGTCTATGGATATCGCAATGGGAACGATCATGGACTGTATGGTGTGTATTTCAAATCCAATGCTCAGCAAGAATGGCCTGTGGCGTTCACCTACAATCGATCAGACGACCCCACCATCCACGCGGTAAGGAGTAAGTTGATGGGAGTCGGTTACGTTGACCCTCAGAGTGACTGGGCGTACGAGTATCTGCAGAATATGCAGAGCAGTCAAGGGCAAACCACGGAGAACTCGATCACCTATCCGGATGTGTTTACTGGCACCGATGTCACTTGGAGCTACGGCAACATCGGGTTGAAAGAAGAAATCACCTTAAGTAATGCGACAAAGACGGTATTACAAAACCATCCACCATCACAATATGGACTCAACGATACGAGCTCCTATTTGGTGTTCATCATTAAGCTGGATCATCAGGACCTTAACCTCTACAATAATTCAGGACTGCTGGACGGGAACGTCACCATCTCTGATAGAGGGATTGAGTTTAAGGACGCACTCGGGCAGTTCAAATGCGCTCTCCCGCTTGGTGAGGCATATGAGTTGAACAACGAAACTGCTCGGCAGAAACTCACCTACCGTATCATCCATCTGAATGGAAATACATATCTGCTCTCCGGGCTGAAACTGTCTGATTTGATTGCAATGACCTTCCCGGTTGTTATCGATCCGACATTAACGGTATACACTCCTACAAGTGATGGATTTATCTCCAAAACAAGTGGTTCCTATAACACGGCATGGACTGCTTCCTCTGGTACAATCTCTGATTCTGCGTCATATATCTCGATTGGGCAGAAGAAAGATCCCGCGGCGCCACCCTCTTTCACTTATACCATTTATCGAGGCTTTGTCTTCTTCAACACCACTGTGTTACCCTCTAACGCTTATCTTGATAATGCCACGCTTTCTGTCTATAAAAAGGATGATTATTCTTCCACGGATTTTGACATCACCATTCAGAATGGTCAGCCGACCTACCCACATAATCCGTTGCAAACCAGTGATTATAGTAAAAGCCTCTATTCAGGCAATGGGGGAGCTTTGAACACCTCACGGTTTAGTAGTGGGTATAATGCGATACGGTTGAATGATCTTGCCTGGATCAATAAAACAGGAGTGACCAAGCTTTGTCTGCGAAGCAGTAGAGATATCAATGGAAATGCTCCGACAGGGAATGAATACATCAATGTATATTCAAACGAGTTCCTTGGGATGTATCCACCCAAGCTGGTGATCAACTATCGAAATCAATCCAAGATCAAGAACACAGGCTCTACCGATATCAAGGGATACTTGTTGATCCAAGTACAGTTCTACAATTCAATACAAGGGAAATGGCTCCTTGATGATGATACCATTAATGAAACCACAACACGGACCATTACGAGCGGTAATCAACTTGCCCTCGACACCATCTTCAACGGACACATACGAGCATCAGAACTGACACACGGCACAGGTACCTATCGAGTGTATACTGCATTCCGTGATCCCGAAGGGAACATTCTACGGACAGATGATGATGTGGATCTTGAAGCCTGGTGGGAGTTCAGTAAAACCTAACGAAGAAATAACCTAGTATATTACAATTCAATGCTTCAAGACACCTCACTGCTCTCCTTTCTCCTTTTTTTTTTT
>CAYXPY010000022.1:0-26109 GCA_964467345.1 uncultured Thermoplasmatales archaeon | reverse complement strand
TTTTTTTTTTTATAGGTTCCTCGTCTTCATTCCACCACCTATGGTTATATTTATAAGCTTGTTTTTTTTTACGACATGCAGGGAACACGCTTATCTTTTACCATTATGGTGTTGATGATGTCTGAACTAACACAAGATAAACCAGGCAAGCAGATACTGCTCTTAGGAAACGAAGCGATCACCCGTGGAGCCCTTGAGGCAGGGATCGATGTTGCGACAACCTACCCAGGTACTCCCTCATCAGAGATCGCTGATACGTTCTCTGAGATAGCACGAGAAGCAACCAGCCAGAACAAAGACCCTGGGTTCTATTTCCAGTACTCGGTCAACGAAAAAGTCGCTTTAGAAGTCGCGGCAGCCGCATCGTTCTGCGGTCTGCGTGCGCTGACCTGCATGAAACACGTCGGTCTGAACGTCGCCAGCGACACATTCATGACGTACATGTACGTCGGTTGCCGAGGCGGTCATATCATTGTCTCTGCCGACGACCCGTACTGCCATTCGTCGCAAAACGAGCAGGACAACCGCTACTTCGCGCTGTTCGGCGGCGCACCAATGCTTGAGCCAACAACCCCTCAGGAAGCAAAGGAAATGACCCGCATCGGCTTTGACATTTCAGAACAACTTTCATTACCCCTTCTCTTACGAACAACCACACGGTTGAACCATGCGCGAGGACCAATCACGCTTCATGCGATGCAACAACCACGCAAGAAAGGAACGTTTGTAAAAGACCCGTTGCTGGTAACAGTCCCTGCGACCGCACGGGCGAAACACCCAGTCTTGCTTAAGCAGCTTGAGGAAGCAGAGAAAATCTCTGAAAAATCACCCTTCAACGAACTCATCACCGTTGGAAAACCAAAGGACGTCGGCATCGTCACCTCCGGAGTGTCCTACACCTATGTCAAGGAAATGGCAGAGGAACTCAACCTCAATGTGAAGATCTTGAAACTTGGCATGACCCATCCGATCCCCCGGACCATGTGTGAAACATTCATCACAAAATGCTCATCCATCCTCATGGTCGAAGAGCTTGAACCGTTCCTTGAGAACCAGTTCAAACAACTCGCCTTTGATATCGGTGCTGATGTGAAGATCTACGGTAAATCAACCGGTCATTTCACCAGACTTTACGAGTACACCCCTGATATCGTCGCTGAGGCGTTCTCTAAATTTTTCAAGGTGAAAAACCCGTTTCCCAAACCGATTCAATCTGCGTTGAAAGCACCACGACGCCCACCATCACTCTGTCCAGGCTGTCCACATCGCGCTACGTACTACGCGGTGAAGAAAGCAGCACCAAAAGACGCAGTCTACCCCACAGACATCGGCTGCTACACCCTGGGCAAAGAACCACCACTACAGATGGCTGATGTCTTGCTGTGCATGGGCTCAAACGCAGGCATGGCCTGTGGTTTTTCTGTTGCGACCGACCAGAAGATCATCTCGTTCATGGGTGATTCCACCTTCTTTCATTCCGGGATCCCACCGGTCGTCAACGCGGTGCATCACAACCATGATGTCGTCATCACGATCCTGGACAATCGGACCACAGCCATGACCGGTCATCAACCGCACCCGGGGACCCCGTATGATGGCATGGGGCATCCAGCAAAACTCATCAAAGTCGAGGATGTCGTCAAAGGCTGCGGTATTCAGCATATTGAGATTGTCAACCCCAACAACATCAAAGAAACAACAGAGGCATTCAAACGAGCCATTGACTTCAAAGGACCAGCCGTGGTCGTCAGCAAATCACCCTGTATCCTTTTGGAAGTAGCCAGAAAACGAAAAGCAAAGGAAGACATCCAACTCTATACCATAGATCAGGAGAAATGTAAACGTTGTAAAACCTGTATCGGCAGGTTCGGCTGCACCGCATTCTATTTCGGAGAGGACGGCAGCGTCCATATCGACCCAGCACAATGCAACGGCTGTGGAAACTGCGTGCAGGTCTGTCCGTTTGGTGCGATCTCAGCGGAGGAGCGCCTATGAAGAAGAAAACAAGCATCGTGCTTACCGGCGTCGGCGGACAAGGCGTTATTACAGCTGCGAATTTGTTAGGCAAAGCAGCGGTCAGAGCAAAAATCGGGGTGTTCGTCTCAGAGATCCATGGAATGGCGCAGCGTGGTGGTGCGGTCGTCTGCACGGTACGGATGGGTGATGTCTCAAGCCCACTGCTGCCCAGTGGGACTGCGGATGTCTTGTTGAGCATGGAGCCGGTGGAAGCCCTCCGGAACATCTACTATCTTGGCAAGAAGACGAAAGTCATCACCGACAAGACCCCGGTCATCCCGTTTACAGTCGCGGTCGGAGGCGAGCAGTACCCACCAGTCAAGGACATCTTCAAAGAACTTTCATCACATGCGAAAGTATATCCTGTGGATGCCTTGCAGATCGCAAGGGATGCCGGTGCCATCATCACAAAGAACACCGTGATGCTGGGGGCGCTTGCCGCAAGCGGGGTTTTACCATTCAAACCAGAGGTTCTCTTAGAAACAATCCTTGAAGCGGTCCCTGAGAAATACAAAGACGTCAACAAGAAAGCATTCGAAGGCGGGATGAAAGCGATAAAACAATAATCCTCTATAGCACTATTTTTTTTCTATCCCATAAAACCCCAGATTGGTTTTGACCAGCACTCTCGCAGGACAGCAACACTGAGATTCACGATGGTGTTTCCCTCATCCTTGATTATCAGATGGTCTCCCTTGGTTTTCCCAAGCAAGATGAAATCGACCTGATCTTTTTTCAGCTGTTTTTCAAACAAGGTTTGTTTTTCTTTTTTCACTTCGACGACCCATCGTGTATTTGACTCGGAAAATAATTTACAATCAGATCGGAGGTCTTTACCGACCGCTGAAATATCGACTGTTGCACCCAGATCCCCACCGATCGCCATCTCCGCAAGACATGCACCAAGACCTCCTTCACTAAGATCATGACAGGCAGCGATAGAGTGCTTCTTCATACACGCACGCAAACCCTGCAGACACTGCTTGAGGATCTCCGGGTCAGTTTTTGGGACAAACCCTCCTTCGAGTTTCATCATTTGATAGTATTCAGAGCCGCCCAGTTCTTTCCCTGTTGGTTTTCCCACGAGATACAGCAGGTTTCCTTCTGTTTTAAAATCACTGGTGACACAGCTTCTGATGTCATCGACGATCCCCACCGCGAAGATCTCCGGTGTCGGGGGGACCGCTGTTTTCACAGACTCGTTGTAGAAACTCACGTTACCTGAGACATACGGTAAATCTAAAGCCCGGCCGATGTCGCCAAGCCCGCGACATGCCTCGTAGAACTCTCCCATCCGCTCTGGTTTCTCCGGGTTACCGAAGTTCAGACAATCCAGCAGACAATCAGGGACTGCGCCAACAGCTATAAGGTTCCGGCAGGCTTCGTCGACCGCGGACATCGCCCCCCAATAAGGGTCGCGTTCCATGAACCGCGGGTTCACATCAGCGGTCACCGCAAGCCCCTTCCAGGAGTCCTCTAACGGTTTCAGTACGGTTGCGTCCCCATGGGTCTCCAAGCCTAGCTTCCCCTGCAAGGGTTTGATGACGGTGTTTCCGCGCACCTCATGGTCGTACTGACGGATGACCCAGTCTTTAGATGCGATATTCGGGGAGGATAATAGTTTTTGTAACGCGATATTCAGATCGGGTTGGGGGAAGGATTTCTCTGCAACCTTCTGTTTCTTAATAATCACCGGTCTAGTGCACTCATCATACACCGGACCACCAGTCATGAACTCCAAGTCCATCTCCAGGATCCTCTGACCCTTGAGGAACACCCTGATCACCTGCTCTTTGATGACCTGACCAACGACTGCTGCGGTCACATCCCATTGCCTGCAGATATGCAGCACCGTCTGCACGTTCTCCGGTGCGACCAGCATCATCATCCGCTCCTGGCTTTCCGAGACCCAGATCTCCCAGGGTTTGAGCCCCTCCTCTTTCAATGGTACATCATCTAGATGAATCTCCGCGCCCATGTTCGCGGAGTACGCAAGCTCACCAGACACACAGGACAGTCCTCCACCACCGAAATCCTTGAACCCTTCCAAGAGTCCTTTCCGATTACATTCCAGACACGCATGGATCACCGGTTCTTTGGTGATCGGGTCACCCACCTGCACTGCAGACCTGCTGCTTTCCTCACTTTCATCAGTCAGTTCCGCAGAAGCAAAGTTTACCCCATGGATCCCATCACGACCGGTCTTTCCCCCAACATAGATATACACATTCCCTGGGGCTTTCGCCCAGCTGTGCACGAGTTCTTTTTTTTCCATGATGCCGATACAACCGACATTAACCAGACAGTTCCCGGTGTATCCTTCATGAAAGTAGACTTGGCCCGCAAGCGTGGGAATCCCGATACGGTTCCCATAATCACGAATACCATCCACAACCCCTTTGAACAGGTACCTCGGATGCTTGACACCCTTGGGGAGTTTTTCCAAAGGATAATCCAAGGGTCCGAAGAACAAAGGATCGATATAGGCTATCGGCTGCGACCCCATGCAGACGACATCTCGGACGATACCACCGACACCAGTCGCAGCACCACCATACGGCTCGATCGCAGAAGGATGATTATGTGACTCAAGAGCGACACAGTAATAATGGTCCTTGTCAAACTCCATGACGCCAGCATCCTCCCGGGCTATGATGCGTTTTTCATCGACGTTAAAGACAAATTTTTTCAATGGCACCTTGGAGGATTTATAACAGCAATGTTCAGACCAGGCTTGACCAAGTGCCTGCAGCTCGATATCGGTCGGGTTCCGCCCCTGTTTCCCAAAATACTCTCTGATCCGTTTCATCTCAGGCAGCGCCAACGCAAGCCCCATGCGGGAACTGATCTCAAGAAGCTCGGCGTCAGAGACGTCCTTTAGGTCAACCTCATAAGTTTCAATATCCGCTCTGATTTTTTTGAATAAACCATCGAGTTGCACATCCACTCCCCCTTACTTTTTTTCCTCAACCGCTATTTCATACTGATGGATGACGGGGTTGGTGAGTAACCGCTGGCAGATCTGCTCGACGTCTTTCTTCACCTGGTTCTTATCAGCTCCATTAATGATGATATCAAACGTCCTGATGGTCTTCACCTGCTGAACGGTCGAAAAACCAAGCAGATGAATTGCTTTGAGCGTGTTTGCCCCCTCTGGATCTGAGATGCCTTTCTTGAGCTGAACGGTTACTTTTGCTTCAAACATACGCATCGCGCCGCCTAATCTGAAAATAGATAGATTAAGGTATCGTTCCTCAGAGACTACGAAACAGTTTGATAATCTGTTTTCGGAACTCCTCTAGACTGCCCTTGTTTTGTATGGCGATGTCAGCATCCGCGATGACCTTCTGAAGACCCCAGGAGATCTCCCGCTTGTCCCGCTCCTCAAGGTCCCTGCGGTCCGTACTGTCATCGGTCCTCCCCCTAGCGATCGCCCGTTTCCTGCGCTGTTCATCAGAGGCTTGGATTGCGACGAGGACGAAATCCAGGCCCAACTCTTTTTTGAAACACGCAAGCTCCTCTCTGTTGCGGACACCGTCGATGACAAGAACCGATGCTTGTTTCAAGGAACGGATTTTCTCAACGGTCCGTTTCGCCCAGATATCCATGCCATACTCTTTCCGCATGCTGGTCGCAACAGAACCGACATTCTTATCATCAAGTGGCCTGCCTTGGCGTCTGGTCTCCTCCCAGACCAGATCACCCATGCGGATGACGGGTACGTCTTTGTCTTTAGCGATCTGCACCGCCTCGGATTTTCCTGAGGCCGGCATTCCGGTGAACGCGATGACCTTCATAGAATCATACTTTCCTCTTTTAATATGAGAATGCAGGGGGAGCGATTTGAACGCTCGAGTGCCTGCGCAACAGGGTCTCTTCGTGCACTCTGCACTCCTAAGCCCTGCCCCTTGGACCAAGCTCGGGTACCCCTGCAATTCTAGCGGACGCTAATACCATAAGGTAATCAAAAATGTTTTTGTACCCGTATTCCTCTCAGGTCTGTCTTATTTTTTTTCACCCTTCAGGAGTACTTGCTCACCATATTTCTTATAACACTCCTGGCAGTATTTCCGTGCGATCAGAGAATGGATATGCTCGGTTTTTCCTTGTTCGACGTAATGAAGGTCGTTGGGAAGAATCTGTTTGTCGCAGGAGATGCACACGGTGGGGAACTGCGAATGTCTGGTGATCAAACATGAGTGAAGATTGTTTTCCATCATCTCTCCTCCTATTATATTGCTCTGATGCAGTATTAAAAGTTTCCGTTTCATCTCGTCTCTAGGATGAACTCAGGTGTTAGGTTTAAGTATAAGCAACAGTATTCCCGAAAGATATTTCGTATATATGGCGGTAAAGACTGCCTCCCATAGCGAGCACCTATCTCATTGTGATGGGATGATGCCTATAAGGGTGGGGTAGTCAGGAAATCCCGACGGGCCCATAACCCGTAGACCAATGGTTCAAATCCATTCCCCGCTACTTTCTTTTTTTTCCTCTTAACATATGTTTTTTTAAGAAGCAACGTGTTGTTGTATGCTTGTGAACACAGACAGAAAGAAGCGATTCTGGGAAATCGATGCGCTTCGAGGCATCGCCATCCTGATGATGATAACTTATCATGTTCTCTTTGACCTGAACTACTTTGGGTTCACCTCCACTGATTTAAACTCACCGCCTGTCCTGGTCTTTCTTTACCCTGTTGGAGCCCTCTTCCTGCTTTTGGTCGGCATATCCCTTACCCTTAGCTACAACCAGGTCAAAAACACCTTGACAAAGACTCAGCTACAGCTAAAATATCTCAAACGAGGAACAAGCATCTTTGGTCTTGGCCTGCTGATCACCCTGGTGACCTGGGTGTATCCTCATGATGGCTACATCATCTTCGGGGTCCTGCATTGCATTGGCCTGTCGATTCTTCTTGCGTACCCGTTTCTCAACACTCGCCACTCTGCTCTCCTGGCTGGACTCTGCTGTATCGTCATAGGCATTGTCCTTCGATTTTCAGGACCCGTTGATTTCCCCTGGCTGCTGTGGCTTGGTTTTGTCCCAACATCGTTCTACACCCTTGATTATTTCCCGTTGCTGCCCTGGTTCGGCGTCGTCCTCATAGGGATCTTTCTCGGAAACACACTTTACAAGAACAACATTCGTATTTTTACGTTAAAAGAAGCGCCCAGGTTCATCGGAGTTAGGTTGCTGTGTTTCCTTGGGCGACATTCCCTGGTTATCTACCTACTGCATCAACTTATCATTGTTGGAATCCTGTATCTCCTCTCCGGAGGATAACCGGTTCACATAACGTTTGATCCGAGGGATGGTCGGAATCAAATGCACTTTCTTGGTATCCTCGCTTGTTTTGAAATCCCGCAGCATCCAGAACACGTGGTCAGCAACCTCGACAGGTTCTTGTCTGTTCTCATACTGCTCGTACAACTCGATGAACCGCAGGATCTGCTGCTTGATATCCACTGGTTTATCCGTAAACACCCAGGGACAATGCTGCGCCTGTCTGCCGATCATCACCAGGTCACAGCTGGTTTTTTGCAGCAACGACAAACCATCGGAATAGGAGATGACGTCACCATTGGCAATCACCGGGATGCTGAGTTTTTGTTTGATCTGCTTCATGATCGTCCAGTTGACCTTACCCGCATAACCTTGGTCCGCGGTCCGCCCATGGACACACACTGCCGCGACACCAGCCTGTTCAGCCAGTTGACTGACGGTGACACCGTTGATATGCTGGTTGTCCCATCCGATGCGGATCTTTACCGTCACCGGTTTTTCGGTTGACTCTACCATTGTTGTGAGGAGACCTTTGAGTTTCGGCAGGTCCTGTAACAGGGCAGCGCCGCATCCTTTCTGCAGATAATCCTCTTCAATGCATCCAACGTTCAGGTCGATGATGTCAGCGAACGGTTCGACGGCTTTTGTCGCCTTGACAAGAATGTCTTTTTGACTGCCGATGAGTTGAACGCTCACCGGCTGTTCCATATCTTGAATGTTTAAGAATCGTCGTGTCTCGTCGATTTTCTTACTGCTGATGAGGTCCGCATCGATCATCTGGGTGTAGATCAACCCTGCACCGTTCTGCTTACATAACATGCGAAACGCAGTACAGCTGATACCAGCTAAAGGTGCAAGCACAAAACGGTTCGGTATCTCCACAGTTCCAATTCTCATAGGAATTCACAATGAATCCGGTTAACGGTACCGTAACTTAAGATGAGGCACCTCGACCCCGGTCCCCTTTGACACCGTCCCAATGTGTTTCACTGTCGCATCTGAGTACCTCTCAAGGATTTTTATGGTCTCCGTAGCATCGTCTTCCTCGACGATGATAGCAAAACCCATCCCCATGTTGAAGATCTGGTACATCTCAAAGTCATCGATGTTCCCATACTCCTGCAGGAAGGTGAAGATCGGTTGCGGCTCCAAGGGGTCCTGGATACTGTATTTGACTTTTTCCTTCAACCGTGGGATGTTCCACAGTCCGCTGCCGGTGATATGGGCAAGTCCATGGACATCGATTTTTTTGAACAACTCAAGAGTCTCTTTAACGTATATCCTGGTTGGTGTCAGCATGACCTCTCCGATGGTTTTCCTGGGGTACAACCCGTCTGGGAACTCGTCCTTGTAGGAGAACTCTGCTTCCTCGACTACTCGTCTGGCGAGGGTGTAGCCGTTTGAATGAATACCGCTGCTGGACAGACCGATGATCGCATCACCAGGGTGGATCTTTTCCCCCAGAATAATGCGGTTCTTCTTCACATATGCAAGGCAGGTCCCCGCAAGGTCAAAACCATTGATGAGTTCCGGAAGGTCCGCAGTCTCCCCACCTACGATCGAGATATTGGACAGCTTGGCTCCTTTCTCCAGACCCTTGCCAATTTCCCTGGTGATCTTGGGGTTAG
Organism: uncultured Thermoplasmatales archaeon; assembly: GCA_964467345.1. Taxonomy (GTDB): domain Archaea; phylum Thermoplasmatota; class E2; order DHVEG-1; family DHVEG-1; genus SM1-50. The sequence goes on along the minus strand of CAYXPY010000022.1, from coordinate 17,179 downwards.
GGTCCTCCATGGCCAGGTAATCGACAAACGCCAAAGGCTCTGCACCGACACACAGTGCGTCATTGACGTTCATCGCGATACAGTCGATGCCGATTGTGTCATATTTCTTCAGCGCTTCTGCTATCCGAACCTTTGTGCCCACCCCATCTGTGCACAGCACCAAGGCATACTCCCCAAACTCGATAAGCCCTGCATAATGACCACCCATGGGTCTGCCAAGAGAGCCTTTGCGTTTGGTAAGGATACTTGACAACAGCTGTTTGATGGCTTCTTCTTTTTCTTCGATGTCAACGCCACTGTTCTTATACGTCATTTTCTTCAAGAAGGTTCGCCTCTGTTTTCCCTGTATCACGAAACAAGCTGGTTGTGATAAACTTTTTTATGAGAAGAGGGTTGTCATACTTGTGAGACGACTAGCAGATATCGGGGAGCGTGCAGCGATTCGACGCATCGAATCGATGCTCAGCAAAGGGAGCAATACCCTTGGAATCGGAGATGATTGCGCTGCGATAGACCTGGGAAACCGCTACCTTCTCGTCACCACAGATCTGATGTCCCAGCACACCCATATTCCGCCTCAGATGACCGCCTATCAGATGGGCTGGTTCCTTGTCGCCATCAACCTGTCCGATCTCGCAGCCAAAGGAGGAACCCCACTTGGGGTCGTCTGCTCATATGGGCTTCCCAAAGAAACCTCAGAAACCGTCCTTCGACAGCTTACAAAAGGAGCTGATGCATGTGCGGTTCGTTTTGGGACATTCATCGTGGGTGGTGACACCAAGGAGACTACGGAGATAACGCTCTGCGGGACTGCGTTTGGCACTGTACGGAAAGACGAGTTCATGCCCCGACGAGGAAGTACGCCTGGTGATGTTGTCGCAGTCACCGGGACGTTAGGAAAAGCTGGTGCCGGGTATTACGCGTTAGAACGGAACAAAAAGGAAAAAAAACTCTCCAAAGCACTGCTTGAGCCCCAGCCACGGATACCGGAAGGACGACTGCTTGCAAGGCAGCAATCGGTCTCCAGCTGCATGGATCTCTCCGATGGTTTGTCTGCATCGTTGTATCAGCTACAGGAAATAAACTCTGTCGGGTTCGAGATACACAAAGACGCTCTGCCGCTTGCAGATGGATTACCATCGCTTGCTGTTCACAACAAAATGATGAACCCCTTTTCTCTCGCGCTGCATTTCGGAGGGGACTACGAACTGCTTGTTACCATCCCAAAAAAGAAATTCCAACAAACAAAAAAAGTCCTTCAAAAAAACGGTGTTCAACTTACCGCGATTGGGATGGTCACAAAGAAAAAACAGATCGTTCTACTTGAGGATGGTAAAAAAACACCCCTCGTAAACAAAGGCTATGAACATTTCAAACCACATCAGTTTTAACCCGATAATTAGGTACTGGCTGTGCAACAAAGCATTTAAAAGGGAAACAAGAGACATATTATACTGAGACCAATGAGATACAAATGGCTAATCGCCCTGACCTTTCTTGTTATTTCTCTGTTACTTTTCGGTCTATTCTCAGGATTCTTCGGTCAGGATTTCGATTTCCAGAATGGCACACGAAAACCAATGGTGACGATCACCTATCCCACTGATGGAGACACGGTCGCCCACCTAGTGATGATCAGTGGAACGGCTCAGAGCCTTGATACCACCAACACTATCACAAACGTTCAGGTACAAATCGGGCAGGCACCCTGGGCTTCGGCCACCGGTACAACCCTGTGGAGTCTGGACTGGGCGACGTACACCATGACTGATGGGTCCTATAACATCAGCGTCCGTTCCTTCGACGGGAAGGAATATTCAGATATCACCTCCATTACCGTGACGGTTAAAAACCCGATATCTGTCGAATCCGGTACCCATAAATGGGCCTTGTTCATCGCAGCAGCAAACTTTCCCCTGTCGAACGACTCTAAGCTAGGCAATGGCGGATTGTATCTTGCGGAGGATATCGCAGCGTATTTTATTGAAAATTATCAGTATCCCACATCTCAGATCATGATTCTTTTTGACGATGGGTGGCTCCGTAGCGACAACGGATATGGGACGAAACAAAAAACCCTTCAGGAGCGAGCCCATCAATATGATATCACCTATGCGGGGGCAACCAAAACAAACGTTCTAGCGTCTCTTCAATACCTTATCACCGAGTCAAACAAATACCCAGATAGCGAGGTGTTCCTTTGGATATTCAACCATGGTGTTGGCAACCAAAACAAGACGTTCACCGGTGGGAAGATTCTTCGGAGCAGCGAGGTGTTCCTCTGGGATGACACGATCACCGATAAAGAGCTTGGGGACCTTCTTTCTTCATTGAACTCCAAGAAGGCGACGATTATGGTCGATGCTTGTTACGCAGGTGGGTTTGCCGACCGGACCATCCTTGGGTTCCGGACCTCGTTGTTACTACGGTCAGGGATCCCTGGCGATGGACGCATCGTGATATCAGGGACGAGTAAATTCCGCACCGGGTATGCAAGCACGCTTCAGGGTCCGCTGTTTACCTTGTTATGGTTTGAAGGACTCTCCTCTGGAGCGGCGGATGGGTATAAACCTGGTGTGTTCGACAGAGGGATTCTCCGGAGATTGAAAATGTTCCAGGATGGGAAAGTCTCCGTCGAAGAAGCCTTCTATTATGCTAAAGCAATTCTGCGAAACGATGAAAGATTCAAGGATTTCAGCAGCATGCAACCGCAGATCAACGATGGATACCCACATCGGGGTGTTCTGCGGAATCGCGGGGAACTCATCTTATAAGAAGATTAATAAAGCCTCAGTCATTGGAAAATACTGCCATGAAAAAAGAGGCACTGTTTTGGAAACAATTACCGAACAACACTGTGCAATGCCTCCTCTGCCCACATCGGTGCATCATCCCTGCTGACAAGCAAGGGATCTGTGGTGTGCGAACAAACGAGCAGGGACGGTTATACAGTCTTATTTATCAAGCATGTTCTTCGATAGCTGCAGATCCGATCGAAAAAAAACCATTGTACCATTTCTTCCCTGGAACACGGGTCCTGTCTCTGGGGTCAGTCGGGTGCAACTTCCGATGTGATCATTGTCAGAACTACCATATCTCGCTGGCACATCCTGATGACGTCCCTCTGCAGGATATTCCTGCTGAAGCATTGCCTACGATGGCGCGGGAGCATGGTTGCCGTGGTGTTGCCTGGACGTATAACGAGCCTACGATTTGGCATGAGTATACCTTGGAGGCTGCTTGTGAAGTAAAGAACGCAGGTCTGTACACCGTGTATGTCACGAATGGGTATATCGAGGAAGAACCACTCAAGGAGATCGCTGCGTATCTTGATGCGTTGAATGTCGATGTCAAAGCATTTCATGAAGAGTTTTATAAGAAGGTCTGTCGGGCTCGCTTAGCACCTGTGATTCAGACCTGTGAGCGGGCAAAAAACCTTGGGATGCACCTTGAACTCACCTACCTGGTGATCCCCGGTTTGAATGACGATATCAAGGAAATCAGAGAGTTTTGCGAATGGATTGTGGAAAAACTCGGGTCAGACACCCCGGTGCATTTCTCCCGGTTTCATCCGGATTATAAGATGAGGGATGTACAGGGGACGCCAACGAGTACTCTGCTCAAATGCCATACGGTGGCAAAAGAGGCTGGTCTTCAGTTTGTGTATCTTGGGAATATCGCCCATGGTGATTACGATAATACCTATTGCCCCTCATGTAACGCACTACTGGTCGAACGCGTTGGTTTTTCAGCCCATCTCCAGGGAATGACGCAGGGGCGATGTTCTCAGTGTCATGCCTCGATTCCGATACGTTTCTGAGATCTGTTTTTCCTCCTGGCTAATTAAAACCTGTTTAAATATATAAATTAAGGAAAAATTTAATAAAGGAGGAAGCATACTTATCTTTATAGATTTCATAGAAGACAATATAACATAGTACAGGTGACCTTATGATCTCTTTAAAGAAGAACGATAAAATCATTATTATTGTCGCAATCGTCATTCTTATCATCGCAGGTGCTGGTGTGGCCATGTACCAATCACCACAACCACGGGACGATTTTCTCCCAAGTACTGTTGGCCAAAACAGTTATAATGTCACCTGGGTAGTCAGAAATGGTTCGGCGAATAGTATCTCTGAATATGCCAATAAAAACGCACCATATGAAGGTAAGATGCAGATCAACGAAGGAAATATAAAAAGCATCACCTTTAACATGACCTGGACCGATGATCGGATGACCATGCTGAAACGCATGGGGCTGGATACGTTGAGCTTAGATGTCACCACGCCTGATGGGATGACCTATACACAGTCCAACACCAGTGCGCGTATCACCGGCGCAGGATCAATCACCCTTACTGTATACGCAGGTGTTATTCCTCCTGCTGAACCTATAGAGGCGCAAGATCAAGATGATGCGCAGACAAAACTCATGATCAGTCCCTATTATGATGATTCATGGACCGATAAGGATATTTTCATCAACGTCAGTGTTAAAATCGGGGAAATCCGTTTGCTTAAAAAAATACGTGACAAGGGAAACGGGTTTGATCTGAAAATCTCCTATCAATACTACGAAGGGATGATAAACCTTGATACAACGAAAAACACTGGCGGAGAGACAACGCCTCCTGATGATTATTGGGCTGAGGAAGAAAACGAAATAATTGAACCACCCTTCATATCGATGATTATTCGTACCGGCTGTGGTCGGTTCGTCTAATTATTTTTTTTTTTTTTAAAATTAAAAAATAAAAAAAAGAAAAGAAGAGGTGTTATTTTACGTTCAGGATGAAGAATAAGAACACGAATCCTGTTGCTTCTTTTTGTTTATCCCCTGCAGTAACAGTGATCGTTACTCTTCCAATTCCCAACACTGATGATGTGACTGTTCGTATCTCATCGATATTGAGCTGTAAAATCGTTCCTGTCTTTTCCTTCCCTTTCAGGATGATGCCTCCGGTTAGACTGATGCCCCAGGGGACTTGAGTGGCATTTGCTTCACCGGTGTTTTTGATTTCCGCTGAGATGCTTCTCCCGCCCTTTATCTCTCCGATTTCTATCTCCGGCTCCGGAGCCTGGGTTATCGTTGCGGTTGTGGCATCTGAGACACTGGTTGATGTTGAATCGGTAACCGTTAGTGTCACATCGAACACGCCTGGTGTGGTGTAAATATGGGTCGGATTTTGCGTTGCGGCTGAGCCACCATCACCAAAATCCCATGACCAGCTGTACGGTGGTGTGCCTCCCTCTGCAGACCCGGTGAACTGAATCGCTTGGCCGGTTTCTCCGACGTATGGTCCATCAGCGTCACATGTGAGCGGTGGGACTGGGGGTGTCAAGGATAAATCATCGTAATACACAGCCGTCGATGTCGTATCACCCGCATAGAGGTCTACGCAAGCAAGGTTTTGTGCACCGCCTTGTGACACCCCGTTCTTCCAGCTTTTTTGTATGAATTGTACATCATTATAATAGACTGTTTGGATATCTGCCTCAAATTCGATTTCCACCCGTATCTCCGCCCAGTCGTTTGTAACAAGCGGCAGGCTGGCTGCAATGTTATTGAAGTCTCGGATGTATCCACCTGATGCGCTTATTTCGAGTTGTAAAGACCAATCTGGACTGTTATGTGCACCGCCAGCGGTATAGGTGTTCATGAGTATGAAGAACTGAGTCCCTGTCATGCTTGAAGGAACATACTGCCAGGCTCTGTAAATCCATGTCCCTGTGTTCACATCGGAGTATTCATGCACCATGTCCGCAGCAACACCTGAGTAATATTGTATCTCTAAGGAATTCGGTGAACTCCGAGATTGGACATCGGAAACATATCCTGTAGCTGCCGCGTTATTGTCCCATGCTGCCCATCCACCTTGTCCATGCAACGGACTGCCTGCATCATATGCATCGAAGTCTTCAGACCAATCCTGCTTGGTTAGAACCGGCATGGATTGCATCCATGATTTGTTTGCGTCATCTCCACAGGTGTTGTTCTTTCCTATGACGACACTAGCCCCTAGCAATAGGAATACTATTCCTATCACCAAAAATGGTTTCCACACATATTTATACATGCTTTTTGCCTCCCTACCTTTTTCCGCATGACGTCCTATAATTTAAATGTTTCTTTGAGGATATATTCAAAAAAACAGATTAAAAAATAATTTTTTCTGATGTTTGAAGTCACGATTAATATTTGAACCGAAGCAGCGCTGCGACGCCCCCGATTCCCTCGAATTTCTTGCCTGCCTCATGCATGGTGTTTATGATCATGAAATCACAGTTCGTCTTTCGAGCAAGATCAAGGAGCTGCTCTCCGTTTTTACTTCGCACCAGCACATCTGAGACGAGTAGTTTTTCTGCAGCCCCCCTTGAGAGCGCATCTTCTACCTCCGCTGCTCCATAGGTCACTAGCCCGTCTTTTTTTATCTCCTCAAAAACCTTCTCGACCGCCTGGGTTTCTTTGGAGACGCGGTTCTCTTTTGTGATCTGTTCAACGATGCCGACCTTGAGCGCCTCATGGACCCCGTTGATACCAGCGTTTGCGGTCGCATGGGTGATACTGTCCTTAAACAGCAATGATTCTTTTTCCTTACCTGCCTTCATCAGATGCTCCCGGGCGAATCCAGGGCCTATGATGACAAGAGGGGAGTCTGGTTTTTTTATTGTCCGTACCACAGAAAAAATCTCCCCGTAATATTCTTGTGATGTCTCCTTGCTTTCGTACATCTTCCCTGATCGATGGGCATCGATTTCAGCAACGAGTTGCACCCCGCTCTGGTAGAGTAGAGCGACTGTCGCAGCATCTTCATCAAGGGACACAAGGACAAGCATTGGTTGTGTGCGTTGTCGTACTGCTTCGTCGATTCTCTGGAGCTGGTGGGCTTTCCATCGGTCCTTTAGGATAGACAGTGGTTGCATCTCCTCTGCATCGACGTTGAAGGTGTGATGCGAGCCAAGATCCTGTGGGCCTTCCACGATAACCCCCTGTATTCGAAGCCTGTTTGAGAACTCGTGGAAGGTTACTTTTTCCACGCAAATGCCTAGTTTCATTTTTTTCTTCTCTGCTTTCTTTGCTCGAAGCTTGTCTGCTTTTTCTCCCTCAGCAGTGCGGAACGTCACTGCACGGACCAAATCACCTTCCTCGATGATGTGATGCAGATGCCAGATGTCATCCAGATTCTCTGGGACGAGTTTTATTTCACCGCTTTTTGGGTCTTTGAAGACGATTTTCACAGCTGTTCACCTAGGGTAATTCAAATCCAATGGTTTTCAGAATCGTGCAATCACCGGGTGGAAGCACTTTTTCCACGGTGTCTGTTGAGACCTGGAATGCTTTTGCCAGTCTCTGAGCGATCAGGCTTTTTTTTATTGTTCCTGGGACAAGGATGACGTAGCCTTTGATTGCCCGCGCAGAGACCGCGGTGATTGGTCCGCCCATGAGTTTTGTTTCTTCTCCAAGAGAGACAAGACCTACTGCAACCTCTAGTTTGCAGCGTTGATAGTTCCGTTTTCCTCGGATGATGAAGCCGCCCTTTGGGACGAACTCCCCGCTCTGCGGGGTCTTGCTCACCTGCTCGGGTAGCACCCAATAGACGGATGCTTCAGCAAACTGGTTCCATGCACGGGAATATGAGCCTGCGAACAGGCAGGCTTCTTGGAGTGTTTGTTCGGAGATGGGCAGTGGTTCGTCATTCATACCTTTGCTTTTGATGACGCAGCTTGGGGCGCCATGGATATCGGCATGGGCATACCGGTCTCCATCGGAGAGGTATTTTTTCACAACAACGTCATTGCTTTGGGCATCCCTTCCTGCGACGATCAGGTTTCCCTCTGTTGAGATGAACCAGCGGAATCGTTCAAACCACCAGTGCTTCTCGCGTTTGACTTCTTTTTTCTTCTCTACCACTATGCTTTCCTTTTGTGTCTGTAGTTGTTTTTTTGTGGCTGCTATGGCTTCGGCTGCTCCTTTCAGCTTCTCCTGGAGTTTCTTGCTTTCCTCATACTTCATATCCGCGTTTTCAGAGACGCTTTTCCTGAAATCAAGTCCGACTTCGATGCGGTTTGCCTTGTCGTCCTGCAGCAGCACAACAAGCTCGTTTGCGGTAGGTTCGAAGCTTTTCACGAACGGGTCCTGTCTGATTTTTTGAAGGACATCGTTTTTTTCCTTCTGACGCATGGCATCTGTGATTTCTTTGAGGATTTTTTCGCAGGCTTGAAAATTCATGTACAGAAGGTCTGCCTCGTGTTTCTTGACTGCGATGTTTTTTTTGAACTCCTCAAGTAGTGCTTGTTGCTGTGTTAACTGTCGCTGGAGTTTCTCGATATTTTTCTGATGCTTTGCTTCCTGGGGTTTCTGTGTCTTTTTTTGATCCAGGAACAATTCCAAGCCTTTGGAAAAACTCGGGGTCTTTTCATAGGTGACGTTGGTGTAGCTTGTGAAGGGAAACGGGAGGATATCGATGATGATGTTGTTCTTCTTGACAAACAGTGGTTGGGTTTGTTTTGTTTCGAACAATCTGAGGATGTGTAGCAATTCATCGTAGAGTCGGGTATAAGCTGCTTCGGTAAGCTCTGATGGTTTTTTCTGCTTATCTATCTGGGCGCGGGTGCAGAGTTCTTCTGCGTAGAGCCCGCTGAGATTCACGGAGGTTGCAAGGGTTCGTACAAGGTCTTTTGAGCTTTTTGAGAGAAGATCCTGGAAGTCTTCTTTTGAGAGCTGGAAGGGGTTTGTCTGAGCAGGTGGTGGTCTGTACATCTCCCCGCTTTTGATCATACGGGCTGCCCATTCTTGTTTGATGAGCGGCCGGATGATTCTTCCCTCTGGGTCGAGCAGGAGGATGTTTCCTTTGGAGAACAGTTCGCAGACGAGGGTGTAGTCTCCTTCTTTTCTTCCGATTTTTATCTGTATGACGCGGTCGAACTCGTGTTGTGTTATCTGGCTGATTTTACCGTTAAGGAGGTATTTTCGTAGAGTCATTGCGAACACGGAGGGTTTCTCCGGGGCGTCAAATGTTTTTTGTGTTCGACAGAGAAGGTCTCCGTTTCGTATGAGGAGTGATTCTTTTTGATTTGCTGTTTTCTGCTGTACTCTTATGAGTATCTCGTCCCGAGACAGTTGATAGATTTTTTCTACGTAACATCCGAGCAGGTCTTGAAGTTCAGAGACGATGACGTAGAGGTCAAATGACGCAAGTCCTCGTTGCATGCTTCACAGGACATTATCTGTTTCACTGTTAAAAATGGATAGGATGGAGCTGGATAAAAAAAATTTCCTCTGACTGTGCTCGTATTGCTCTGTTCTTCGGAGGTTTGCTGAAATGGTTTGTTAATAGCCATTTCAGGTTTTTTTGAGAAGGTTAATAAATTTAATCTCTCGCCAGTCCGTGGTGTTTCTCCCTAGTTCATCATAGACGACAACCGTTATTTGATGGTTTCGAAGCGAGAATCTGTTGAACTGCCATTGGAAAGGGTACTCGTAATCGGTATGGACCAATGTGCCGTCGAAATAGAAATCAGCTCGTTGAAGCGGGATGGTTTCGTCAGCAACCTCAGCCCAGACCCAGATGTCGTTGAGCACCGTTGTCTTGAACTCCCCGATCTGGCGTTTTTTCATGCCGTTCTGATAGAGATATCCGACTCGTGGTGAGGTGATTCGTACCTGCGGGGGTGTTTCATCGATGTCAGCAAGGAATGCTAGTGTTGCTGCGATGAGGCGGGTCGTGTTGACGAGATAGCTGAAGTTAATGTTGCTGAGGTTGTCTTGTGCTGAATGAAAGTTAGGGTCATGGTCTCCTTCCCAGCAGCCGATGCATTCCCAGCCGTAGGGGAGGAACGCGGCGTAATCGCTTCCCCCAAGACCATTCTGTTGTCGATTGATCGTTCCTCGATTGACGGTCAGTCCTATTGAATACTCGGTGTTGATGCGTTGGAAGAGTTCTGCGACCCATCCTGCATCCTCTGTTGCGGTGGTCGTCATCTTGTTGCTGCCTTCGTCATGGCCTATCATGTCTGCGTTGATTTCAACAAGGATGTTATCGTTTTGTGCGTACGCCTCCTTCGCGTATGCTCGGCTGCCGATCAATCCGACTTCTTCTCCTGAAAATGTGATAAATCGTATGGTTCGTTTGAAATCAAAACAGCTTAGCGCATATGCTGCGGCAAGCACAGCAGCGGTGCCTGAGCCATCATCGTTTGCCCCGGGTCCTTTTGCAACAGAGTCATAATGGGCGTTGAAAATAATAACCGAGGTGTCTCTGGGATCTGTTCCCAGTAATGTTCCTTCGACGTTTTGGCTGCGGTAGCGACCGAAGTTTAACCGGTTCCCCCAGCCTGTCCAGTTTTGGTATCGTGTGAGCAGCCCGTTTGCTGTGAAGTGTGTATGGATGTATTGTGCTGCTTTTTCACAGCCGTATGTCCCGCTCACGCGTGGTCCAAAACCAACGATGGTTTGAAGATAGGTGAGAAGGAGGTTTTCATCGATCATGGCAAGGATCTCATCGATTTTCCCTGCTGTGGTGAGACGTATTGTTTGTGTGTCTGCATCTGATGTGTTTGGATTTTTTTGTGATACCAGAGTTACTGATGAGACCGGGATGCTTATCGATATGAGAATGAACAGTGTGACTGCTGTTTGTAGATGATGCAGGTATGGTTTCTTCATAATCCCTTACTACACAATACAGAAGTAATATTATATAGTTTTTCCAATAGAAATTAAAAAAATGATAGGTTTTTTTAGAACCGTCTCTTCACTGGTGGTCGTTGTGCGATTTTCTTGACGGTTTGTAAGAGAACGCCTATGTCAAAGGGTTTGGTGATATAATCAGCGATATAGGGGTAGATTTCGTTGAATTCTTCTCCTTGGATTCGTTTTGCAGTCAGAACGATGATCGTGTTTGTCTCGATGAAACCGTCGAAGGTCATTTTCTTTATGGTCTCGGCTCCATCCATGACTGGCATCATCAGGTCTAGGAGGATGATTCCCTGGAAGCCTTTCTCAAGTTCGACGAGACAGCTTCTCCCGTTCTCTGCGGTGGTGACCTGGAATCCTTCCCTTTCAAAGAGCTGTTGAAGACTTTGTACGATATCGGGGTCGTCATCGACAATCATTATATTTTTTTGATAATACCGCTGTTCGTTCATATGTTTATATCTTCCTACTTTTCATATATAAACATTATTTGACCAACTGTCAAAACAGCAAAATACCTTGGTTGAAAAGGATGAAGTGAGGTACCCCTTGGGAAAAGGAAAGATGGGATGCTTAGACAAGCAGAGGTACCTCATCATAGGAGGAAGGATCTTTTTTCCGGTGTTTGTGTAGTAGGATGGGATGTGGGAAGAGATGAGGAGAAGAGGTATGGCGTGATAGTGGGTTTACATGTACTTTACTCCCCCAGGCGTTTTTTTGGATGTGCGTTTGTCGTTGTTGGTGTATTAGAGGAGATTTCATAGTGTTTTATCCCTTCACCACTTTGCCATGCATATGTGCTTGGCAATAATCGAATCCATTATTTATTATATATACTTTTCGTTCTTTGCATGGCAATATCGACTGGCAATAACGAAATGCATAAATACACACCAACGGATAATCGGTCGTGGACAGCTACCAAGAGGAACTCACACAGATAAAAACCATACTCAAAAACAACCCCAAAGGCATGACCGTCACCGACATCTCCAGAAAAATCCACATCAACCGGAACTCTGTGGCCAAATACCTCGACATCCTGCTCATCTCGGGCCATGCAGAAATGGTCACCTTCGGGCCAGCAAAAGTCTTCTTCCCCTCATCCCGCATCCCCCTCTCCGCATTGCTCACTTTCACCCATGACTACATCGTCGTACTTGATAAGGACCTAACATTCATCCAGGCAAGTGACAATTTCCTGCGTTTCTGCCACACCACCCGCTCAGACCTCATAGGACATTCCATCGAAACAGTCATCCAAGCCCACCTTCCAATCCCTGAACTGGCACACAACACCCGCAGAGCACTGGATGGAAAAGAACTCACCATAGAGAAAAAATACACACTCCCGGACAAGACCTACCATCTCAGAATCAAGCACATCCCCACCACCTTTGACGACGGCGAACCCGGAGTCACCCTGCTTATCGAGGATGTCACCGAACGCAAACAAACAGAAGAAAAAATGAAACAGGCACTCACAGAATGGGAGTCAACCTTCAATGCCATCACCGACATGGTGTTCATCCAAGACAACAATTTCATAATCCTGAAGGCAAACCGATCCTTTGCTGAATTTCTCCATATGACGCAAAAGGAGTGTATTGGGAAAAAATGTTATCAACTCCTGCATGGGAAAGACACTGCACATTCCTCCTGTCCATGCGCTGATGCCCAACAAACACAAAAACCTACAACTGTTGAATTCTTCGAACCACATCTGGGGAAATATCTTCAAATCACTGCATCGCCCATCCTCTCAGATAATAGCGAAATGGTAAGTTACATTCACATCATGAAAGATATCACCGCACAAAAAAAAGAATAATGACTGCGTAAGGGACGACTATTTTATCATAAATCGTAACCAAACACAAAAAGGTTGTGAAGAACATGACTGCTATCTTTTTATAGTCTTATCCAATATATAAACAGAGAGAGATTTCCCGAAGGGGGGTATCACCTGATGAAAAATAAGAAAAGTGCGATCCTTGTCGTTTTTATCGGTATTGTTCTTTTAGTATCAATACCCAAAGCTGATGTTCTGGCAGAACAAGAAAACGAAAAACAAACTATGGTGTCGTATGAATATCCCACTGCAAATGAACTGCTCGTCACGTTCCATCTATCAGAATTACTTGAAAAAAAATTTTCAAACGACCTGGGCAATTTCATCCAGTTTGAGATACCAAACGCAGGATTTATCGGAGAAATCGGCAACCCACAAACACCAGCGGTAACAAAAATAGTGGCTGCATCAACATATCACTGTTCCCTTGAGATAGTCAATACGCATATCAGAGAAACGCGCCACGTTGAAACACTCTATCCGGTACAAAACCCACAAGCGGACAGTCAAAACGATGAAGGAACCGTGTTTGCATACGATGAATCAGCGTATCAACAAGATGCATTCTTCCCTCAGTGTACCGCTGAGATTGTCAGTTCAGGTAAGATACGAGACATCCCCTTTCTGAAAATCAGATTCAACCCCGTCCAGTATAATCCTAATCAAAAGACAGTCACCATCTATGATACCATCATCATCAGACTGACATTTTCTCCAGATGGGCCCTTGGGTGTTGAACCAAACTACACACAAAAAGCATTTTATCCTCTGTATGAAAACATGTTTACCAACTGGCATACGTTTGTAAAAAATACGCTCTTCCAGGAACAAACCACCAGCAAAGAACTCGGCTGTGATTACCTCATCATCACCCATCAGAATTATTACAATCAGGCAGAAGAGCTTGCCTCCTGGAAATACCAAACAGGATTTCAGACAAAAACCATAAATGTCTCAGATATCGGATCGACCTATCAACAAATACGTCAATTTATCATTAATGCCTATAACACCTGGGTGCCACGACCTTCGTATATCCTCCTCTTCGGTGATGCCGAATTTGTCCCAACAACCTATCTGAACGGTGTTGCCACTGATCTTTGGTACGCCGCTGTTGAGGGAACAGACTACTACCCTGATATTTACATTGGGCGTATCCCTGCGGATACCCCTGCTCAGGCAGAAGTTATGGTTCAGAAGATTTTAACCTATGAACAAACCCCTCCCCAGGTATCCAGCTTTTACACCAACTTCGTTGTTGCAGCTTACTTTCAGGATGATGATACAAACGGGTATGAGGACCGACGGTTCGTACTCACCTCTGAAGAAGTCAGAGATTACCTCCTTTCACAAGGATACACTGGTCAGCGGATCTACTGTACTGATTCCTACATAAACCCAACCAACTATAACAATGGTTATTATGCGAATGGGGAACCGTTACCTGCTGAACTCTTACGACCCACCTTCGGCTGGGATGGAGACGCTACCGATATCATAAATGCCATTCAACAAGGTATTTTCATCTTAAATCATCGGGACCATGGGATGGAGTCTGGATGGGGGGATCCCTATTTTACCACGGAGCATTTCGATAGTTTTTCGAATGGGGAACTCCTTCCTGTCGTGTTCAGTCTTAACTGTTTAACAGGGAAGTTTGATACTCTGGAGTGCTTCTGCGAAGAATTCCTCAGAAAAGATGATGGAGGCGCTGTCGCCGTCTTTGGTGCCTCAGATATTAGCTACAGTGGCTATAATGACTACTTATGCAGAGGCATGTATGATGCGATCTGGCCGGAATTTGATACCGAGGTAGGAACTGAAATCGCCCTGTATCATCTCGGTGAGATACTCAATTATGGGAAAGCATTCATGGCAGATACCTGGGGAGATCCTTGGGATTTAGAAGAATACGAATTCGAACTGTTCCACGTCTTTGGCGACCCCGCGTTAGATATATACACAGCATTACCCGGCACTCTTGAGGCGACCTATACGTTCCCTTCAGACGCCATTCAGGTGACCGTAGAAGCAAATGGGAATCCAATCAAAGGAGCTCGTGTCTGTCTCTACCAAGACAGTGGGTTCTATCGAACAGGACTGACCGATGAAAACGGAGTCATTCAGTTCAACAAAACAGGCTCATCGATCGACGAGGCAGTATCCCTTATGACGACAGCACACAACTATCTTTACTATTCTGACAGTTTCCTGTTGAATCAACGACCACAAAAACCTAACAGACCAACAGGCTCTCTAGAGGGAAAACCAAACGTTGAATATATGTACAAGACGTCAGCAATCGATGTTGACGGTGATAGGCTCTATTATAATTTCTCCTGGGGTGACGGAACATACAGTGGGTGGATAGGACCATTTGATTCAGGTGCTGAAGCCTTTGCACGACATGCATGGACCGAAGAAGGAAGATACAATATCACGGTAAAAGCACAGGATGTCAAAGGTGATGAAAGCGAATGGTCTGACCCCCTGTCAATCACGATGCCTCTGGAGTTCCAACCATCGCATCCGATCCTCCAATGGATCTATGAAAAAATAGTCAATCGTTTCCCCTTCATGGGAGTTCTCCTAGGGAAGTTGATTGAAAACTCGTCCTGATTGAAAAAAAACGTTCATACCGTGAGAACTACCTAGACGACCTTAATGATGGTTAACAGCTTTAATGTCACCAAGACGAGCAGCGTGAGAATGGAGTTGGTTTTCAAATCAAAGACCTTTACCCATTCCAGCAACGCGATGATAACATAGGACAACACCAGCAACAAGACCAGCTGCAACACAATCATCCCACCAAGAAACAAGACATCAGGGTATGATTTGTTCAGGATATTATCCCAAATCGTCGCAAAAAACGCAAGCAATCCAATAGTGAGTTGTGCTTTCGTAATCTCTCTCATCGATGTTGTCAGCAAATCTTTCCTTATAAACATTATTCCTTTTTGTCTACTCAAATCAAAAAACCTATCCCACGCAGCTCTGGATTGCTATTTTCACAGCGTCAACCAGGGTGTCCAAAGCCATCCCTGCGGGATCCTGAGAAACCAACAAGGGCACATGGATGAAACCAACCGTGGCAGTCATGTTGTTTTCCTTGCTGTCCCCTAACAAACCATAGAACAAGGAATTACAGATATACATCCCTGCAAAAAAACTCTGCCGTGCCGGGATACCTGCCTGTCGCATCTCCCGTGCGATACCCCCTGCATCAAGTGTTGTTATCCGAACGAACGGACCATTGCTCTGGATACGCTGCGGAAACGACCAGGTCCCATCATCCCTTGGAAAACGTTTAAGGTTGACTGCGATTTTTTCCACTTTGATTACCTTAGAACGAGCAGCAAGCCCAAGACTCAGAACAACATCCGGGTGGTACTGCTCAATCGCCTCTCTTGCTTTTTCTATTGATCTGTTAAAATCAACAGGCAACACGATTCCAATGATTTCAGCATCATTAATGATCGTTCCATTAAGTGTATCAGCGATTATCTGCGACGGATTGATCGCATGCACACCAAACGGCTCAAACCCGGTCACAAGAACAACTGTCCCGGCCGAAACACTGGTGAAAACCAGAGGAACGATCAGTAGCAGAACACTAAGGAAACATGCTGTATGCCGAACATTCATCACATTTTTATATGTTGTTTCCCTATAAAACCATTCCCTTGTGATTAATTCTTATATGATGTCGCTATGGAAAGCATGAACACATCCATTTCATCATACGCCATTTCCCCTGAAATCGTATAGGCGTACACATTCATGAGATGCCGTCCATTTATCGGATAGAACCATCCCTGCATCGTCCATTCGAACGGAGGCTCTGAGTCCCAAAACATAAAATACCCATCAATACTGAAAACGACGTACTTGATAGGCTCTTTGCTGAACACTTCAGCACGTGCGACTGTTTTTCCTCCAAGGATGATGGTTAACCCACGAAACCCAGCATGATATTTCTTCCCAAAAGCACTTTCGAAAAGAACTCGTTTGAAAAAATACGTATGACCCTCAGAAGGCTGTCGGATAACAACCTGGACATCGATTGGTTTTTGCGCAATCTCAGCGGTAATCGCAGTCATCAGCTTGGTCGCTTTTACATAATACGACCAATTCAGTTTATCTGAGGTATCTTCCGGTGAATGACCCCAGGGGTACCCATCCTGATGCGCGATCCAGACGCCATCGTACCCATAATCGACAAACGCCTGGTTATCAGCACCACGATAGCCTGGGAGGATGTCGACGGTCATATCGATGAGGTCGTTGTATTTCAGACTGATCATCCGTGCATACTCCCCAACCCAGACAGACCGGTCCGGTGGGAAAAACCGAAGGATCTTTCCCCCCTCTGTCG
Source organism: uncultured Thermoplasmatales archaeon (assembly GCA_964467345.1). Taxonomy (GTDB): domain Archaea; phylum Thermoplasmatota; class E2; order DHVEG-1; family DHVEG-1; genus SM1-50. Next base: position 248 of record CAYXPY010000022.1, on the reverse strand, counting down.
TACTTGCATATCCGATCATGTCCATGTTCAGCACCGCGACGATGTTATCACCCCGCAGAGCCGCATCCCGTGCATAGGTAAAACTCCCATACGTCCCGACCTCCTCACCAGAGAAGGTGATAAACCGGATCGTATGATTAAACGCGTAGTTGCGAAGAACAGAAGCGACCGCCAGCACAGCAGCGGTCCCAGAGCCGTCATCGTCAGCGCCGGGGGCGCCAGCGACCGTGTCATAATGACCACATAAA
>CAYXPY010000021.1:0-30751 GCA_964467345.1 uncultured Thermoplasmatales archaeon | reverse complement strand
CGCTTAAGGCAGTAGTTCCGAAAGTTCCTACCAAGGACCAACAAACCGTAAAAATGAGGGTTGATCCAAGGCATAAATAGGATTCTGGATGAAGAATCTTTTGCTTATTCAGATAAAAACAGGGGTTCTGTTAATAAAAAATCTGGAGAAAAACCTAGCATTCGCTAAAGGTCAAGGAGATAAAAACAAGGAAGGAGGTCATTATGTCAGCCTCCGGGATCTACCAAGACAAGGATGCTACAAAAATATTTGGATGTAATGATATGCTCCCCATTAAAGATCCCGAGGACAGCTAGACAAACTAGGATGTCAGTAAGCAACCAAAGATTATACAATAGTACTGAGAACATAAAGTAGAACAATCTGATGAAGTAATTCTTTGATGTGGTCTTTGGTCTGAATGAGTGTTTCTTTACTCGGTAGCTTGTCTCTATTCCCCATCGTTTGCTGTAGAGGTTGAAGAGTCTTTCTGCGAGGCCCACATCGTTTTCGTTGAAGTCAATATTGGTGGCAAATGCTCGCTTCACTCCTTCGTCATCATTGACGACCACGACATTGAACAATGCGTTCTTCATTTCGTAATCTTTGATGACTGTCGGCGATGGTACGACTTCCAGTATCTTTTTGATTCGCTCGTTTGCAGTGCATGGCATGAGGAACTTGAGATGATAATACTTGAAGAGTTCAATAGAGTCTGAGTCGAAGAATCCACGGTCAACATACAACCGCCTTATCTTCACTCGTTGTAGTGAATATTCTAGGAGTGTTTTGAGTATCTCCTGTTTGTTGTCAAATGGTCCAACTGGTATCGCTAGAAGCGTAAATCTTTGATTCTTTTCAGATATGGTTATTGTGGCAAATTTATAGTAATGTGTAGTTCCTCGATCAGGTTTTTCCTCTGTAACCATCGGAGCGTTTTTGTCTCCATAAAAATGCCATCCAGTGTAGTCAATGGAGCAGTCTACAATCCTTTGGAATTGGTTTGCTTTGCGTGCGGTCTCCCAGATCATCTCGAACATGGACATGAACATGCGTTTCATCTGGTCGATATCCTGGTAATTCTTCAGATGGTAGAGGAGTGTATCTCCGTTTGGTGTCTTGGTCCTTTGGAGTTTGAATGTCCTGCTTCCGTTCTCTGCGAAGTCGTTGGTGTTGCACATGTGGAGGATGAGGTCGATGAGATCATTTTTCTGGTAGACTGAGTTTCTTTTTGTATTCAGTTCAATAACTGAGGAGAATCGTTTCTTGAATAGAGTGCTAATCTCTTTTGTTTTCAGGTTCTTGTTATGGTAGAAGGTTCGTTCTGCTTGTTTCTTTGGTTGTTGTGGTTGTATAAGGTTTGTATCGAGGAGTATTCCGAATTTGTTTGAGATCTCTTCTATTTTTGCTGCGATGAAATCAATTAGTTGTTTTATTTCATCGTCAAGTATCTTAGTTAGGAAGTAGCTGATGGTTCGTTGGTTTGGTACTGATGTCATGTTGAGTTTGTGAAGTTCTTGTTTGTGGAGTCGCAGGTATCTTTCCAATTGGGTTTGGAACTTTATCGCTTTTAGTTTCTGGAAAATAAAGAGTTTGAATAAGGATTCAAAAGGGAATTTAATAGATCGATAATCATCTGTAAAACAAGGTAGGTGCAATCGATTGAGATAGTCTGCTATCGTGATTTCTTTATCTTGTTTGCATTGCTCGAATGTCTTATATATCTCCAGTTCTATCGTTTCCTTGGAGATCTGTTTGCTATCCAGCATATATGATTTCCTGCCAAGGGTTAGCGTCGAAACTTCCCTTGGCAATTACTTGATTAGTATATTATTAATAAAGTATATACTCTATAGGTATATAAATATTGCCTTGTAATATACTTAAAATTTATATACCGCAATATAATATACTGAATAAGCATGGGAAAAATCAAAATCACCGTAGACGGTTACAAATGCGAACGATGTGAACACGAATGGGTTCCTAGAGATAAATCACATCCGCGAGTTTGCCCAAAATGTAAAAGTCCTTATTGGGATAAACCACGGAAAAAAATTAGAGATATTTTCATCTAAAATAATTGTTGCATAATAGCGATGGTATATTGATAGATTAGTTTTGTGATATGAGGGATAAAATATTTTTACAAACATGACAGGATTTTTTCCTGGAAGCGCGGTTATGATCTAGTAGTAATGATGTTGTCATAATTACCGATATTTTCGATGAAATTTTCAACGATATTTTCCACGAACTTATTAACAATCTTATTTTTTTTACTCAAACTAATTTTAGAAGATGTTAATGATTATTATTTTGGACTGAACCCCTCTGCGATATCCAACCATCTACATTAGTGTTACAGGGTTACCCTAGTCGATTATATGGACCCATTTTCTAGTATAAATTGAACATATTGTATGGAGATGTCCGTCTCATAAAGAAGACTTTTTTTTAAACGTAACATCAAAAAACATTTTTTATTGGTCCGTTAAAAAATGCACCAAATGAAACGTATGCGAAGACCATTCAAAAAATCGTTCCCAGAGATGCATTATGAATATATTACTTAAGAGTGGCATTGTCGTAAATTTCTCTGACAAATTTAATAATGAATAATCATTTACTTTATTTTTCGCAATGGGCATCACTATAGAACTCCAATTACTTTCAGCGTTATAGATATCTTTTGCTTTGCAACGGATGGTAAATTCATCTACTTTATACCAAGTATGTGTGTATTTTACTTCTTTCCCCGAATTAAAATAGGGAGTCCACCCCGTACTAGTTCCATCTCCCCAATCAATAAAATAAGATACGTTTTGGTTTTCAGGGTCCGATGTAGTGATGACAAAAAAATATGGTCTACCAATTATACCGGATGTTGGGCCAAACATTCTTGGATCGTTTGGAGGTTGATTTAAAGGTGTCGTATATTTACTTGTGGCTGCAACTATGCTGAATCCACTCAGAAACAAAATTCCTACTACCGATATTGATATTATTTTATTCATAAGCTTTTTTTCCCTTTCGCTTCTTGTTTTATATTATCTAATGATATTTGATATATAAATATTGTTATTGATACACAGAAGACGACCTAATCTTTTCAAACCCATAAATTTATGTTTTATAATAAGATGTCATTTTGTCTAAATAATATTTTAAGGTCGAAAAAATGAGAGAGAGGAAATTATTTGGAGTAAAAATTGGTGCCGGAGTTCTCATCATAATAAGTTGTATAACAGTTATAATTATCCAATCTACATCGGCAGAAGAAAATGGAACAGATGAAATAATACTAAATTTTTCATTTACAGAGCCTGAAATAACCGAAGTAAATATTTCGAATACTACTTATCAGATAGTTACAATGAATGAAACCAAATCCATCAACAATGAAGGTTTACCTGTCTTACCTGTAAAACCGTTGGAGATTCTGCTCCCACAAAACGGTACATTAAAATCAATTAATGTCAATTATAGTGGAAAGACTTCAATAGGAGATGGTTATAATATACTGCTTGGAAAACAATCAATGAGTAACTACTCAGAGCAGCAAAATGAAACTAATGAAACAAAATTTAATTTCTCTGAACCCTATCCTACAGATACATTCAATTACTTTGGAACAAATTATTTCCATGGTTTTTCTATTCTTGTTCTTAATATAAACCCTGTATATTATACAGTGGAAACCGGTGAGATTTATTATTATAAAAATATGTCAGTAACAATTACAATCAACAAATCTGGCTCTGTACATTCTCTTTTCAGAGGGCTTCAACTGGATGAAATATCCATGAAACAATTAGTTAATGACTATAGTATGAATTATACTTATACAGATGTCTGTACCTCTTCTCATTCGTCTATTGTTAACCCCTCAGAATCATATGATTATGTCATCATAACTACCGAGAATTTAAAAGATGCCTCTCCATTATTGAATTGGCGCGAATGGTATACGTTCCAGGATTTGGTAGATTATAAGAACGCACATGGTACTACTACTACAATTGTCGCAGTTGAAGACATTGATGAAAATTATGAGGGAAGAGATCTTGCAGAAAAAATACGAAATTTTATCATTGATGCATATAAAAATTGGAATACAAATTATATTTTAATTGGGGGAGATGCTAATAAAATTCCCGTAAGAAATTTGTGGGGATATTCTTGGCCAGCAGATCCTTATGGCTCTGAAGATGTATGTTCTGCATCGGATCTTTACTATGCTTGTCTTGATGGTTCATACAATGAAGATAACGATGATAAATGGGGCGAAGTATTTGATGGTGCTCCTGGAGGTGATTATTATGAACCACCTCGAAAACCATCTGGTAATTCGTTAACAGATTCTGGAAATCTATACGCAGAAGCAGACTCAAATCAATATGGAAATGGATTTAATGTGGGTTTATTTATACCATCTTTAGATCTAACTGGAATTAATTCGATAAAATTAACTTTTTCATATAACTTAGACAAAGTGAGTGATTATGAAGGTCAGGATATCATATTCTTAGACATTAATACATATTCAGGGGGAACTAACCTTGACAAGCACAACCTATGGCATTTGAATACAAATAATAAAGGTTTTATTACACTTGAATTTGATCCATCTACCTACACTGATCCAAGTGATGTATATGTAGAATTCTATTATAGTGATATAGGAGCAAGTTCAAGTTTTAGTTCATTAAATATCGATGAAGTCTTAGTATATACTAATGGCGATGAGAAATTATTGGAGGAAAGTTTTGAAAGTAATGAATTCCCACCCATTGATTGGACTCAAATCGTATATAGTGGTGATAAATATTGGAATAAGGAATATTATAGGATTGATGTAGATCTCTTCCCCGAAATCTATATTGGTAGGGCATGTGTAGGAAACAAGATGGAAGTGAGAAATTTTGTATTGAAAACCCTTTCTTATGAGAACATTCCTACTCATGATCCATACCTCAAGAAAGTGTTATTGATAGGAGGTAAAATGCATGATGATCCAGAATTTATAACATGGGGCGGGGATTATAAAGATGGTTGTATAGATTTTAATAATGAATATATTGAGACTTATGGCATACCTAGCGATACATATGACGATATTGATACATTATATGATCGTGATTGGGAAAATAACTGGTGGGACAGTTGCGATTTTAGAAATAAAGTAAATCCAGGTGTATTTATTTTAAATGCTGCGCTTCATGGCGATGAGTTTGGAATTGGTGGTAATAAAGATGGAGATTGGACTTTTAAATTCACCAATATCGATGTCGATTTGTTTACTAATAACAAATGTTCTTTTCTGTACTTTCAATCATGCTTGGTTGGCAATTTTAGTTTTGAGTCATATGATTGCTTTGCTGAACACTTCACAGTAAAAACTCCTCATGGTGCTTTTGCTACAATCATGAATTCCAAAAGTGGGTATTTTAATCCAGGTACCACTGATGGTGCATCTCAAAGATATGATCGAGAGTTTTGGGATGCAATCTTTGGTGAAAGCCAAACAAAACCTGAATTAAAAGAATTAGGACCAGCGAATGAAGATTCAAAATTAGATAATTATTATTTAGCAATAAATCCAGACTATCGAGCCCTTCAATATTCTTTAAACCTATTTGGCGATCCGCAAATTTCTATTAAAATTCCAGAGGAGAATTATGCTCCAAATACACCCACAACACCTGAGATTTATTCAATATATAATAATAGATGGTATACCTTTTCCACAAGTACTACTGATCCCAATGGAGATCAAATTCAATATAAATTTAAATGGGATAACCACGAGTCTCTCTTTTGGACGCAATGGTATAATTCTGGTCAAGTGGCTTATGGAACAATTAGGATTCCCGTTGGAACTCACCAGATCAGAGTTAAAGCTAGAGATGTTTTTAACTATGAGAGTGAATGGTCTGACCCACTCCCGGTAACAGTGCCATTTGATTTAGATATCGATATCTATTCTTCAACGATGGTCTTAGGTGAGGAAATACAATTTTATGGAACGGCATCAGATGCCGCTACTGAACCAATTAAAACTTGGAATTATAATCTAGCGGATGGAAGTTATGCTAATGTACAAAACATAAACCATACATATAGTAAAGTTGGTACATATAATGTAACTTTGACTGTTATTGATAACGAAAACATTACATCAAACGTTACAAAGGTTGTAAGGATTGTTCTTCTCAAATCAGATATTAATTGTTCCTCGGACCATGGAACCCCAAACGAAACGATTTTGTTTAACGATTCATCTGACAGCCATTATAATATAATTAATTGGCATTGGGATTTCGGCGATGGGGACACTTCAAATAACCGAAATACAAGCCATGCCTATAACACTGAAGGTGCATATAATGTAACTTGACCATTACTGATTCAGAAAGAAATACAAATATTTCCTATAGAACCATTTATATTGATATTAATGACCCTGAACTAACGTCACTTTCCAGTGACGTAGATGAGATTGGCTATGGATATACGATTACTCTTACAGCATATCTTTCTGACAGTATAAGTGGTATAAAAACCGCTACCGTCAATGTCACATATCCAAATGATACATATGGTAACTTTACCATGAATAACACCGATGATAGCACCTATGAGTATGTGTTCAACGATACTTGTCAACTGGGTAAATATAATTATACCGTTTGGACAATTGATAATGCAGAAAATTTCAATAGTTCCTCCCAAGAGAGTTTTACTGTTCTCCCGAGCTTCGGATACCAGAAGATTGGCAACTCAAACCAGAGTATAGGTGATACGATTACTGGTACAAGGTTTAAAGCAAATTTAAAAGGAATTGTTGATAATATATCAGTCTATATAGACCCTGGTAATGCAACATCTAATTCCCATTATCAATGTATAATCTATAGACACAATGATTCTAAATTAATTGGTATTTCCGAGGAGAAGAATGTATCTAGCATAGTAGGATGGCAAATTTTTAATTTTTCAAATCCAAAACCGGTGTTGATGAACAATACTGATTATATCTTAGTTTGTTGGGCGGATAATTATAGTGTAAAGATGTATTACAACAATGGGACATATGATGAAATGTATTACGATGATGGAACAAGTTCGTTACAAGGACATTATTTTGAAGGAGTGTACAATCATGCCCCGGAGAGTGTTAATTTTGAGCATGAAGATAGATACTACTCCATCTATTGTCGATTTACACCAGATAATGCCCCACCAGAGGTAACAGATGTCTCTGATACACCGGATACGATTGGATTTGGTTTTAATGTTACCATTACTGCGGATATTATAGATAATGTAAGTGGTATTAATATTGTCAAAGTCATTGTCACTTATCCCGATGACACTACTGATAATTTTACAATGAACAACATTAATGAGAGCTTCTTTATGTATGTGTTTTCCGATACTTGGCTTGCGGGACAGTACAACTATACAATCTGGACCGTTGACAACTGCACCAATAGTAATAATTTCTCTGGTCATCATTTCCATATCTCTGCCCAGGCAACAATCAGTATCGCCACCCTGAAGGACAGTTACAGTGGCACTCAATACATCAACATCACCGACCCACCAAATCCACCAGAGAACCTCACCTTAGTTGATCGAGGGCTCACCTGGAACACCTACTACAACACAACATCCGGAGAAAACATCCTGGAGACCTACCAGGGACCCGTGAATTATCAAGAGGATAACAGCACCTGGACACCGATCAACAATACCATCAGCCAACTCGCAACCAATCATCCTGCCTACGTGTATGGATATCGTACTGGGAATGACCACGGACTATACGGTGTATATTTCAAATCCAATGCGCAGCAGGAATGGCCAGTCGCCTTCACCTTCAACCGATCAGACGACCCAACCATCCATGCTATCAGGAGCAAGCTTGTTGGAGTTGGTTATGTTGACCCTCAGAGCAACTGGGCATACCAATACCTGCAAAATGTTCAGAGCAGTCAGGGTCAAACTAACGAGTATTCCATCACGTATCCTGGTGTGTTCACTGGAGTTGATGTCACCTGGAGCTACGGGAATGTCGGGCTCAAGGAAGAAATCACTTTGAGTAATACGACGAAGACGGTTCTACAGAATCATCCACCATCACAATATGGCTTGAATGATACGAGCTCGTATCTTGTGTTCATCACCAAACTCGATTACCAGAACCTTGACCTTTACAACGGTTCAGGATTGCTTGACGGGAACGCCACCATCTCTGATAGAGGGATTGAGTTTAAAGACGCACTCGGGCAGTTCAAATGTGCCCTCCCGCTTGGTGAGGCATATGAACTGAATAATGAAACAGCACGACAACAGCTGACGTACCGCATCATCCATCTCAATGGTAACACCTATCTTCTCTCAGGGTTGAAGCTTGCAAATCTGAATGTGATGACCTTCCCGGTGGTCATCGACCCGACCCTGACGGTCAATTCTCTCTACAATGATGGATTCATCTACAATTCGAGTAGCAGGGATTATACGACCGTCTGGGAGGCTCCCAGTGGCACTATAGACAGTTCCTCAGAATATCTTACAATCGGCCAGAAGAAAGCAGGGTTCCCCATCTCCTCTTACTATGTGTATCGCAGTTATGTTCTCTTCAACACTACCTCTTTACCAGCGAATGCCTACCTCGACAGTGCGATTTTATCTTTGTATAAGAGGGATGATTATTCAACAACAGATTTTGACCTCACTATCCAGAGCGGACAACCCACATACCCGCAAAACCCCTTACGTGAAGGGGATTACGACAAAGAACATTACTCTGGGGACGGGGGAAGTTATAACACTGCTTATTTTGTGAACGGACGAAACAACATATCTATCACTGAACTTGGTTGGATCAATGATCAGGGGATCACAAAATTATGCCTCCGCAGCAGCAGGGACATCAACGGGAATGCTCCTACGGGGAATGAATATATAAATGTGTATTCAACGAATGCACCATTGGGAGCATATGTGCCGAAACTTATCATTACCTATCGGAATCAGTCGAAGATCAAGAATATCGGGGAGACAGACATCAACGGATACCTCCTCATCCAGGTACAATATTACAACACCTCACAAAGCACATGGGTGCTTGACAATGATACCATTAATGAGACCACATCACGGACCATCACCAACGGCAACCAACTCGCCCTCGACACCATCTTCAACGGACAAATCAGAGCATCAGAACTGACCCACGGGACAGGCACCTATCGAGTCTACACGGCATTCCGGGATCCAGAGGGAAACATCCTAAGAACAAACGATGATGTGGACCTTGAAGCCTGGTGGCAGTTCAACAAAACATAGCGAAGCACATCTTCATCATTAAAAAACACGGAAAAATCAAGCCTGTTTTCACTTGATTTTCCATCATCTTTTTATACAGTTTTTAACACTCTTAAATGATGAGACGACATCTTACAAAGGATGATATTCAGAGAATGCGTGAGGAATTACTGAAGGGGAAGTCGAAGTTCCAAGTGTCTAGGGAGATGAACCTTCATCCAACCACTGTTTATGAGTATACGAAGGATCTTCCGAATAAATATCATCGAGAACCGTATATCAGTGGAAAACCACTCGAATTATTGAAACAGCTTTTAGAGAAAGGATATGTATATACGGAGGAGAATCGGAATGCTCTCCGTGCATTACAACGATACTTCCCTCAGATTAAACGATCTCAATTCAAGGGGAAATCCTGTTATTATCTTGAAGATAAGAATAAACAAGCTCTCCTAGAGTTGATGAGACAGAATACAACAAGGATTATCTCGTATCAGGATATAGCAAAAGCATGTCAGGTTTTCAACACAGACATCGAGATTCATGAGAAAAGGTCGTTCCTTGGTAAAAATCGTTGGAGGAAAGCTCGGAAAATCAAGGAATCGACAAGTCGTTCTAATTACAATCCTAAGGAGAAACAGACTCATTTAGATGATTTTCTTGGTAGATTTTTGCATTCGGAAGTACTGTAAGGCAGTAGTTCCGAAAGTTCCTACCAAGGACCAACAAACCGCTTAAAACAGGGTTGATCCAAGGCATGAATGGGGATCTGGATGAAAAATCTTTTGTTTATTCAAACAAAAACAGGGGTGTTTTCAAAGTGAAAGATCAGCAGAAAAAAGAATGTATGGAGGGGAAAAGGAAAGAAAAATAGGGGGATACTTTTGAAGAACGCGGACTGTCCTTTTCACCTCTCCCATGTTATAGCATGGCAGATGCCATATTTATATTTTACTCGAAATGACTATAAACACCACTGATTTTCCACCACAAATCAAACACCACAGTGTTACAAAGGACCGGCTCAACTCGATAAAACCACGGGTGTTTATTCAACAAAAAAAAAAAAAAAAAAAAACTCATTACCCAAACGTCATTACTATTTTATGAATCTCCTCAGGTTTTTTCAACAAATCTATCGTTTCAATCGCATCAACAAGTGAACAACGATATTTTTTCGCAAGATAAACAGCATCCATTATACGCACATATTCATACAGATATTTCTCAATATTGACAATATTCTTTTTCTTAATAACATCCTTAATCATATCTTCTTTTATCTTTTCTACTACTCTACTATTGATACTCATCATATTCTCCTTCGAGTGCGAAAACGAAATTTTCGAGAGCGACTATCCGGTATAAAATTTTTCATATAATGTACGAGGATAAAGAAAAAAAAAAGAAGGGGGATGGAGTCGTTATTCCACGACGCGCGTGTCAAAGAAACCGATGATGAACAGAGGCCCGATGTACCCGATTTTATTCTCGTTGGACACCACAAAACGCTCATTTGAGAAATACAACGCAGGGATGATCGTGTCAAGAGTAAGAGAGAAGATACAACGTGTTTGGAATGAAATTTCATACTCAGAGGCATTCCTGTTCTTCAGAAAACCAATCAGGAACCTCTTCCCGTAACTCTCCATGTTCTTGATATGGACCCAGACCTCGTGTGTCCAACTCTGCCCGGACTCATCAAAGACCCTAGCTCGAACCATCTTATTGACACCAAGGCTGTGCGGGTCATCCGACGGACTCAGACCAAGCTGGTTCATCTCAGTCACGTTACAGAACCATTCATACGGCGCCTCGTCGTCGACATAGGGCAACCCCGGGTGCTGCCCAAACGGCTCGATGTCAAACTCCACCCGAGAGACCACTGCATTATCCGAGGCGGTGGCTCGGACCCAGAACGGTAAATCGACCTGCTGCTCGTCAACAGGCTCGGTGATCTCGACATACGGTTTTTCCGCATCGATTCTTATCTGAATCGTATTCTCTGGTTCTGTGTTATCCTCAACATTCCCTGAGTTATCAACAGACCAGAACGTCACATCCCAGATACCCATCCACTGCGTGTCTTGAGAAACAACCAGGCTAATACCGCTTGCGGTGGAATACTCAACCGTCTCACCATTGTTCAACATATAATACGTATGGTTCACCCCGCTGCCGGTTCCCTCTGGCAGATCATAGGCATTCAACCACACCGTGACGCCTTGGCTGATGTACCATCCGTTCAGACCCTGGTTCCCCGAGATATGATCAAGGACCGTCACCGGGGCGACCTCATCAAGACCAATATAACGGACATTCCAGCTGTCAAGCACCGGCGTCCAGGACGGAGTGGTTCGAGTGAACACCGCTCTTAATCGTACTCCAACCGGGTCTAAGACTTGCAGCGACTGCCCAGGGGCGACCCCTGGGATCAAGACAGTGTCACCGGCCGCGTTGAGGACATCAAAGGTGATCGTCCCTGTGTAGACAGCATTAAAATCAAACCATGCAAGAAGGTTCTCCGGGTTAATCTGAACCGATGTGACTTCTGCCTCAAGCAGAAGCCCCTGTTCATCACCCAGGACATAGCTCATCTCAGAGCCGCTGGGAATGTTCAGGTTCCAGATATTCCCAAACGCATCAGGAGCAAAGTTCCAGGGGGCAGGATAATAGATCCGAGCATCCTCCCAGGCGACAAAGATTTTCCCATCCCCCGTGGCCATATCCACCCAATCCGCCTCTGCTGCAGTGCTGGCTGAGAGCTGGACTTCGCCAGTAAACACCTCACCTTCAGAGGAGACCAGTTTCCCCCAGATAAGGCCTTCGTCGCTTGTTGCCCCTTTGCTGTTAAATGACACGAAAAACGATGAGGAAAGATACGGGACGATGTTTGTTCTGATAAACTCCCCTGTTTTGATCTGGAACGGGGGAACAACAACCGCTCCAGCATCATCATAAATCGTACCCCAGACCGTCCCCCACCAGTCATCAGCGCTGATATCACCTTGGTTATACGTAATCAAATACCGCTGCGTCTCTGCGGAATACTCGACACAGGGAAAGTTATAATCGACACTACTGGTGCCAGTCGCAATGGTGATGATATTACCGATCTGATTGAGACTGCTGTCAAACAACCCTGCTTTGATGCTGAACGGCCCCACATCCGCTGCGATGCCTTCTTCCCAGACGACCATGTATTGCGCATGGTTCGGGTCAAAGGCGACCCACGGCTCACATTGATTGTTAGCCGCGGTAGAGATGCTTTTTTCACCACCGATAGGGTTTCCGTTGGTGTCATACAAGCGACCATACAGGTTGTAGTTGTTCTGCCCGCTTCGTGCGTCCTCCCAGACGACACAGAACCGGTTGTTCACAGAATCAAACTGAACATTGGCATCAGCTTGACAATCAGCCGCACTGCAGACAGAGATGACTGACCCAAGCTGCAACATATTACCGTTTCTCTGCACCATCCTTGCCTTGATATCCTCAGTAGTCACACTTGGGTTTGCGACCGTGTCATAATGCTCCCAGGCGACAAAAAACTTCCCGCCACCATAATCAGCAGAGGGGTTTTCATTCCTATAGTAATAGGTGCTATCTTGATAAACAAGATTATCAAACACAATCCTAGTTCCATCACCATCATACATGGATGCTCGTATCTCTTGCTTGAAACCCCAGGTGTACGGTGGATACCATGGTTGACCCTCCTCCCAGAGAACCAAAAATTCACCGTTCCCAAAACAGACCTCTGAATCCCATGCCCCCTCATTATTGGCATGATAGGAGATCTGCTCATCATTCGGCCAATGCTCATCCCAGACGGTGAAAACCCCGTAGAAGTCGCTCTGACTGGTGGCCAAGGGGTTCCCATAGAACAGATACATTCTGCTCTGGCCCATGGGTGCATACGGAATCTTGACCCAGACGCTTACCGCATCTGTATCAGCGTTCTCTATCCAATAATTGAGAAGCACATCACCGCTATCTTCGTGTTTGAAACGGATGTCACCGTAGTCTAACCGCATATCGGAGTCATAGGGCAACGTCAGATGTAGCGCATAATTATAGAGCAACTGCCCTGCAGTATTCGTAATCGTTATCTGCTTCATCCGCGTCCATGCAGGATCGGTCCAGAGCGGATAGGTGTTCTGCATCTTTGCGGCTCCTCCTGAGATCTCATAATTATAGGACATGGTCGGATCGACCTTTGCCGCGTCGTTGAATAGATCCTCCCAGGTGTAGTAATTTTCTCCTAGGAGCGGTTGCGGGGGTGAAGACTGTTGCTGTTCAATCGAATTTGGGTTTTTTTCATAAAAGACATATGCTTGGGCTGCGGAGGATATCAAGAGCAGCACGAGCAGTGAGACGACCACTAGCCTCCCACGTTTTTTATTGGATGTATTCTTTCCCATACTTAAACACCATTTTTTCTTTTTTTAATTACGGCCAGACCTCATACCAGTTATAGTTTAACAACATATCAAGGTCCAACTGGCCGCTGACCTGGATAACTGGCCAGATATGAAAACCGTTCTGCCAGTACCATTTTACACAGATATATAAGGCGAAGTTCGTCAGAGAGATATCCGCACCCCACCGGTCTGCGCCAGAGTCATCTTTGTAGAGGAAGTCAAAGGCGATCTCCTTGAGGTTCGGTTGGTTTGTTCCTTCATTGATCTTGAAGTACCCTGGGTCTTCAAGACTTGAGCCTTGTTTCCATTTCCAACTCATGTCATAATGAATCGTATCACTCAGGATAACGTATCCATGCAGGTCAAGCTTGCCGCTGATATTGTCAAGATGAATCAGATCGATGCGCATATCCGCGTTCTGTTGCAGATCGATACTAAAGCCGCCGGATTCCCCCATGGACCAGTCACCAGTGAAATCAATGACTTCGCCATCAAGGGTAATGGCAACAGTAAAATCATTTAATGCGTTCAGGGACCCGGAGAGGGCGAGATTCTCCAGTTGTGGTTCTGACCCGGTGGTGTTTAACCCCCATGCTGCCTCAAAATTCTGGGCCGAGACGGTACTTGCTCCTATGGAAAGTGAGTTGCCGGTCGCAGAATTCCCGACAGAGAAGGTATTCCCAAGGACATCGTGAGCCGTATCAAATTTGAAATATCCGTCCTGCGCTATTTTGAAATCGGTTTGTATATGACCATCACCGATGCTGAAGACATCGCTTAAGGTGAGGGTATCAAAGACGAGGTTGAAATGAACCGGGTCTGGGTTTCCACCTGCAGACGTCCGTTGTGCTCGTCCGAATCCTTTGAGCTGATTCCACCAGAACGTCCCGGTCGCATAGGCGTTGGCTGGGATGTCCGTTATCTGAACGAGGGGAACGGTGACGCCGGGGAGGTAGAAATTCATTTCATTGAAATTGGAGTCTGCGGAACGCTGCACCTTACCGTAGACATAGTTCTGCAGGTTGCTGAAATTGTTCGGGTCGACATACAGGGTCGCCTCAGCACTCACCCGTTGGCTGTTGATACTTCCTGCCGGGACTTTGAGGAGGATTTCGCTTGGGTCCTGCGGGTCTGCTTTGGGATAGTACACGGTGATGTCCCCTAGAGCACCGCTTTTGGTGAGATCCACATACCCATTCGCATCGATTCGTAACATACTGGTATTTTGTATGTCGAGGGTTGCTTGGGCTTCGAGTTTTCGGGAGCTAGGGATGTTATTGACCTTCAAGAAGGGGACGTCATCTTCGTTTTGGTTTTTTAATTTCGGGTAGTAGACAATAAGCTCGGTTATCGGGCTGCTCATGGTGACATCGGCGTATCCCCGGACATTGACATAGAACAACTCCCCTTGTACAAAGGAGACTTCAAAGTCATCGAAGATCTTCCATTCATAGGAGAGTGTTTTTGGGAGACCAATGAGTCGGACTTTCTGGGAGAACCAGGGGGAGTCTACGATGACTGCGACGTTGAAGATCGCGTTTGCCTCGTAGTCGAACCCGTGCGGGTCTCTGCGAAGCCCAAAACTCATCCATTTCCCTGTTTGCGCCATGGTTGGATCGATTTTGTCAAACACAAGAGCGAGGCTGACACCATCACCAGACCCGACATGGATATCGGAAGAATAGGTGATGGTCGTCTCACTGGAATGTTGACTTTCCGGTTCGAAATGATAATAGATGTATCCGCCAAGGGGGATGAACTGTGTCGTCATCGTGACAAAGGGAGTGAACTGCACGGAAAACGCGATGTCGTATTTCAGAGTATCAGTGCTTCCGTTATAGGCGCGGAACCCGTAGAGGAGCTCTAAGGGGTCGACTCCGCTTGGTTCTGTTTTCATGATTTGTTGGAAGATGACCGGGCTGAAGAGGTTTTCTTTTGCAAACGCGAATCTCTTTTCGGCATACTGGGGGATGCGTTGACCAGGTAGGGTTCGATAACCGACACCGACAGAGAAGTAATCATCGTCCGCGGGAGCCGGGGTCGGGTTTTGCGGCAGCTGACCAAGGAAGGGAGTGCGTTCGACGGGACCGGCTGTTTTTTCAAGGAATCGTTCTAAAAAGGGCACCCCGGTTCCGATATTCTGTCTTATTTTTTGTTTTAACAGCTCAAGAAACATCCTTATTGTTTTTAGTGGTTGTAGGGTGGTCTGCTGTTTGTTGTGATAGCTGTTTGGTTGGGATGAAACGTCACTGTTGCTGCTAAAGGAATTGACCAGCCCCCAGTTGACATGGATTTCAGACCAGACCTCAAGGCCTGCATAGAGGTCTGATGGTCCGCCGTTGACGTGTCGGACTCGGATCATATCCTCAAGGGATTTATGTTCGACGTTTGTTTTAGTGTTGTAGATGGTTTCCCAGTAGAACCCGAAGGAGACTTTCAGGTCATCGAGAGGGTCTTCATCAACATTGAAAAAGACGTCCTGTGAGTACAACGGGTGTTTGAGGAATTTTTTTTGGAAATCGTTAATGGAGATGTCGAGTTGTTTTTGGAACGTCTCATTGGCATATTTGACGCGCACCCACCATTCGAAAAGACTGCTGGTAGGGGATATCCAAGGAGCATCGATGGCGGTTTCAGACGATTCTTGAGAGGCGATATAGGGGTTTTCCTTTGTGTTTAAATAGGAATAGACTGATTTTTTTAATTGATCCATTGTGCTGGGGTCTGTTTTTTGTGCTGTATACATGCCCAGTGTGTTTTGTTGAGAATTATTCTTTTCTATTGAATAGATGACAGATGCCCCAATACCTGACATGCTAATACATGTCATAATAAGAAGAATTACCACTACCACTTTCTTCATATGCATACACCTCTTCCTTACGGTATCAACTACCCTTTTTTCTGCCCTATATTAAATTAAGCTGTTTCTCTATATATACCTTCCGATGGCCATTTCAGATGGATACATAGTTTTTTTCAAGGAATTATGATAAATGCTAAAAAAAGAGAAGACGGTCACAAAACGATTTTATCATAAACCAAGAGGATGTTTACCACAATCTTTTCATAGTCTCAACAGTTGATGGATATCAACAGCGACGAGACGATAAAAAAGATATCAGGGACAGTGAATAAAAATGGGAAAAACAATCATCCAAAAAATATTCGAATCGCATTCAAAAACCACTGCAACAGTTGATGATATCATCGATGTGAACATCGACGTTCGAGTAGCCCGGGACTTCGGCGGGGCAAACGTCGTCAAACACCTCGAGCAACACCATCTCCCCATCAACGACCCGAAGCATACCTTCTTCACTTTTGATTGTAACCCTGGTGGTTGCGACCAGAAATACGCGGAGAACCAGCAGATCTGTCGGGTGTTCGCCCGGAAACATGGCATTAAAATCTACGATATCAACAGCGGGATTGGGACCCATCTTGCCTTTGAAGAAGGACTGGTGTTTCCAGGAGATACGTTCGTATCGACTGATTCCCATGCGAATATCCTTGGTGCCATCGGAGCCTTCGGCCAGGGCATGGGTGATATTGATATCGCTTATTCATTCGCTCATGGGAAAATATGGTTCAAGGTCCCCCCGACGATCCGAATCAACCTCAAAGGAACACCATCCACTACAGCTACCCCAAAGGACGTCGTCCTGAAAATGAACAAAGAACTCGGTGCCAACGGACTGCTTGGGTACGCTGCAGAGCTCTACGGGGAATACGTCGATTCCTTATCATTGGATGGAAGAGTCACCATCGCCTCCATGGCAACGGAGATGGGCGGGATCATCCTCCTGTTCCCCACCAACGAAAGGATCATGGAGTATTACCGGAAAACATTCGGGATCACCGTCAAACCGATGCATGCGGATGCAGATGCTATCTACGAAAAAACCCTTACCATTGACATCTCTGGTTTGACGCCGCAGATAGCACGGCCAGGTCATCCTGAGGATGTTGTCCCAGTGCAGGACGTAAAAGGAGTCACTGTTGACTCTGGTTTTATTGGGTCTTGTACCAACGGACGGTTGGAGGACATGCGGGCTGTAGCTGCGATTTTGAAGGGCAACTCCCTCGCACCAGGAAGGATCTTAAAGATTGTGCCTGCGACCGATACGATTTGGAACAGCTGTCTGAAGGAAGGACTGGTGAAGATCTTCAAGGACGCTGGTGCGCTGGTCGGTTCTGCAGGATGCGCTGGCTGTGCCGCTGGCCAGATAGGGCAAACCGGAAAAGGAGAGGTGACGGTCTCTTCAGGGAACCGGAATTTCACAGGCAAACAAGGCAAAGGCGACATCTATCTTGCATCTCCGCAAACCGTTGCTGCCTCGTTGCTCGCCGGCTCTATCACCACTGCTGATGCGATCCCAAAGAAACCAGCTCCCTTAAAAGTGGAACCGGTACAAAGCAGCCTGGTGGGTCAAACAGAGAAAACAATAGTCTCAATGCCGCTGATGGTTCAGGGGAGAGCCTGGGTCATCCAAAAAGACAACATCGACACCGACATGATCTATCATAACCGGCATCTAGCAATCACAGACCTCAAGGAGATGGGACGCTACACGTTCGGGAACCTGAAAGGCTACGAACAGTTCGCCACACAGGCACAGAAAGGGGATATCGTGGTTGTCGGCAAGAACTTCGGCTGTGGCAGCTCCCGACAACAGGCGGTTGATTGTTTCAAAGCACTTGGAATCAGCGTGATCGTCGCAGAGTCATTTGGTGCTATTTACGAGCGTAATGCGATCAACAGCGGGATGCCTATCCTTGTCGCAGAGGACATCATAAAAAAAATCCATGATAAAGACATCCTTTCCATTGATTTTGACACCGGGGTCATCAAAGACCACACAGCAGGGAAAACAGTACAAGCGAAACCATTCTCTGAGGCTCAAAAAGACATTTATCTCCGCGGTGGATTGCTGGGAGGCTGAATGACAATGAAGATGACGTTTGCAGAAAAGATCCTTGCGAAATACGGTGGTGAGACCCATGTTCAACCCGGTCAGATCGTCACCGTCAAACCGGATCATCTCTTGATGCATGACAACGCAGCACCAATCATTTCGAAGATTCAACCTGAACTGCAGCAGTACGGGGTGTTTCGTAAGGATCTCCCCGTCATCGTCCTTGACCATGTCATCCCTGCGGCAGCGGAGAAAAACGCTTCGCAGCATAAACAGATCCGTGAGTTTGTCAAAACCCATAAGTTGACACATTTTTTTGACGTCGGATACGGGGTCTGTCATCAGATCATCCTTGAGAAAGGATTAGCCTTACCAGGGACACTTCTTCTTGGCAGTGACTCCCATACCTGCTCATATGGGGCGGTCGGTGCGTTTTCCTCAGGGATCGATCGGACTGAGGCTGCAGCATTGTTGCTGACGGGTGAGACGTGGTTGAAGGTTCCTCAGAGCATCAAGATAACCTTCGCCGGCCGGTTGGAACAAGGGGTCTATGCGAAGGATGTTATTCTCTCCATCATCGGGGATTTATCTGCGTCTGGTGCTGATTATTGCTCTGTTGAGTTTACCGGAGACATCGCACAGTTCTCTGTTGATGAGCGGTTCACCATGGCAAACATGGGGGTGGAGATGGGAGCAAAAAACGCTTTGTTTCCTGTCGATGCTGTCACGGTCGACTATCTCACCTCGATTGGTGTACGGAAATCAAAATACCAGCCTATTGCTGCTGATGCGGATGCGCACTACGAACGGCAGTGTTCTTATGATCTTTCTCAGATTGGGCCGGTGGTTGCGATACCACATAGCGTTGATGCCGTCAAACCGATTTCGGAGGTCGAAGGAACCGAGATCCAACAATGTCTGCTTGGGACGTGTACGAACGGGCGGGTCTCTGATTTTGAGGTCGCCGCACGTATCCTAAAAGGACACAACGTCCATCCCTCTGTGCGTTTGCTGCTGCTTCCCTCGTCACGAGCCGTGTATCTTGAATCGCTGAAGAAAGGCTTCATCAGTGTGTTGCTTGAGGCTGGTGCGACGATCCTTCCACCAGGGTGCGGCCCGTGTCTGGGGGCGCATCAGGGGGTGCTTGCTCCTGGTGAGCGGTGTCTGAGCACGTCAAATCGGAATTTCAAGGGTCGGATGGGATGTAAAGAAGCGGAGATTTACCTGGCGAGTCCTGCGACCGTCGCTGTGTCTGCGATTCAGGGGAAGATTACGGATCCACGGAGGATGATACACAAATGAAGGTCTGGAAGTACGGAGAAAACATCAACACCGATATGCTCTTTCCTGGGAAATACACCTATACCTGCAGCACTGCTGAGGAGATCAAACCACATTTGTTGGAGGATCTTGACCCGTCGTTTGCCAAGAACGTCACGAAAGGTGACATCATCTTTGCAGGCAAGAACTTCGGCTGTGGCAGCTCCCGGGAGCAACCGGTGGTTGGGCTAAAGGCGGTGGGTATCGCTGCGGTGGTCGCGGAGAGCTTTGCACGGATTTTTTATCGGTCTGCCATCAACCAGGGGTTGTTGTTGATTGAATGCCCAGATGCCGTACGGGCGTATCAACCTGGTGATCTCGTGGTTCTTGATGTTGCGGGAGGCAGTATTTCGGTTGGTTCGAAGAGTTTTTCGTTTCCCAAGCTTCCAAAGGAGATCCTTGCTATCCGGGACGCGGGTGGTCTGTTGCCCTATACCCGGGAGAAATTACGCCAGAAAAAACGGTTGTAATGATCTAAAAGGAAAAAAAGGACGGGGAGGCATTCACTGATGCCTTACTCGTCATTGTAGATTTCAAGTGTCTCGAAGAACTCTGGGGTGAAGTAATACCCGCAGGCTGTTTTTTCTATGAGTCCTTTCCGGACGCATCTGTCAAAGAGGTCATCCTGAACTGTTACGATTTCTTCATACATGGTTTTTGACTTTGCTTTTGGTTTTTTGACTTTGATTTTCTTCTTCGTCATCTCTCTCATATCCTGCTATTGATATGTAATAGCATGATAGTTGTTGCCAGTGAACGTATATAAAGCTGCCTCGTAAAAACGGCAAAACGGAAAAATAAGATGGCCTCAGGAAAAAAAAAAAATTAAGGAGTATCGGTCACCGTCAGCTCTCGAACAGGGGTCCCATCGCTCCAGTATCCCATGAACCGCTGCTGAGGTGTGTCACCAAGACAGTATTCCCCATTGATTCCATAAAACGCATAGTCGGTGAGCGCATCAAACAGCTTCCATGTCGAGTAAAAGTCCATCGCATCAACCGATGAGTCACCAGGGATGCACACCGGGGCGATATGATCTGCGACCAGAGGTGGTTCGCCGTATCGGTCGGTTCGCTGGATAATGAAATCCTTCCGGTCTAACGGGACCTGCGTGGCAGTTGAGAAAATCAATGCACCGGAGGAGTTCCCAACGATCGTATCATTCTCCCCGACTACCACCAACAACAGTGTTTCAGCAGGGATTGCTTGGAAATCCTTCATCATGGTATCTCCTCGGACGAACGGTTGCACAGGCATGACCGCTTGTGGGAAGGGGAGACCTTCGTGCGCTGCGAGGGTAGCCATTTCAGCGGTGATCCCGCCTCCAAGTGAATGACCAACAATCGCAAACCTCTCAAGATCCGGTGTGACATGAGTCCCATCCTGGAGGAGTGCAATAGCCTGTTTCACCGCATATATCGCGTTTTGTGTCGCAGTGCGGCTACCGATGAGTGGACCGAACTGGTACCGTGGGTATACCACGATACTGCCTCTTTTGACCAGATGTTCAATCCAGGCTTTATAGAAAATCGGGAATATCGCGCTCCATCCATGGTTAAACACAATCAATGGCGCAGAGGATGGAGTCGGGTTTGTTGGTTCGAATATCCAGAACTGACGGGACCCAAATCCATAGCGTGATTGTCGAATCCCCCCATGAGTGTAATTCGACCCACCAGGTCCATCGGGTGGTTGCTGGGGTGGTGTTGGTGGCTCAAGGAGGACGGTCGTTGTTTCATCTTGTGTGATTGCCTGGCAGCAAGGCCCAAGAAGGGTCACGGTCAGCATACTGATGAGAACACTGGATAGTACCCCTCTTGATATGTGTTTTTTTTCCATTGGTCTCCCTCATTATTTTATATTATTATATAGAGAGGAAAGAGGATTTAAAGGTATCTGAAACGTCTGTGGTTCTGCCAAAAAAAGTGTTTTAAGGTGAAGATGGGAGGGCCGGGAGGAGGTGGTGAGGAGAGATGGGAAAAATAGGGATCGCCCCCCATCATCAAACCTTGAACTAATATTACTTTAGTAAGTATATAAATTTTGTTATAAAATTAATCCAGAGGAGATTTGAGCGATTCTTCGTTTTTTTTATCATCCAATTTCGAAAAGAAAAAGGGCGAAAAAAGAGAGAAAACGTCTCAAGGACCAACGCCTATTGAGAGTATATTTTCAGTTTTTCTGCCGCATGCGTTACATTTTATCTAAATATTCATATAAAACTAAGTCGTATCCCCCAGATAGAAAGCCCGCAGGATAAAACAACACTGATACGAGGAACTAGGTCTTGTTCTCCGCCAGACGCTTCCATTGGGTGATATCACGAGAAATGCACAATGTCCCGATTATCTTTCCCTCAGAATCATACCGAGGCACCTTGGTCACAGAGATCCACTGCGAAGCACCATGGTCATCCATACTCGTCTCAACAGAATCAACTATGGAAGACCCAGTCTGCACTATCAGGGTATCCTGCTCAAAAGCCTTCTGAGCCTGCTCCTTTGGCATGTAATCAAAATCCGTTCTGCCGATCATCGCCTCCGGTGAAACCCTGAAGTTACGGGCAAGAGCCTTATTGACGATGATAAAGCGATGCTGAGAATCCTTAAACGAGACCGGATCAGGAATAGCATCAAGCAACGTCTGTAATAGCGTAAGGTTGTATGCTGCTTCCGTCTCCGTTTGTTTTAACAAGGTGACATCCTGGGAAATCGCCATGGTCCCAATGATCGTTCCTTCTACATTGTATCTTGGTATCTTTGTCACAGACATCCATCGCCCTGAGCCATCCTCCGTAGGCACCATTTCGAAACGATCCATTATCGACTGGCCGGAACGCATGATGGCGTTTTCATCATCGACACTTCGCTGAGCTTGCTTACTTGCCATAAAATCAAAATCGGTTTTCCCCACCATCTGCTCAGGGGTAAAATGAAACGCATGGGCATAGGCTTTGCTTACAAGAACATACCGATGTTGATCATCCTTGCACGCCACCAATTCAGGGATGTTTTCCATGATGGTTTCCAACAAATCATGTTCCTCAGACCGTTTTTGTTCCATTTCATTTCGCGTCGTAATATCACGGACGATTAAGACAAAATTATCCACTTCATTGTCTTTTTTCACCAGGAAAAATGAGCTGATTTCAACCTGCAAAACCTTTCCCTGGCGGGTCTTAATCTCTGTCGTGTAACTGCCTGCGATTTTTTCTGAAAGGAGTTGTTCAAACTGTTGAACGACCGCAGGAAGCGACCGTGCGGTGAGCAAATCCATACTGAAGAGGTTTTTGTTCAGAACAGTGGATTTCATCACATCAAGAATCTCACACATGCGTGTATTGATATCAAGGATATCCCCATGGGCATCAAGGACGAAGATGCCATCGGTCGTATACTCAAACAGGCCATGGTACTTTTTCTCGCTTTCCTTCAATCGTTTCTCCTGGTTTTTTCGCTCGGTGATATCCCAAAGCAACATAAAGAGGACCAGTTTGCCGTTCATCCGAAAAATCGAGATGTTGACATCAACAGGGAATTGTGTGCCGTTTTTACAGACCGATTCTGACTCTAAACTAAGACATCCTCGTGCCGCAAGTTCCTCACGGATCTGGCTCCAGTCAAGCTCTTTTGAAAGGATGTCTTGTAACGTCAAACGAAGCAACTCATTCCACTCATATCCGAGATACTCATAGGATTTTTGATTGGCCTCTTGGATTTGCCCTTCGAAACTGCTGAGAAACGCTGCAGCATTAATCCGCTCAAATAATGTTTTATACCGATCATCTGAGGAGGGGTGAAGTGGCTCCTGCACAACGAAATTTTCTTTTATGTGTTGCATTCCCATCACAATGGTACTGCTTTTTCAACAAGCAGCACAGAGAATACATCTCTTGTTTATATTTAAATTTGTGTTTTACTTGACTCGCAAACAAACC
Organism: uncultured Thermoplasmatales archaeon; assembly: GCA_964467345.1. Lineage (GTDB taxonomy): Archaea > Thermoplasmatota > E2 > DHVEG-1 > DHVEG-1 > SM1-50. Next base: position 6,836 of record CAYXPY010000021.1, on the reverse strand, counting down.
GCGTTTTGTTGCGGGGCTACCTCGAAATCCACGCTCAGGAACTGCTTGATGAGCCACATGTTGGTTTGGGTATGGTTGCTGATTTCTCGGATGAGGCATGAAGAGCCTTTTGGAGCTAGGACAAGGTAGGGAAGTATTTGATCGATCGCGTATCGATCAAGCGTTGCACCGCTTTTCATTTCCTGGATGAGTTGATTTGCCGCGGTTTCCCCCACCATCTCAGCAGAGATGCTTTTTTCACCAAGCACGGTGGATCCAAGAATCGTCGGTCCTGACGAGGACCATAACGTGATCCCTGTACCAGATGACAACGAAGGAGCGGCATAAATCTGGATGGTGGAACGGAGGTTCTGTTTCAGTGCCGTCTTTATCGCTGCATGTCGAATCCGGGTGCTGATGTGCTCCGGGAGGTTCGCACGATGGACAATGCCAGTGATATCGGTAAAGTTCTGTGGCTCGTCTGCGGAAAACGCATGTAATTGTTCAACAGGATGTATCAGTAGTTCTGCCTCGCCACCTCCTTTAGGATAATAGCCGCGTTTTATCAATTTTATCTCTGTTTTTATCCCGATCATGGTAATCAAAGGAAGGAACACGAAAGCGAAATAATCCCAGGATGGTGCCCATCGTACGTCTGTCCCCCCTCTGAGTTTTATGAACAGTGGCGTTGGTGTATGAAACGCGCTCAGCAGACAGGCTTGAAACACCAGTGTCATGCTTCCCGCGGTCCCAACATCGAAGAAATAATTGCCTGGTTTGATGTCGTGAGGCTGAAATCTCAAGTTCGTGGAATGCACAGAAAGACCCTCGACGTCGGCATCGCAGATCTCCCGGATGCAGGAAAGCGCGGTGTAATGCTGTGGACGTAACCCCGGGTTTGGACGACCTGCTCTGATATTGAAAATCTCAATTGGCTGTTTGGTGAGAACCGATAATGCAACAGCGGTCCGGACGATCTGGCCGCCACCTTCACCGTAGGATCCATCGATTGACAACATGGACGTTCAACTCTTTTGTGTCGTAAGGATATCCAATAGTAACTCTATTGCTACCTGGCAGGTGCTCTCTTTATTGGCTAGCCGGTCTGCCGTAAAAAGATATTTTTTGACAACGACAGAATCTTTTGTTGAAAGACCGATGTATACCAATCCAACCGGTTTGTCTTTTGTCCCCCCGGTCGGTCCTGCGATACCGGTTGTCGCTAGTCCGTAATCAACATGGGCACGTTGGCGAATCGCCTGTGCCATGGCTGCTGCGACCTGCTTGCTTACCGCACCATGAATTCGTAATACTTCTTCAGAGACCCCAAGCAGCTCTGTTTTGGCTTTATTGCTATAGGTGACAACACCTCGGTCAAAATATTCAGAACTGCCAGATATGTTCGTGAATGTATGGGCAAGAAGGCCGCCCGTGCAGGACTCTGCTGTGGCGATCGTCTTGTGTTGTTTTTTCAGTTCATCAGAGACTTTATTAACAAGCTTGATATCTACCAACGAGCACACCTCATCAGAGGTAAACTCATTTGTATGATATAAGGTTTCACAAACGTTAAACATTATATAGGTAAATTCTCATCCCGGACCCATTACACTAGACCTGCTTGTTAGCCCCGTAGTGTAGTGGTCAATCATTCTGGCCTTTGGAGCCAGCGACAGAGGTTCGAATCCTCTCGGGGCTACTTGATAAAGCGAATTGCTCCTGTGGTGTAGCGGCCAATCATGAGGCCCTTTCGAGGCTTCGACTCGGGTTCGAATCCCGACAGGAGCATTGAAAATTTACAATACATTGGTTTTTTATTGATATTCATAAAACAATGTAGAAAATCGTGTTTTTTAAAAAATAAAAATTGCAATAATGCATGCACTAATTTTCCATTCGACAGATACTTTTATATGCGTCTGGAAAATTGCACAAATCAAGATATATCGGGAGAAGTATGGAGAACGAAAGTATAGTAAAAAAAACCAATCTTCCAGTTGCAGGGACACTAATCCAGATAGTCTTTTTATGGCTCTTCTGGATCATTCTCTCAGACAATTTTTCATTTCTCTCCATAGTAGGTGGCGGCGTCCTTGCTGTAATTCTAAGTTTCGTTACCCAGTTTTTTTTATTTAAAAAAAAAAGGATTTATCGAAAATCTTTGAAAGAATCATTGTTTGCTCTTGAACATTTATTCTCACTTCTCTTGTCAACGTTTGTAAGATTGATTGAATCAAATCTTCTTGTTATATACCAAGCAATCACATTACGGATTCATCCAAAAATAGTAAAACTAAAAATCAATGTGAGGTCTGATTTTGAGATAACACTCATTTCAACACTAATCACACTTACTCCGGGCACTCTTGTTATTGACGTTGAAGATGCGGAGGACGAAGGATCGTATTTGTATGTTCATTTTTCGTATTTAAAGACTGATGATCCGAAAAGATATATAGAAAATACCATCGGTAAATGGGATGAAATGATAGGAGCATTGTTCACATGATGATCCTTGTCTATATCCTTCTTTTTGCAGCGCTTTTCGCATCATATCGTCTATTCGTAGGTCCAACTATACAGGATCGACTAGTGTCATTAAACTCGGTGACAATTATATTTACTATCATACTGGTAGCTCTCGGCATTGAAGAAAACAATGGTTTTTATCTAGATATTGCGTTGGCGTTTATCTTTTTTGATTTTATTGGCATGGTTGCTTTTACCAAACATTTAAGCGGGGAAAAGAAAAGATGATACCCATCATTGAAATCATCGCATATACTGTTATTGCTACTGGATGTTTCATTATGTTTTCAGCGGGATTAGGATTGTATCGCTTTCCTGATATATTCATGAGACTACATGCAAACAGTAAGATGAACACGGGAGGGGCGATAACGATTTTTTTAGGACTTATGATTTTAAATGGAGTAAACATGGTTACACTTAAAATTTTCGTTCTTCTCGTTTTTTTATTAATATTAAATCCTGTTATCTCACATGCACTCGCACAATCTGCTTATCTCCATCAGACAACGGATATCATATCTGTAAAACTTGTAAAAAAACAAAATCGTAGTTATTTTTTTCAAAGGAGAAAGAAACAATGATCGCTGAGATTCTGTTACTATCGTTAGTCATTGTTTCACTTCTTGTTGTCCTTGTAAATAACCTTCTGAAAGCACTGGTTATTCTCTCGGTAAGCAATCTTTTAATCGTGACTTATATTTTTTTCCATAACGCTCCTGATGTAGCTATCACAATGGCGGTTGCTGGTACAGGTGCAACGACGATTTTGTATTTGACAATCATAAAAAAAATCGGAGGAAAACATGGATAAAAAAAGAATATTGATTATGATGATGTCCGCAGGTATTCTCATAACCTTTGCATTAATTTTCTTTTCCAATGTATTTTTAGAGTATCCCTCGGCATTGCATTCTGAGATGTCCCTGTATTATATCGACCAGTTATCAAAAACAGGGGCAATCAATGTCGTAAGTGCTATATTGCTTGATTTCCGTGCGTATGATACTCTTGGCGAGATACTGGTTTTATTTGTCACTATTTCTGGTGTCATGCTGATAATTCGGAGAGAAAAATGACTTCAAAAATCATACAAACAACGACCTGGACAATTCTTCCTTTTCTGCTGATGTTTGGCTTGTATATTATTGCTTTTGGTCATCTGTCCCCCGGAGGTGGTTTCCAAGGAGGAATGATTATTGCAGGAGCATCAATACTTGTAATAATCGTGTATGGTTTTGATAAACCTGCTCGCTATATGTCCCATTTACAATCTCTTGAGGCAGGCGGAGTTTTGTTGTTTATTTTTGTCGGATCTATTACATTTCTCCTCTGGTTACCATTCCTTGCTGATTTCCATATTCTGCCGTTATTAAATATTATTGTTGGTGTGAAGGTTTTTGCTGGTGTGACCTTGATTTATATTTTCATTACCCGCTGGGAGTTACCTCATGATTAACGGCATCAACATCGGCATCATCCTTTTTCTTATTGGTCTTTTTGGAATGATGATTAATAGAAACATTATAAAAATCATCATGTCACTGTCTGTTGCTGAAAACGGTGTGCTGATCTTCTTCATCTCCCTTGGATATGTTCTCGAAGGGCAATCACCAATACTCACATCTGATGTCACAAACCCCGTAGATCCTCTTCCTCAAGCAATGATGATTACAATGATTGTGATTAATCTCTGCCTGACCGCTTTATCGTTAACCATAGGCGCATGGATTTTTCATAAATATAAAACATTGAACGTGGAGGAAATCATTGATGATTGACTATGAACCAGTGCTGATTATCATAACACCGGTGATCGCTGCATCGATACTATCATTTCTTTCACCACTATTAAAACCAGAGAAAACACTTCGCATACAGAAATACATAGCACTCATTGGGTTATTTTTACCTTTTTGTTATCTTCTCTATCTGTATCCAACAGTGAGCATTACACCAATTCAGTACAACATGGGCGGATGGCTTAGTCCATATGCAATTACCCTGGTGATTGATTCATTTAATTACACTTTTCTGATTATCTCCTCCTTGGTTACCTTTTTGGCGTATATCTTTTCTATTAAAGACATCAACAAGGCTAAGGATAAATTCTCGTTTTTTTTCCTGTTGATGGTCGCCGGCATCTATGGGGTTTTTCTCTCAGTAGATTTATTTAACATCTACGTATTTTTTGAACTCTGTGTTATCACGAGTTATATCCTTGTAACACTAGGGGATCAGAAGAAATCACTAAAAGCAGCATTCACCTATCTGATACTTGGCAGTATTGCTTCCTTGTTTTTTCTCCTTGGTTTAGGACTGTTGTATTTCCACACGGGTGCACTTAATATCTATCATTTAGCAGGTCTTGTCCACGAATTGGATACGAAAGTCCAGGTCGCGGTTTTTATTTTTCTTTTTGGAGCAGTGGCAGTGAAAGCAGCCCTACCTCCGTTCCACACCTGGCTTGTGGATGCACATTCCACAGCACCTACCGCCGTGTCTGCTGTTTTATCAGGCATTACCGTAAAAATTGGTTTGTATATTTTCTTACGTGTTTTTTCCCTTGGTTTCCAACTCCAGGGAATGACTGAGTTGCTTCTCATGATTGGTGCTCTGGCAGCGGTAGGTGGCGTGATATTTGCCTTATTTGAATGTGACATTAAACGCTTGTTAGCGTATCATACGATTTCTCAAATGGGATTTATCGTTGCTGGTTTTGCTACCTTTTCGCCTATTGGTATTGCTGGTGGTTTATATCATCTCGTTAACCATGCTATTTTCAAGGGGTTATTGTTTTTATGTGCTGGTTGTCTTATTTATCGAACCGGGTCAAAAGACGTTAGAAAACATAATGTTGGAACGACAATGCCCATCACTCTGATAACATATGTTATCGCGGCATGTGCTATTGCTGGTGTGACACCATTTAATGGATCAGCTAGTAAGTTGATGATAGAATATTCGTTATCATCGCATTTTTTGATTTGGTTTATTCTACTGATAGCAAGCATTGGTACGATAACAACTTTTTCAAAAATTTTTTATTACTCGTTTCTGAAACCTGCAGTAAAACAAAAAGCACATCAGCCATCTCAAGAAGTACCGTTCTCTATGCTTTTTCCTATGATCATCCTTGCGTTTTTCTGTGTGGTGCTTGGGTTGTTTCCCCACCTTGTTCTCGAGCGAATAATACTTCCTGCGACCTCTTTGATTATCCCAGGAGATTACGCAGTACAGCTATCCTTTTTTGATGCAGCTTCGATAGTAAAGCAATGGATTCTTATCGCAGTTGGTTTACTGGTGTTACTTGTTATAGTCAAACGGTCCCAGGACATAGAAAGAATATGTGCAAGATTAATCCGACCAACTCTAAACATGAAGGTGGTTATGATCATGTTTGCGTTGACAATGATAATGGTGGTTTTCACCATGCTGAATTGAAAAAAAAGTTTTGTAATTTCTTTCCGGGATTGCTTAGTAAAATGGATAAATTTTTTATGATGTTTTCCTTTCATGTTTTTCTGGGATCTGAGGAGTAAAGCAACGAATGACTGATCAGAAAGCCACACCGATAAAAAAAGTATACCATATTTTCAAACACGAATATCTCCTTCTTTCGCTGCTAGCGTTTTGTGTGGGTATCGCAGGTGGGTTTGGTGCAATCATTTTTAGAGACATGATCTTGTTACTCCAAAGCCTATTTTTCACGGGGGGCACGCCTCTTGATAATTCACTTGGATTGCTTGTCATCGTTGTTCCAGCAATTGGAGGACTCACCGTCGGGTTGATAGTTTATTTCTTTGCAAAAGAGGCAAAGGGGCATGGAGTACCCGAGGTCATGGAAGCGGTGGCGATGAAAGAAGGACGAATCCGTCCTCGTGTCGCTGTTATTAAGACCATTGCCTCATCAATCTGCATCGCATCAGGCGGTTCGACAGGCAGGGAAGGACCTATCATTCAAATCGGGGCGGCAGTGGGTTCAGCAGTTGGGCAGAAACTGAATCTTCCACCAGGTGGAATAAAGATCCTTCTTGCCTGTGGAGCGACGGCGGGAATTGCTGCTACCTTTAACACCCCTATCGCAGGAGTGATTTTTTCCATCGAACTTATTTTATTTGAATTAAAAACACGATCATTTATACCTCTTGTCGTCTCATCGATAACAGGAACGATTATCTCTCGAATTTTTTTAGGCCGTGAACCTGCGTTCACCATCCCTCATTATAGTTTTGTCAGCCCCTACGAGCTGTTGTTCTACCTCCTGCTTGGGCTTCTGGCAGGGGTTGTCGCAGTCCTTTTTATTAAAATAATGTATGGTTCAGAAA
>CAYXPY010000020.1:0-32379 GCA_964467345.1 uncultured Thermoplasmatales archaeon | reverse complement strand
CGGGGTATCCTTCGGAGTTCAACCCGTTTGATTTTGGGTGGTCGTATCGGAAACAGGTCACGGTGAATCATTCTTTTGTGGATGAGAATTTGGTGCATTTTCCTGTGCTTGTAAGTATTACGGATGAGGATTTGTTTCTGAAAGCGCAGAATGATGGTGGTGATATCCTGTTTATGAACAAAAGTGGCATGTCAACGCGATTGTATCATGATCTAGAGTCGTTTACAGCATCTTCGGGTACACTAGTTGCTTGGGTTGACATCCCATATGTTTCTTCGGTTGAGGATACAGAGTTCTACCTGTATTATGGGAACCCTAGTTGTATCAATCAGGAGTATCCAGAGAAAACCTGGGATTCAGGTTATGAAGCGGTCTGGCATATGAACGATGCAACCTCTGTTCTAATTGCTGATAGCACATCAAATGGGTATAGTGGGATAAAAAGAGCGCCGAATGAACCACAAGAAATCAGTGGGAAAATAGGTGCAGGCCAGGAGTTCGATGGGACAAATGATAACATATGGATTAATGGTCACTCTGTTTTAGGCATTGGTGATAAAACCATCAGTTTTTGGATGAAAATTGACGCGAACAATGATTTTCAGACAATCCTAACCAATGCTCTCGGCGGATCCTATAAAAATGAAGGATTAGAGATGGCAGTGGATTATGGTATGAATATGACCGTTTCAATTGGTAACGGTGCTACGACGAATGCTTATCTTATGATTTTTAAGAAACCCATTCCTGACTATACAACCTATCATTATTATACAGCCAGGATGAGCGATGCTAACCTAAGTTTGTACCTTGATGGAACCTTGTATGGCTGGGCAACGACGACAACGGGATCAGAATCTTTACCTTCTCATAATATGAGTATCGGCCGAGGCCACATGAACCCTCCGAATTCATACTGGTTTGATGGCCGAATGGATGAAATACGCATGTCCTCTATTGCCCGTTCTTCCTCATGGATTAAGACGGAGTATCACAACCAAAATTCACCATCAACATTTCTGACATTTGGACTTGAAGAAACAGGGCCATAAGAACAATAAAAATATTTTTTTTTTCGGGGTTATTCTGGTTATCCTTCTGTTTTAAAAAAAAATTCGTTCAAAGATTTAGAGAAAAATTCTTAGATTTAAAGAAAATAACGTTTTCTTTCATCATCGAAGGAAAAATAAACACCAACCCTGATTCCACCGTCATGAAAACATTCATCACCGGCGGTGCTGGCTTCATCGGCAGCCATCTTGCTGACATGCTCCTTCAAAACGGTCATTCAGTCACGGTCTACGACAACCTCAGCTCAGGGGATAAACACTTCATAGAACACAACCTCACACATAAGGCATTTGCCTTCATCAAAGCAGACCTCCTTGATCTATCACGTCTCAAAAAGCAAATACAAGACCATGACATCGTCTTCCACCTCGCTGCTAATCCCCATGTTCGACTCGGAGAAACACAAACAGACCTCGATCTTAACCAAGGCATCATCGCCACCTACAACGTCCTTGAAGCTATGAGACAGACGGACATCAAAAAAATCGTGTTCTCCTCAAGCTCCGTCGTCTACGGAGAAACAACCGAACCTTCGCTTCCCGAAACCTATGGTCCAACACTCCCCATCTCCCTCTATGGAGCTGGAAAACTCGGCGCGGAAGGACTCATCAGTGCCTTCTGCGGCACCTTTGATTTCCAGGCTTGGATGTACCGCTTCGCAAACGTCGTCGGCGCACGCGGGACCCATGGCGTGATCGTCGACTTCATCGACAAACTCAGAAAAAACCCCCGGGAACTCGAGATACTTGGCAATGGCAAACAATGCAAACCATACCTCTATGTCAGCGACTGTGTCGAAGGCATCCTTTTTGGATTTACCAACTCCCATGAGAAGATAAACCTCTTCAACCTCAGCTGCGACACCACCACGACCGTCACCCGCATCGCAGAAATGGTCACCGAAGAGATGGGACTCAACAAAGTCACCTTCAAATACACTGGTGGGATACGTGGATGGAAAGGAGACGTCCCCCGGTTCGAACTTGATGCAGCAAAGATAAACTCCCTTGGCTGGAAAGCAACACTCTCCTCAGATGAAGCAGTCAGAAGAGCAATCAGGGACGTGTTGCACGCTAAGCTTTAAAAGAACAAGAAAGTTTTCCATACATCACTATGAACATCTCTATCATTGGAACCGGATACGTCGGGCTTGTCACCGGCGCCTGTTTTGCCCAGCTAGGCCACCATGTCACCTGCATCGACATAGACCCAGACAAGATACAAAAAATAAACCAAGGAATCTCCCCTATTTATGAAGAAGGATTAGACACTCTCCTTACAAACTACAAGAATCGAATAACGGCGACAACGGAGTATCAGACTATTATGAACACCGATGTCACGTTCCTGTGCGTCGGAACACCCTCTAACACAGACGGTTCCCTTGACATCTCCTACCTTACCGAAGCAACAATACATATAGCACAAATACTCAAAATGAAAAAAACTGCTCATGTCGTGGTCGTTAAAAGCACGGTTCTCCCTGGCACCACACAGGAACTCATCCTCCCCCTGCTTGAACAACACACAGGAAAAAAGGTAGGCATTGACATCGGCCTTGCCATGAACCCGGAGTTCCTCAAAGAAGGCGTTGCGGTCCAGGATTTTCTGAAGCCAGACCGAATCGTCATCGGCCTCTACGACGAGCACAGTAGAAAAATCCTTCGAGAACTCTACAAAGACTTCACTTGTCCTGTTCTTGAGACGACGCTCTCTGCAGCAGAGATGATCAAATACGCAAGCAACGCGTTCCTTGCCACAAAAATCAGCTTCATCAACGAGATCGGGAACCTCTGTAAGAAACAGGGAATTGACACCTACGAGGTCGCCGAGGGTATGGGGCTGGATAAACGCATAGGACGACCATTCCTAGACTCAGGGATTGGATGGGGTGGCAGCTGCTTCCCCAAAGACGTTGACGCACTCATCTCATGGGCAAAACAAAAGAAAGAACAGGCAAGGATTATCGAACAGACAAAAGCAGTAAACATCGACCAGCCGCTCAGGCTCATCCAAATCCTACAAAAACACATCCCTCATCTGAAAGGTAAAACCATTGGCATCCTCGGGCTTGCTTTCAAGCCAGACACTGATGACATCAGAGAAAGCAGAGCGATCCCTATCGTCACCGAACTGCTCAGAACCAAGGCGCACGTCAAGGCTTATGACCCACAGGCCATGGAGAATTTCAAAAAACTCTTTCCAACCATACACTACTGTGATTCTGCCAAAGAGGCTCTTTCCTCAGATGCTGTTCTTATCATCACAAAATGGAAAGAGTTCACCACCCTGGATTACACAAGCACACTCGTCATCGATGGAAGAAGGCTCTCCGAAGCAAAAAACGCAAGAATATATGAAGGAGTATGTTGGTAACATGCAGATAAAAAAAGCAGTCATCCCGGCCGCAGGACTTGGGACCAGGTTTCTCCCGGTTACAAAATCGATGCCAAAGGAAATGCTTCCGATCATCGACACCCCTGCAATCCACTACGTCGTCAAAGAAGCAGTAGAAACAGGAATTGACGACATCATCATCATCACCGGCCGAGGGAAACGAGCTGTCGAGGATTACTTCGATGAATCACCGGAGATGGAGATGCATCTCGCGGAACATAAAAAAGACGACCTTCTCAAAGCCATCAAGGAGATTTCAAGTATGGCAGATGTCCATTACATCAGACAGAAAGAACCAAAAGGATTACCCGATGCCATCCTTGCAGCAGAAAAACACATCGGCGATGAGCCTTTCGCCGTGCTCTTAGGAGACGACATCATCATCTCTGAGACTCCCTGTACTAAACAACTCATTGATGTTTACAACAAGTTTAACTCATCAGTCCTTGCCATCCAAGACGTCCCCCGGGAAAAAATCAACAGGTATGGCGCTATAAAAACCACAGCACTACCTTCTTCTGAAAAGGACTTATATCAGGTGGAGCACATCGTTGAAAAACCACACAGTGATGCAGCACCATCCACTCTTGCTTCAATAGGACGATATGTCTTCACCCCGGAGATTTTCGATGCGATGAGACGCACCAGACCCGGTGTGAACAACGAGCTGCAGATCGCAGACTCCATTAACCTGCTTTGCGAATCTCAAAACGTCTATGCTTATGCCTTCAAAGGAACCCGCTATGACATCGGAGATAAACTCGGATACATCCAGGCGATCATGGATTTTGCGCTCACAAACGACGAGATCAGACAAGGGGTTATCGCTTATTTGAAAAAACTACACCTTTAAGTACTCTTGAGATACCTTGTCATTTTTCTTGGATGAATCTTTTGATCTGATCAACGACATACGAGCGTTGTTCCTGGGTTAACTCCGGGTACATCGGGATTGACACGATCTCCGAGGCAAGCTGTTCAGAGACCGGGAACTGTCCCTTCCGGAACCCCAGGGAACGATATGCTTCCTGCAGATGTAATGGAATCGGATAATGAATCCCGCAGTCAATCCCCTGCTTCTTCAGATATGCTATCAGAGCATCACGTTGAGGCACGCGAACAACATACATGTAATAGACATGCTTAGCGCCCTTCACCTCTATAATCCGTCCCACACCTGAAGGAAGATTCCTATCATAAAAACGTGCATGTTCCCTGCGCTGGTCCGTCCAATCAGCGAGATGCCTCAGTTTAACATCCAATATCGCAGCCTGCAAGGCATCCAACCGATAGTTGTACCCCTCAATCCGATGCTCATATTTTGTACTCCGACCATGGTTCACCAGCAACTGTAGCGTCTCAGCAAGCTCATCGTAGTTGGTGACCACCGCGCCACCATCACCAAAACACCCCAGGTTCTTTGCAGGGAAGAAACTGAAACAGGCGATATCACCATAATACCCAGGCTGATGACCATTCCACTCGGCTGCATGTGCCTGCGCGGCATCCTCGACGATAAACAAATCATGTTTTACTGCGATTTCCCTGATACGTTGCATGTCAGGCATCTGTCCATACAAATCCACGACAAGAAGCACCTTTGTCTTCTGCGTGATTGCCTTCTCAAGGGCGTCGATATCGATAAGAGCGGTGTTTGGGTTGACATCAACAAACTTGATTTTCCCCCCAACATAGGAGATGCATTCGGTCGTCGCAATAAACGTGTTAGGCACCGTGAGCACTTCATCACCTTTTTTCACCCCTGCAGCAAGCAACGCAAGATGAAGCGCAGCAGTCCCATTCGCACACCCAACCCCATGTTTCACCTGACAGAAGCTAGCAAAATCCTCCTCGAATTTCTTCACAAAAGGACCCATGATAAACGATGCACTCTCCAGCACCTCCGCAATAGACTCGTCGATCTCTGTTTTTATGGAACGATAATTCGCCTTTAGATCCACCAATGGGATGTTCATCAAACCAATCCTCCTATAACGACCGCAGTTTCTTGGCAGGGTTCCCTGCGTATACCCCTGACTCGGTAATATCCTTGGTCACCACAGATCCCGCCCCAATCACCACGTTATCACAGATGCTCACTGGCAGGACCGTCGCATTCGTCCCAATCGACACACAGTTCCCGACCTTCGTCGACCTCCAAAGCGACCGGTTCCCCCCCGCAGGCCCCCCAATGGCAAATAAATCGTTGACAAACTTGACCCCATGGGAGATAAAACAGGAATCACCTATCGAAACCAACTCACAGATGAATGCATGGGACTGGATGCGACACCCTTTCCCGATCCTCACGTTCCGTTGGATCTCCACGAACGGTCCGATGAAGCATTCATCCCCAATCTCACATTCATACAGATTCACCGGCTCAACCACCGTAACATCCTTGCCAAACGTCACATCCCGTATCTGAACCTTTTTGATCGTTGGTTTATTTTTCATAACCTTTCTCCGCTGCCTTATAGATCTTTTCGATGATCTGCACGGTCTTTAACCCATCGAGCAGATCTGTTGCGATGCTCCCACCATGCATTAGAACATCAATGACATTCTCATAGACCTTATCATGATTGGACATAGAACCGATGTTCTTCCCATACACATTTGGGGGATTTCCAGGCTCCAGCCCCTTGATCATATACTCCTCGATGGACTGATACTCAAGGATGTTGAGGTACTGTCCACCTATCTTAACGGTCCCCTTTTCACCAAATAAGGTCACAGACCCTTCCATGTTCCTTCCATAGCTGTTGATCGTGAAATGAATCGTCCCCAGCGCGCCATTGACAAACTTCAACACCACCACACCTGTGTCCTCGAACTCAACCACATCCTTATGGATGTAGTTGTCGGTAAACGCTCTTGCTTCCTCAACATCCCCAACAAACCAGTACAACAGATCAATGAAATGACTGTACTGCGTAAATAACGTCCCCCCATCCATCTTCAATGAGCCACGCCAGTCAGACCCTTTGTAATACTCACGGTTTCGGTTCCAAAAACAATTCACCTGAACAGCTAGGATTCTGCCCAGCTTTCCTTCATCGATTGTTTTTTTCACGGCTTTCACCGGGGGGTTGAATCGGTTCTGTTTGACGATGAACAACCGCCGGTTCGTCTCCTCAGCGGTGTGGATCATCCGTTCGCAATCATGTACCCGTGTCGCCATGGGTTTCTCACAAAGCACGTTACAACCAGCCTTCAATGCTTTGATGCTATGTTCCGCGTGAAGACCATTTGGAGTGCACACTGCGACAAGATCAAGTGATTTTTCAGACATAAGGAGATCATCAAGCGAGAAATAGGCTTTACAGCCATATTGTTCTGCGGTCATCTTCGCCCGTGCTTCTTTGATATCGCAGACAGCCACCAGCTCCCCTAGGTTCTTAGCATGCTTCGCATGCTGGGAACCAATATGGCCGACACCGACGACCGCGATGGATAACTTCTTCATAGTCACCTCATAGGTCCACAGGAAAAACGTGGTGATACTACCGATAATTCATCTCACCTATTTAAGAATAACAGCAGTACATTCTACAGTTTACTGTACACGACTCCTCTCAGAAAACCAGCACCGTACCCCACATGGATGAGCAAATAGAACAACACGCTGCTCACCACGACACTAGGTTTTCGCGTGATCTGAAGCGTGCTGATGAACGACATGAGAACATACGCAACAATAAGACTGGCAAGAAACCAAATAGGAAACACACCGAGGACTGTTAATAGCACTATAAACAGGCCACCAAGGATAAACCCGGGTCCAAGCAGATGGAAGAACTTCAAGGTATCCGGATGCTTCTTGACCATCTTTGCTCGAGCGATCCCATACCGGTACATCTGACGCCAAAGCGACCGAACCGAATCCCGCTTGAAATGATACACCCTTGTTGTTGGTGTATACAAGATTTTATATCCTGCCTTGCGAAGCCTGATGTCAAGCTCATAATCCTGGCCACACCAGAACACCGGATCAAAACCACCGATTTTTTCCACTGCTTCTTTCCGGTAACAGGAAAACGACAAATGATCGGTGAACCGCTCCTCAGAGAACACCGCGTTCTGAGAAAAGAAATTCCTCCCGCCCATGAAACTCAAAAACGCAGCACCAGAAACCATCCCGACGAAGTTCTGTTTACCTGGGGAAAGATTCGAGCAGCCCACCGCAGCCACATCAGTGGGCTGGCTTTTCAATCGCACCGCAAGCTCGCTGAGAAGGTTTTTCTCTGCAATGACATGACCTGAGTAGTTCATCAGCATCTCCCCGGTCGCATGCTGAATGCAGAGGTTCCGACCAATCGAGGTATTCCCCGTCGGATTCTCAAGAATCCTGATATTCCTATGTTTTTTTGCATAGTCCTGAGCAATCACCCGCGTGTTATCAGTGCAGTTTCCGATCGCAAGCAAAATCTCAATGTTTTCAGAAGGATACTCCAGGGCGAGTAACGAATCTAAGCACTGCGCAAGGGTTTTTTCCTCGTTTAACAGAGGGATCAGAAATGAAACCTTTGGGTAGTCTTCTACCATCCCTTCTGGAAAACAGCAGAACGTATTTAATATTAATCACACTACCTTGATAACAAGACTAGTGGCCTTCACTATGATAAAGAACACACCAGAACAAATCGCTACACAGATTATGGAATTTTACAATCAATATGACCTGAACGTCTCTGGAAAAATCAACAACCAAACCGCTTACGAACTCATAAAAACAATAGAAGAGACCTATCAAATAGACGCCATACAACTGTCTGATGGGACCAGGATTTGGAATCTCCTAAGGGTCTTTCTTTATTCTCATTTCCAGAAACCAGATGAAAAAGCAATCAAGAAAAAACTCAGTATACATAACGTAAAATCAATACTCTCTGTTTTCAAAGAAGGTTTTATTCCACTCGATCTCCCCAAAGACATCACTGTCTGTGGATTTTCTAGCAGCGAGAGCAGAAAACTCTACCACGATACCTACTACGATATCTACCTAGATCCCCTCTACGACATCCTAGAGGATAAACTCGCGGTCTTCGAATGGCCAGAGACCACTGGATATCGCAGAAAATACGACAGACCTGTGTATTCATGGCACCATGTTCCTATGCATTTCCCTATTTGGACGCGAACCTATTGGGATTTGTTATTAAATAAAATCTCCGGGCGTAGCAATTTTACAATGCACTCTTATGAAATCCTTCAGCAAATCATTCAACATGTGAGTGCGGTTACATCTGTTGATACGACAAAACTGACAAAGGATATCAACGATTTTATCACCGTTTTCGTCGCAGTAAAATATTTCCTCCATCAAATGCTTTTAAAAATCAGACCGAAGGCTGTGCTAATTCGATGTGGATATGGCCGATTCCCCATGGCTCTCTCACAAGCATGCAAAGAACTTAATATCCCCTCGATTGAACTCCAACATGGGTTGATTACTGCCTATCTGCCGGCGTATCGACGCTCGGCGCCTACCACAAACAAAGATTGCGTTCCAGATTTTTTACTCACTCAGGGTAAAATCTATACAGAGTTAGTAAGGAATGGGAACCTTTTTGATAGAGAAAAAGTCATCTCAGTAGGATACCCGTACCTTGAACAGACTTTAAAGGAGCTGGAGAAAAAGCCTGGATTAAAAGATTCCCTCTCACCGTTTCAAAGAAACATCCTTTTTACATCGCAGTGGATAATGGCAGCCGAAATACAGAAATTCGTCATCAAAACTGCAGTCCTCCTCGAACAAGAAAACAAGGATGTTGGAATTCTATTCAAACCACATCCTTATGACAAAAATAGTTATTCTGAATTAAAAAAATATAAGCATATCATTCTTGTCGATAAATACGAAGACACGTTCAAACTCTTTCCTGTTGCGGATGTTCATGCCACGGTCTATTCTACGAGTGGACTTGAGGCTATAGCTTTTGGGATTCCAAACATCTTCGTTGATATCTTAAACGTCACTCAAGGGAAACAAACACCGTATATCGTTGCATCTCCAACCCAGTTTTTCGAGTCATTCCATACTATCATCATGCATTATACCGATACGGTCTCCGAAATCAGATCTGTTGCAGATAATTTCTTCATGCATTCTCCGAAATCATGTTTGGAAAATTTTTTTACCGATATCAACATCATTTAAAAGATTTTATGGGAAAAGATTATTTTATCGAATTGAATATGTTACTTAGCAATGAATCGATACAAATATGGAAAATACCTTGTCAAGTGAGAGACTATGAACAAGATCCTTGCGGTGATACCAGCGAGATTGGGAAGTAAGCGACTCCCTGAAAAAAATATCAAGATCCTTAATGGTAAACCATTGCTCGTCTATACGATTGATGCCATAAAGAAATCCCAGTATGTTAATCGTTTCGTCGTTTCAACAGAAGATACAACTATTGCCCAGATAGCGCAATCAAACGGTGTAGAAGTAATACTACGACCCGAGGAACTGGCTAGGGATGAAAGTCTGACAGACGATGTGGTCATAAATGTTCTTGAGCAGCTTCAGAAAAAGGAGCAATATGTCCCTGACATAATCATATTGTTACAACCGACATCCCCATTACGGACAACAGAGGACATTGACTCTGCCATGCAGATCTTTCTTGGTTCATCTGGAGATTCTCTTATCAGTGTAACAGAATATGACCATACACCCTATTGGGCTTTCCGTATTGAAAAAGGTTTCCTAAAACCAGAGTTTGCAAGCGGTTCGCTCAAACGCTCCCAAGATTTACCAAAACTCTATCGACCGAATGGTTCGATTTTTATTACCCATCTGGGTTCTTTCCTCAAGTACCGGTCTTTTTATACAAAACAAAACCTCTCCTTTATCATGCCACGTGAAAGAAGTATCGATATTGATGATGAATTTGATTTTTCCATAGCTGAATTTTTACTACGTACAAGAGAGGGGAAAAATTGAAATCTATCACAATAAAAAACAGGACAATTGGGGTTGGTCATCCCTGCTTTTTCATAGCAGAAGCAGGAGTCAATCACAACGGGGAACTTGATTTAGCAAAGAAACTCGTTGATGCATCGGTCGCTGCGCATGCTGATGCTGTGAAATTCCAAACCTTCACCCCCGAGGGAGTTGTCCTTCAGAGCACTGATATAGCAGAGTATGCACGAAACAACATTGGAAAAAACATAAAACAAATAGATATGCTTAAGAAATATGCACTCAACCATGACCATTTTACAGACCTGAAAGAATATTGTGATAGAAAAAACATCATTTTTTTATCATCACCCCATTCCTTTGACGCCATCGATTTTCTTGACCCTTTAGCACCTGCATACAAGTTTGGATCCGGAGATCTTACCAACACCCCTGCTTTGCAACACGCAGCAAAAAAGAAAAAACCAATGATACTTGGCACAGGAATGGCAACCCTTGAAGAAGTGAAACAAGCGTATCATGCTGTTTCATCCATGGGCAATACACAAATTATTTTACTGCACTGTACGACCAACTACCCTTGTTCGTATGAAGAGGTAAACTTACGAGCCATGAGCACAATGCAACAGGAATTTGATTGTCTGGTGGGGTACTCGGATCACACGAAGGGATATTTGGTTTCAGCAGTTGCACTCGCACTGGGGGCATCAGTCATAGAAAAACATATCACCCTTGATAGAACTTTACCCGGTCCTGATCATAAGGCCTCGTTAGAACCACACGAACTGAAAGAGATGATCCTTCAGATCCGCAACGTCGAAACGATACTAGGGTCATCAGAAAAAAGGCCAACAGAGTCGGAGAAGACAATACGTGAAATTGTACGAAAAAGTATTATTTCGGCAAGAAACATCAAGAAAGGTGAGGTCATTACAAAAGACATGCTGGTAATAAAACGACCTGGTGTCGGTATCTCCCCTGCCGAAATAGAAAAAATCATCGGTAAAAAAACAAAAAAAGATATCACCGCTGATGAGATACTTCACTGGGATATGGTAGAATAACTATGAGAACAATTGCGGTGGTTACCGGTAGCCGAGCAGAGTACGGGTATCTGAAACCGTTAATGAGTGCAATACAAAAAGATGTAGATTTAAAGTTAATGCCTCTAGTGACAGGAACCCACTTATTACCTAAATTCGGAAACACCCGTGAAATTGTGAAGAATGATTTTCCCTCTTCAATAGAAATACCGATGGATTTACTGGGAGACTCCCTCAAAGATATGGCCCTTTATCTCTCGTCAGGGATACGAACTTTTGCTGAATTCCTCAATGAAAACCGCCCTGATGTTCTTGTCGTTCTTGGGGACAGAAGCGAATCCTTAGCAGCAGCATTAGCAGCGTGTTATCTTAACATCCCTGTTGCTCATGTCAATGGAGGGGATGTCACAGGCACGACGATTGATGAATCCATACGACACGCTATTACAAAGCTGGCTCACGTCCATTTCGTCCATACGAGCCAGAATGCAAAGCGAGTGGAGAAGATGGGTGAAGAACGAAAACGGATTTTTGTAACCGGTGCCCTCACCCTTGATACTATCTTAAATATACCGTTACCCTCAAAAAAAGAGATATTCAATAAGTATAATCTCGATGAAGGGAAAACAACATTTCTTGTCGTGTTTCATCCCATTACAACATTGAAGGACAGGGGGTTTTCTCAACTAGAAACATTACTTGAGGTTCTAGATTCCTTGAAAGAACAAACGATATTGTTTTATCCAAATGTTGATGCTGGTGGGGATCAATTCCGAACGTTGATAAAAAAATACGAAGGAAAATCCTATCTCCATCCTTTTATCACTCTTCCGCATCAAGATTATTTGGGATTGATGAAATCTGTTGATGTTATGATTGGAAATTCAAGTAGTGGTATCATCGAGGCACCGGCTTTTCATGTCCCTGTTGTGAATATCGGAAGTCGACAACGGGGGCGAGACCGTTCAATGAATATTATAGATGTCGAACCAAAAAAGGACGAAATCCTCGCAGCGATACAAAAAGCATTATTCGATAAGGATTTCTTTAAGAAACTTCAAAAATGTGTGAATACATTCGGAGATGGACACGCAGCTGAACGAATTGTAAATATATTAAAGAGCATTGAATTAAATGAATCATTGATACAGAAACAAATTACATATTAACCTTGAGTGGACACAATGGTTGAGAAGAGATTTGAAAAATGGAGCTATCCTAAATTCGATAAGAAGAATATGACCCGCTGGAATTGGATGTGTCAGCATCATGAAAATCTGAAACTTGGGAAAAATGTGGACATTGGTGCGTTTACCTATATCAACGCCAAATATGGAGTAACGATGCACGATAACGTTCAGATAGGTTCACATTGTTCTATTTATACCATTTCAACGATTGACAATAAAAAAGGACCGGTTGTTCTAGAAGAAAACAGCTGCATTGGCACACATTCTGTCGTGATGCCCGGCGTCACCGTTGGTAAAAATGCGGTTATCGGAGCATTCAGCTTTGTCAACAAAAGTATCCCTGAGAACAGTGTCGCCTATGGTGTACCGGTAAAAATATCAAGGAAGAAAAGGAAATGACCTGGAAAATTCCGTTATTCGAAATATACTGGGAAAAAGACGATGTTCAATCAATATCTCGTGTCATCAGAAGAGGTAATTATTGGACAACCGGTCCAGAGACATTACAACTGGAACAAAAAATCGCAGACTATACCGGTGCTAAATATGCTGTAACATTCAACTCAGGGACATCAGCATTACATGCTGATTTGATTGCGCATCAGGTGGCTGGTGGTGAGGTGATTGTTCCTTCTTTCACTTTCATTTCAACAGCAAATTCTGTAATACTTGCTAATGCTAAACCTATTTTTGCTGAAATTGAAGATGAGACATATGGTCTAGACCCAGAAGATGTAAAGGAAAAAATAACAAACAAGACAAAAGCAATACTGCCGGTCCATTATGGTGGAGCTCCGTGTAAAGAAATTAAGGCTCTCAGAGATATAGCAGATGATCATGGTCTCTTATTGATCGAAGATGCCGCTGAATCACTTGGGTCAAGAATTAATAAAAAGATGGTAGGTACCTTCGGTGAGTCTGCAATTTTTAGTTTCTGTCAAAATAAAATCATTACTGCGGGGGAAGGTGGATTAACTGTTACTAATTCAAAACAGTTATACGAAACACTTAAATTTATTCGCTCTCATGGTAGGCTTGAAGATAAAAAGAATTATTTTTCAACCACGAGTGAATTTGATTATATACAGATAGGATATAACTTCAGAATGTCGAGTATCAGTGCAGGACTTGTTTTATCACAATTCAATAAAATCGATAAAATAATCAAAATGAGGCGGGAAAAAGCACAATATTATGATAAAAAATTATCGAAATTTAATACCATAAAAACTCCAAAAAAAATTAATAATCATTACCATGTTTTTCAAATGTATACAATTCAATTAAACGATGAAAAAAGTAGAAATGCGATACAAAAAGAGTTATCGAAAGCTGGTATTATGACTAAAGTGTATTTTTCTCCAGTACATCTTACAACATTTTATAAAGAAAAATATGGATATCGAAAAGGAGATTTGCCAAGAACTGAAGAAATATCAAAAAGAATCCTTACCCTGCCGTTATACCCCCGTTTAAAAAACAACCAGATGGACTATATCATCCATTCCATCAAAGAGTGTTTGTGAGTGATAGAAATGGAAAAACAATTAAAAGAAATTTTCAAGAATAAGAAAATACTAGTAACAGGTGGAACTGGTTTTATCGGAAGCGAAATTGTCAGAAAATTATTGCAATATGAGCCTGATGTTGTTAGGATTCTAAGTAACGATGAAGACAGTATGTTTCGGATAATTCAAGAACTGGGTGAAGGAGATAATAAACGATTTCTCATTGGAGATATCCGAGATAAAGAGCGATTATCTCTTGCTATGGAAAATATCGACATCGTCTATCATGCAGCGGCACTGAAACATGTTCCACTCTGCGAGTATAATCCTTTCGAAGCAATAAAGACAAATGTGGTTGGTACACAAAATGTAATTGATGCGGCATTAAACAGTGGGGTTGAAAAAGTAATAAGTATCAGCACTGACAAAGCTGTTAATCCAGTAAATACAATGGGTGCGACCAAACTGTTATCAGAAAAATTGATTATCGATGCGAATTATTACAAAGGAATAAGAAAAACGGTTTTTTCATGTGTCCGCTTTGGTAATGTACTATTTTCAAGAGGGTCTGTCATCCCTCTCTTTGAGGAACAAATTAGAAATAAAAAACCAATTACCATTACGGATCCGGATATGACTCGCTTTATGATGTCGATATCCAATACAATCGACCTTGTTTTTAAAGCCTCAATACTTGCCAAAGGCGGAGAGATATTTATATTAAAGATGCCTGTGGTGAAAATGGGAGACTTAATCGACGTCATTGTGGATTTATATGCTCAGAAATACGGAATCAGAACCGATACGGTTAAGAGGATGATAATAGGACCGAGACCGGGAGAAAAAAAATATGAAGAACTGTTGACGGAGACAGAAACAAAAAAAGTTTTTGAAACAGACGATATGCTTATTATTCCTCCACAACTAGAATTTCCCGACATGAAATATGAACCTTCAGACTATCCAAATGCTCACATCAGCACGTATAATAGGTACAATTCAAGAGAAATTAAACCCCTGACAAAGGACCAGATAAAAACGTTAATAGTCCATTGAATTATTTTCTAAATTTTATTGGTATTTTTTCATAAAATATTATTCATTTGATCTTATTAGCATATGGAGGGATGGTATCTCAAACTATAAAAACTAATTACCAATACGTTTCTGTTGTTATTTTCAATGGTGAATCCCATGAAATATTGTAAAAAATGCGTGATGCCTGATACTCGACCAGGAATTGTATTTGACGAAGAAGGAGTGTGTCATGCTTGTCGAGTGGCCGAAGAAAGAAAAAGAATAGATTGGGATAAGCGATTTAAGGAATTAGAAACATTATGCGATAAATACAGAGGAAAAAATGGTTCTTACTACGACTGTATAATCGCGGTAAGTGGCGGAAAAGACAGCTATTTTCAGACCTATGTAATGAAAGAATTAATGCACATGAATCCTCTCCTTGTGAACGTTTATAATTTTAGCTGGACAAAAACAGGGTTGCATAATTTCACGAATATGAGTGAGGCGTTTGGTTGCGATACCATTTCCCTGCATCTTAACCGAAAAATAGCGAAAAAATTCCTTTGGAAAGCACTGGTTAAAATGGGATCACCAACATGGTACTGGGATAAAGCAGTGTACGTTTTCCCGATACGAATGGGGATAAATTTTCACATTCCTCTAATTGTCTATGGAGAAAACATCAGCTATGAATACGGTGGATTTCAAACAGAGGAAACCTATAGTGCAAAAGACCAAATCCAAAACGATGTGGTGAAAGCCGTCGATTGGGAGTATTGGTTAGATGATGACATCACCATGAAAGATTTGAACGCAGTGATATACCCCTCTCAGGAAGAAATCCAAAAAGCTGGAATGGATCCGATTTATCTAAGCTATTTCGTGCGATGGGATGGTTTTAAGAACATGGAACTCGCAAAGAAATATGGCTTCAAATCTCTGAACGACACAGGTGAATGGAAACGAGAGGGATACATCGAAGATTATGATCAGATAGATGCCTTAGGATACCTCGTGCATCCTTGGCTTAAATATCCGAAATATGGTCATGCTCGCGCGACCGATGTCTCAAGTTATTGGATACGAACCGGTCGAATCACGCGAGATGAAGGGATTGAACTTGTAAAGAAATATGATTCTAAACTCGATAAAAGAGCATTACAGGATTTCCTCGATTTTGTAGGCCATACGGAGGAGGAATTCTGGCAGATTATAAATAAATTCTGGAATAGAGATCTTTTTGAAAAAATAAATGATAAATGGGAGTTAAAAAATCCTATATGGAAATACAAAAAATAAGAAAATTTTTTGAGATTCGTTATGACAAAGGAGGATGTATCTGATTCATTGGTTGATTAAGTGTTTAGCTTAAATTCGATGATATTTTCTCTAATACTTTTTTATCACGAAGTGAGACCTCGTTACTAACAGCAATCATCCATTTTTATTTTTCTTTTTTTCCTGCATTTCAATTTTTCTCAAAACTGTTACATATAAATATTAACGCCCTTATTTTCTAAACCATCCCAACACATATAAAAACCATTCACGAATCATATCACGCCATAATAAAAAAGGTTTATAAAAAGAATCAGCAAACAATCGGAAGATTCGTCCCTTTGCTCCTATCAATCGGTCCACGTAAGCTGATTGATATATATCCTTCTTAGGGACATTAAAACGATGGACCGATAAATAAGAACCGGTATTCCGATATCGTACTGCGTCACTATAATGATCTGCAAGCAATGTCCCTGATTTTACCCATCGCTTTCCTATCTTCTTCTCTAGATAATATTGCATATAAGCATCATCACGAGTATATAATCGCTCTGGTACAATGGGCAATAACGGTTCACGTTTTGCGAGCATGTTAATTAGATATCCTCGATGTTTCTCCCCGTTGAATGGACAAGGGATTGTTAAATGCTCGATTGTCCCGCCCTCAACCACAGCGATATCATCAGCAAAACATTTATTCAACGATTCGAACCAACCTGGTGAGATTACTACGTCACTATCAATACATGCTATTGTTGATGTCGAGGCTTTATGGATACCAAAATACACTGCTTCCCCTAATGACAATTCAGGGTTAACATATACCTCCATTTTTCCTTTTTTATAGAGTTCTGTCTCGTAAAGATATTGTAGTGTACCATCTTTCGATCCTCCATCAACAATAATAATTTTATTCAACGGTATATTTCGTTCCACTGATTCGATGCATTCCCTGATAGTTTTTTTACACTCAAGCGTCCTGATGATAACGTCAATTTTCATTATTTCTTCACCGTGTTCTCCTTCTCCGTAATGAATAATAACTACCTCTGTAAATGTACCTTTAATTCTTCTTTTTCCAAACGCCTTCCTTTTCCATATCTGCTTTTACCATTATATGCACAAGTTCATCAAAACCTACACTCGGTTTCCAACCAAGCCTCTGATATGCTTTTGATGAATCACCACAAAGGCAATTCACGTCCATCGGCCTATAATATATGGGATTAATCCGCACGACTATCTTCTTATTAGACATGTCATAACCTGTCTCTTTTATCCCCTTTCCATCCCAATGTATCTCTCTGTTTATTTCTTTGAACACCTTCTCAATAAACTCACGGACTGAATGCAGCTTACCCGTAGCTATAACATAATCATCTGGCTTATTTGACTGCAACATCATCCACATCGCATTCACATAGTCTGGTGCATACCCCCAATCACGTTGTGAATCGATGTTTCCAATCTCTAAGCAATCCTGTTTACCAGCCAAAATACGAGCGATAGATAACGTTATCTTCCTGGTGATAAAATTCTCACCTCGTCTAGGTGACTCATGGTTAAAAAGGATACCATTCCAAGTCTTCAGTCCGTAAGCATCACGATAATATCGCATTGTCCAATACGAATAGAGTTTACTTATAGCGTAGGGAGATTTTGGATGCATGGTTGATTCCTCATTCAACAAATCTCCTGGTTTACAACCTCCAAACAATTCACTAGTACCAGCATTGTAGATACAGGGATCTAGATCAGCTAGTCTGATCGCCTCCAGTAGTCTTAATGTTCCTTGTGCATTAGAATTAAACGTATATTCTGGTATATCATTGCTTATCTGCACATGAGACATAGCTGCCAGGTGGTAAACCTCATCGGGCTGTATTCGTTTCATTAAATGACATATTGATGACGTGTCTTCTAGATCTCCATAATATAATTTAAAGTCCTTACTTTTAATATGTTCGATTCTTCCCCTGTTGAACGTGCTGGCCCTTCGTATAAGACCATGAACTTCGTATCCCTTATCTAGTAGTAATTCGGATAAATAACTGCCATCCATTCCGCTTACACCTGTAACGAAAGCTTTTTTATTCTTTATCATCTTTTTATCTTTCATTGTCTATTTCTCCTTAGTCTTTTTCACTATCAAATCAAATTGAATGGAAGTCGGTAGGAGATAAGGAAGTGGAAATAACTTTTTCAAACGATACCACATCACTCCAAACTTAATATCATAAGAAACATCCAACCAATCACCCATCATTCTGAACGTCTGCTCAGACAACATCTTCCGATGCTCGATAAGACCCATCACTGGACTAAACATATATGGACTTACGAAATGCATCTTACAGCCATCACGGCAGACTCTTTTCAGTTCATTGAACAGAAAAACAAGCTCATGATCATATAGATGTTCTAATAGTTGATATCCGTAAACAAGACTGACTGAATCGTCATTAAAAGGAAGTCGCTGAGAGCCTAAATCACAAATAACATCAGGGTTACAGGTTGAATTTTTATCAATATTGATAAATCCTTCTTTATGGTCATTACCACAACCAAGATTTAACCTAACTTCTTCTTTTTTGTTTTTCATAATACTAATTCCTTTTTCTCTAAAACAACAATATTGTTCTGCATTTAACTCCCCTGGTTATTCTGTTATTTCTTTAAAGATTTTTCCTGTCAAGATTGTTTGGACAATGAAGCGACTCAAGATTACTGCTGCTATGGCTTATATTTCTCTTGTAATTGTGTAAGTGTTTAAAAAGTCTTCTTCTTATATTAACCATATGGAGAACGAATACGTTTTTGTGAATATTCGACATCGATTCTATACCACAATTTTTGAACCGTTAATGATTGCCAGCAGCGTCTTTCAACTATTGCAGTTCATAGATTCGACCAGATTTAGATTGATTCAAGATGGAAAAACTTGCTGAGTAACAAAGATGGAAGGGATTTTTGGCCAATAAAATCTATTATTATTTTTCTTTTTTAATTTCTTCTTTCATATATTTCCACATCTTCTTTACGTTAAGAAGATCTACAACAAAATCAAGATCTTTTCGTGTGAATTCTTTAAGTAAGAAAAGAACTAGTAGATAAATACCCAACCCTAATAGAGCATATCCCAGCAGAATATACCATCGTTGGATTGGTAGAATGGTCATGAGGCCATAGAGGATGAGTCCCATGATACTCGCAGCAATGAGGTGCAGTAAAATACGAGGATTAAATGGATTTTTTGCTAGTTTCCAGGCAGCATATCTGCAATAAATCAATCCTGCTGCATATCCAATGACGGTCGCATAGGACGCGCCAAGAGCCCCTAAACCAGCGAGTTTCAGATTGATACTTTTAATATTACTAGGGATAAGAATGATATCAAAAAGTACAGTAAGACCAAGGATGATAAGGATTCGGTTTCGTGCCAGAACTGGTTTATTCATACCAATAACCTGATACATATACGGTTGCGAGAGTGCTTCTAATATCACAAAAAAAGGGAGCACCATGAGGATTGGTGCCGCTGGGTAGAAAGAAGAACTCAAAAGAATGCGCACTGTTGGTTCTGCAAGGACAACAATACCGATGACCATAGGAAAAATCAACATACTGATGTATCGTTCCGAAAGAAAAACGGTTTTTTTGATGCTATCCATATCTTCATTGCTATGAAATCCTGAGATTGTCGGAAGAAGTAACGTACCAACCGCTGATGCAGCAACAAGTAAGAACTGAACAATGCGAAAACAGGCAAAATAATACCCGACTTCTGTTGAGTTCCAGAAAAATTGGATTAAGACTTTATCGGTGTTCGTAATGATAGTAGCGGAGATTCCTACTAAAATAAGTGGCATAGCAAATGTAGAGTAACTTCTGAAGCATTCTTTTGTCGGTTTTTTTATATGAAATCCTCTGAAAAATAGAATCGATATGCATAGAAAGATAACCTCGCCGAATACATACGCCCATGCGAGTGCTAACGCTCCAAGTCCTGAAAGAGCAACGAAGAGTATTGCGATTGTTCGTGCTACTGTGCCTATCACGAGAGGTATTTGAGCTTTTGCGATTTCTTTTGTAGCGGAATAGGTGTTATAGAAAAATGTTCCAATACTATTAATTGCATAGTATCCAAGGATGATGTAGATAGCGAGTTCATGTGTAGGTGATTCGAACCCTCGGCCTAAGAGGAATCTCCAAATGAGGACAACAGCAACGACTATCGCTGCTAGTAGTCCTGCGAAACTAAGTTTTGAAATAAGATAGGTACCAAGACAGGTTCCCATATCTTTTCCTTCAGAGACTCTTTTAATATGTGCAGAGTTAAAACCAAGGTCTGTTAATATTGTAAATAAACCGACAAACCCCATCGCAAATCCTATGATCCCATACGCCTCTGGACCCATGTCGCGAGAAATAAAATAAAGGGCGATATAGGCAAGTAGTCCATCTATCAGATTGGCACTCATGATTAATAGGGATTTTCTTGCGAACATTGGGAGGTCAAGAATGTAACAAAAATGATGTATATTAAACAAATGGACCTAGAAAAATAATGATACCTTGTCTCGCTATGATGGTTTAAAGGATTTTTGCTTGAGGTATGACTTCTCCTTTTACATATCCTGCAGGGCCGATAGAGACATCGTTCCCGATCATCGAGCCGATATTAATCGTCGCGTTTATCCCTGTCTGTACATTATCACCGATGATCGCTCCTAATTTCCTCCGTTTCGTGTCTATTTTTTTTCCATTGAGAACTACCGGGACGTTCTTCTTATCAAGCCTGAGGTTCGCAATCGTGGTTCCTGCTCCGAGATTGCAGTATTGTCCTATGATTGAGTCCCCGACGTAATTCAAATGGGGAACATTGCTGTGGTCCATGATGATGGAGTTTTTGACTTCGCAAGCGTTTCCCACATGACAGGAATTCCCGATAGTGGTAAAAGGCCTGATATAACAGTTCGGCCCGATTTTGCAATTGTTCCCAATCATCACGGGTCCTTCGATGTATGTTCCTGAATGTATGATGGTTCCTTTTCCTAGTATAACAGTGCCTTTTATCACAACGTTTTTCTCGATGGTCCCCTGGATTTTTGTCTTGATTTTTTTTAGGAGTTCTTCGTTGGCATCGAGAAGATGCCAGGGGTAGACAACGTCTCTCCATTCGTTGAGGAACACCCCTTCCATTGATTCTTTACTCACCAGCATGTTGATGGAGTCGGTGATTTCGAATTCACCTCGT
Organism: uncultured Thermoplasmatales archaeon; assembly: GCA_964467345.1. Lineage (GTDB taxonomy): Archaea > Thermoplasmatota > E2 > DHVEG-1 > DHVEG-1 > SM1-50. The sequence goes on along the minus strand of CAYXPY010000020.1, from coordinate 10,678 downwards.
GGTGATTTTTCTGTCTTGCGGATATGTTCAAAAATACTCTTGTTGAAATGGTACACACCTGCATTGATTATATCTGATGAGGGTTGTTCCATTTTCTCATGGATTTTTATCACTTTTTTTCCCTTGAGTTCCACGATGCCGTATTCCTTTGCATTGTCGACCTTTACCAATCCTATCCTTGTTCCTTTTTTTATGATTTGTTTCAGATCATTGACACCAAAAATCGTATCCCCGCAGAGGACAATACATTCTTTAACGAATGGTTCTGCGGTTCCGATGGCATGGGCCGTGCCCATGGGTTTTCCTTGGTTGACGTATCTGATTTTCACGTTCCATGGTTTTCCAGTACCAAAATATTCCCGGACCATTTCGCTTTTATAGCTGACAATAAAAATGAATTCTTTTAAGCCTGCCGCGCGGGCATTACGCAGGTTCCATTCAAGGATTGGTTTGCCTGCGATGGGGAGCATCACCTTTGGTCTTGTATACGTCAAGGGATGCATCCTGTTTCCCTCACCAGCTGCAAGAATCACACATTTCATGGGTTTTTTCTCCTTATTCAACGGTTACTGATTTTGCCAGGTTCCGTGGTTTGTCAATCGGGCATTTCCGGAGATTAGCAACATGATAAGCAAGGAGCTGAAGGATAACTGTTATTGGAATGCAGGGCAGCACATGGGAGCCTGCGGGGAAACGGAGTACAAAATCAGCATGGTTTTCTATCTCTGTGTCCTTTTCTTCTGCGATAGCGATGACTGGGGATCCTCGTGCTTTGATCTCGCCGATATTCGCCAGGATTTTCTCATAGGTTTCATCTTTGGTGACAATCGCAACAACCGGTGTTTCTTTTGTGAGAAGTGCGAACGGTCCGTGTTTGAGTTCACCGGCTGCAAAGCCCTCTGCGTGGATATAGGAGATCTCTTTGAGCTTCAACGCCCCTTCCAGAGAGATAGGATAATTGACCCCTCTTCCGATGAAGAATACGGATTTTGCGTCTTTGAGCTGTTTTGCGATTTCGATGATATCGTTGTTTCGTTGCAGGATATCCCGGACGTGACGGGGGAGTTCTTTGAGATGGAAGATGTTATTATAGAGCTCATCAGAGCCTAGTTTCTTCTGAAGGAGAGCGATTTTTAATGAGAGAAGGAAAAGGACCATGATTTGTGAGGTGAAGGTCTTGGTTGCGGCGACGCCGATCTCTGGGCCTGATTGCTGGAGTATGTAACCGTCTGCGATGCGGGTTGCCGTGCTGCCGATGGCGTTGGTGATGACGAGGGTTTTACATCCAGATAGCTGTGCTTCACGGAGTGCCGCAAGGGTATCTGCGGTCTCACCGGATTGAGTAATGGCGATTACTAGGGAGTTTTCATTCCGGGACCCGAAATAACGATACTCTGATGCTAGCTCGGTGAACACTGGTATGTTGGTGAGTTGTTCTATGAGGTATTTGCCGACAAGACCTGCATAAAATGAAGTGCCACAGGCGACGATGTGTATGGAGTTTATTTCTGTGTTGAGCAGTTTTTCGACCTTTTCAGGGAATGAGATGGTCTCATCAATCTCTGAAATCCGTCCTCTGAGAACATGATGGACGGTTTCTGGTTGATCGTAAATCTCCTTAAGCATGAAATGGGGGAACCCTGATTTCTCTGCATCCCGGACGTCCCAGGTGATGAGTTCTTCCTTCTTTTTTATCGGTTTTTTATTTTTATCATAGACTTGGATGGAGTTGTGTGTCAGTACACAGAGTTCTCCATCGTTCAGGAACATGACGCGTTTTGTGTATTTGAGAAACGCAGTGATGTCTGATGCAAGGAAGTTTTCGCTGTCTCCGACGCCGATGACAAGAGGGCTTTCACTGCGAATGCCGACGATTTTTCCAGGTTCGTCTTGGCTGACAGCGACGATTGCGTAGGATCCTTTGATTTTTTTTGTTGCAGCAAGCACTGCTTCCTCAAGGTTTCCTTTGTAGGTGTCATCGATGAGATGAGCGATGACCTCTGAGTCTGTCTGTGACTGGAAGACATGGCCTTTCTTTTTTAGGTCTTCCTTCAGGCTGCTAAAATTCTCGATGATTCCGTTGTGGACGATCGCTATTTTTTTATCGCAGCTGAGATGAGGATGAGCGTTTTGTTTTGTGACCCCTCCGTGGGTTGCCCAGCGGGTGTGTCCTATTCCCACCATTCCCTTGATAGGGGGGATGTGTTTTTCAACGTTTTTTATCTCACCGACATCCTTGTAGACTTGTAGTGTCTTATCGATGATTGCGACTCCTGCTGAATCGTATCCTCGGTAATCGAGTCGTTTTAAGGATTCCAGTATCACGGTTCTTGTATTTCGAAATCCGATGTATCCTATGATTCCACACACGTTAAATCACTTTACTTTCACTTGAGATGTTTTTTATGATGTGTTTCATGGGGTTGATTTTGCATTTTCTTCCGATGATTCTTCCCGGGTCGATGACCACATGGCTTTCGATGGTGCAGTCTTCCCCTATCATTGCTCCGATGGGTCGTTCGAGTTTTTTGAACTCGTTTTCTATCTCTATGGTGGTTTTCCCGGTGATTGTTGAGAAACTATCTCCGATGAGGCATCCTTTGCCTATGATGGAATGGGAGATATGTGAGCTTGATGCGATGTGTACGTCATTCATGATGACGCTGCTTCGTATTTCGCTGAAGGGATGTACTGATGTGTTATGGCCGATGCTGGTGGAAGGAAAGATGCAGGCGTGTGGCCCTATTTCGCAGTTGTCTCCGATGATGACTGGTCCGACGATGTAGCAGCCAGCGTAGATTTTGGTGTCTTTTCCTATGGAGACCGGTCCTTTTATGGTGACGCCTTTTTCTATGGTGCCGCTGATAGATTCGTTTGTCGTCTGGATCATTGCTTCGTTGACGGTGATGAGGTCCCAGGGGTAGACGATGTCCATCCATGATTTTGCGAGAAGGGTGTTGATGTGTTTTCCTTTCTCCACTAATGTTTGGATGACGGATGAGAGCGCGTGGATGCCCTGTGAGTAGCATCGTTCGAGGTCGCTGAAAACGGAGGCTGGGAGTTTGTAAATCCCTGTTGAGATGTATCTGCCGACGTCTTCTTTCGGTTTTTCGACGATTTTGCTTATGTTTTTGTTTTCGACAAAGACGACCCCGTATTTTGATGTATGGGGATGTTCTTTGATAAGCAGTGAATAGTCTGAGGGGTCTTTGATGAGTTTTGTGATGCTTACCGGGTCAATGATGTTGTCTCCTGCTAGTACGATGAATGGTTCTTTGATGTGTTTTTTTGCTTGGAGGAGTGCATGGGCGGTGCCAAGTTGTCTGTCTTGGTGGACGTACGTGATTTTGATGTTTTTGTAGTCCTTGAAGTACTCCATGATGACTTCCTTTTTGTATCCGACGATGACGATGATTTCGTTTATCCCGCTTTTTCTGGTTGCATCAAAGACGTATTCGAGCAATGGTTTGTTGGCAACAGGGAGCATGACTTTGGGCATGGTCTCTGTGAACGGTCTGAGCCGTTTTCCTTCGCCTGCCGCTAAAACAACTGCTTTTTTTATCATGATTCTCACAGGACCATATGGTTTTGTTCTTTATTTGACTTTTTTCTTTTGGCTCTGATGGTTTTATTGCTAATATTGTGTGTTATATTTATTTTATAAATTTATAAATATATCTCTTCTTCTTGTGAAAAAAAACGTTCATGCTATGGCTTGTTTTTCCCCTTGTTTAGCCTATGACTTGGACGACATGTTCGTTGACGATAAGGAATTCAACAAGTTCTTGTGTTTTTTTCAGTTCTCCAAGCAAGCTTGCGCTGATGGCATGTTTAAACCGTGAGAGGACGCGGCTTCCGCTTGGTCCCCAGCTACCGATCTCGACGTATTCATCGTCAAAATCTTTCACTCCTCCGAGAATAGTGAATGATTCTGTCACCATTCGAAACGAGCAGCTGGAACATTCGACCACAGTCTTGTAGGGTGTGTATGCGTTCTCAGGGTCGTAGATGGGGGAAACCTGTACGACGGTGAGGAATCCTTTGCATTGTGGGCAGGTCATGTTTCGTGATCTGGTTTGTTTCCAGATGTCTTCTGCAACGCTTGTTTTTTTTATTGTCATCTCTCCAGTCTCCATTCCTTCGTACTTCTCCAATCCTTATTATTATACACGCTTCTTCCATATATAGTTTTGCAAAAAGTAGAGGGTCAGGGACAATAAAGCTCTTGTACGGTGGAAGAATATTGGGATGGAGCGGTCGATGGTATGAAAAGGATTACGTTTCTTTCTGATTTTGGGACAAGGGAAGGGTATGTTGCTCAGATGAAGGGTGTTGTTTCCAGTATCACTGATGCACGGATGATTGATATTACTCATGAGGTCGCGCCTCATAATATCAGGGAAGGGGCGTTTCTCTTATGGACGACTGCACCGTTTTTTCCTCTTGGTACTATTCATGTGGCGGTTGTAGACCCGGGTGTTGGGACCGAGCGGAAGGGGTTGATTATCACGACAAAGAAGCAGATACTGGTTGGTCCTGATAACGGGATTCTGTTGCCCGCGGCGCATCTTCTTGGGGATTTTGTTGTCTATGAGATTACCAATCCTCGTTATATGATTCATCCGTTGTCCCGTACGTTTCATGGTCGTGATATCTTTGCACCTGTCGCTGCGTACATCGCCCGTGGGGTACCCTTTCATGAGATTGGGACAAGAACGTCGCATTTCGTGGATCTTCAGTTCAGCCTTGGGGAGCATCAGGGTGACCGGGTCTCTGGGAAGATCCTGTATGTTGATCGGTTTGGGAATCTGATGACGAATATCCCCGGGGAGATTTTACCAGCGGATATGGAGAAGAAAACAATATCGGTCGTTTGTGGTGATCGTCGCTGGGAGCCTGTTCCGTTTGTCCGTTCCTATGGTTTTGTAGGTCAGGGGGGGTTGTTGTGCACTCTGGGGAGTAATCGTTTCCTTGAAATCAGCGTCAATCAGGGGAATGCGGCGCAAACATTAGGAATGGGGGTTGATGCGGAGATTCAGCTTCTTTTTGGTTAGAATGTCTTTCGTTTCGCTCTGTCAAGGGTCGTGTAGGCGTTTTTTCCGATATAGTAGCAAGGATGCACGCGGTCAGTTCTGAGTAGTTCGTTTTCAAATGCGTCGTTGTCTGCGGACACCGCGACAACCTCTCCGATGAACAGGCTGTGGTCGCCAAGTGGGATTGTTTTGTGTAGGGTGCATTCGAGGTGTGCGTATCCTTCTGTGATGAGCGGGGTGGAGAGTTTCTTTGAGGAGGTAAGCGTCAGGCCGGTTGTGCAGAGTTTATCGGTGTTTTTCCCTGTGTGGGTACCGCAGAAATCCGCTGCCTCGACAAGGGTATAGGGGATGAAATTGATGACGAACTCCTTGCTTTTTTCTATGAGTCCATAGGAGTATCGCTTTGGTGAAAGGGAAATGCCGTAGAGTGGGGGTTTACGTGAGATGGGGGTATGCCATGCGAGGGTGATTATGTTTGTTTTTCCGGTGGGATCGTTGCAGGTGACAAGAATGGTTTGCATGGGGAATGCGTAATGATAATAGTTTTCTATGTTTCCTTCAACCTTCATGGTGTTCCTCTCCTTGATTTTGTATCTTTAGAAGTGCATCAAGAAGCCCATGGGCATAGTTGATGCAGCCAAACGCAGTGAAATAGTCTTTTTTGTTTGTATAATATTTCGTGTCTTCGTAGTATTGTGTTGCCAGTTCGAATGTTTTTTTTTCGTTGTGTGCGAGTGTTTTTTCGTTTATTCTTTTTTTGTTTTCCTCAAACATTACGATATCTTTTTGTACTCTTGTTTTTTCGTCCATAGAATCGATGGTGACGGGAGGCTGTTACGGGAAATAAATGTTTGCATACGACGTATTTTTATCGTTTTTTTTCCGATAAAATGTTTTGTCGGTTGGAAGACGACAAAATGGAAAGGTATTTAAACCAACAAAACAACGTTTTTTATTGAAATTATTTCATAAAAATGGTGTGCTGTGATGAACAAACCCCGTTCACCTATCGACAAAAACATCGAGACTGCTGTCCATGAACTCCTTGATTCCAGGGCAGAGTCCCGCATCTATGTCTATCTTCTACGGAAGAACAAAGCCAGAAGTGAGGAGATTATCCGCGGCACCAGGTTGCATCCCAGCACCGTCCGGGAACTGCTTTCTAAGATGTATGACAACAAAATCATTTTCAGGGAGAAACTGAAAACCGAGGGGATCGGGAAGAACCCCTATTTGTATGGCGCGGTCTCTCCTCTTGTTCTGTTACAGCGTCGGGTGAAAATCATCGAATCACGACTCAATACGATAGCAAACCTTACCAGTAAAACAAATGGCAGTAAATGTGTGCAGATAATGATTGATGCTCCAGGGGGTGAACGATGAAGATAGCCCACTCCCTTGCAAAGGTTCTTGTGAAACGACCAAAAACAGTCCTGCTTGTGTACACGATCATCACCATCATCGTTGGATTGCAAATCCGCAATGTGTATATGCAATCAGATCTGACGACGTTTTTACCAAAAGATGATCCATCCTTACAGCTGTGGAATAAAATAAACGAGGAATTCCAGATTGGTTCTACGATCATCATCTATATCGAGACTGATGATATCCGCGACCCTTATGTGTTGCGTGAAATGGACCGGGTGACAACAAAGGTAAACACCTATGAACTTGACAAAGGAAAAACCGATGGAATTTTTTCGGTAAACAGTATCGCCCAGCTCATCAAAGAGGAAAATGCAAAGACGCCGCTCCCGAAAGGTCTTGGTGGTACAGGTAAATACCAAATTCCCGATGACCCTGCGTTGATCAACACGTATCTAGCGCGTCTGCAGTCGACAGCAGGCGTCCTTTTCCTTAACTCGTATAAAGTGGCGGCAATCATCCTACAACTCTCAGATAACGCCGATTACAATCAAGTCCTGCAAACAGTCAAAACCGCAATAAGCAGAGAGGCTCGCTATTCAACCATGACGGTGACTGGTTCCATTGCGATGCAACAGGCGATGCGGGAGAAAAACTTCCAATCCTTAACCATCGTGTTTCCCTTAGCTGCGGTTGGTGTAGCTGCTGTGTTGTTCTTCTTCCATAGAACATTGAAAGGACTTTTGATTGGTTTTCTGCCGCTTGGTTATGCTCTGCTGCTGACGTTTGGGGTGTTAGGCACCATTCAACCTGAGCTTACTATCCTTTCTATTGCTGTTGCTGCGCTGTTGCTTGGTCTTGGGGTGGACTATTCGATTTATCTTGCGAATCGGTTCGCTGAGGAGCATGAGATTACTGATAAAATAATCCGGGTGGAACGGACATTGGGTCATACAGGTAAAGCAGTATTCATGTGTGCCTTTACGACGATCATCGGGTTTGGCTCCTTGATGACATCGTATATGCCGCCGATGGTGACTTTTGGTTTCGGGTGCGCTATTGGCATTATGTTCACGTTCGTCTCAGCAATCATTCTGGTCCCCTGCCTCTGTTTGATTTTCAAATTCGAAAAACATGAAGCAAACCATCGCTGGAAGCGCGTCGCAGTTTTCATTGTTGATTACAGAAAAAAATTGTTCGCTGTTTCTTGTTTCTTTGTCGTTCTGTCATTGATTGTTCTGCCACAGATTAAAACCGATGTGAACTACTTCGACATGGCTCCACAGGGTATCCCTGAGGTGGAAAAACTCTTGGAATACTCAAGGAATTTTGGCACTGGAGCAAACTTCAACGCGCTGTACATCGAAACGAACAGCCAGGGTCTGACGTATCCTGAGGTCATCGAAGCGATTTATAATATGGAGGAAGAAATCCGTCATGTTGGTGGCTCTGCGTACTCGATTGCTGATGAAATCAAGAAAGTCAATGATGTCCTGGAACGAAGTATCATTATTGAAAAAATTGCCGAGTTCCTCGGAGTAAACACCATTATTCTTGATAAGATTGCACAAAAAGGTCTTGTCGACGGCCAGTACTCAAAGACGTTTATCCTTGTCACCTTCCCTGCGGGGACTAGTGTGGAGACATTGGAGAAACTTATCGACCAAGTAAATGACATCGCACAGAATGCTGGCATACCACAGAATGGGCGTGTCTCACAACTCACAGGTCAAGATGTTGTAAGCGTAGAGATCAATAAGCAGATCATGAGTTCACAAGCAAGATCGCTTGTTATTGCATTGTTATTGGTACTAGCATGCTTGATTGTAGGTTTTAGTTCTATCACCATCGGGTTTTTAGCGTTGATCCCCGTCCTTGTCGTTCTTGCCTGGGAGCCGGGGGCGCTGGTGATGCTTAATATACCACTGTCCATCATCAACATCACTGTTGCCTCTATCATGATAGGCACTGGTATTGATTACAGTATTCAGACAACCCAGCGGGTCCGAGAGGAAGTCGCAAAAGGAGTACCAAAGACTGAAGCGGTCAAGACGATGATTGAAACAACAGGTTGGTCACTGGTAGGAGCAGCGACTACGACAAGCGTTGCATTGCTCTCAACATTTGCTGTAGGCATCCCAGCATTGCATGAGTTCAGTCTCGTCGTCATCACTTTGATTGGTTTTTCCTTTGTTGCAAGTCTTTGCGTGTTACCAATGCTGTTGACGTCAAGGTTCATAAAATAAATATTGTTGTTATTAAGAATTCTGCGTATTTTGAAACGAAGTGACAAGCTCCCCTATGATAAAGTCAAATCTTTTTTCCAAACATACTATATCATTTTTTTTTTTTTTTTTTAAATATGACGACATTCTATCTGTAACGGTCTGATAAAAGAAAAAATTGTATGAATATTTTCTTGATTTAAGATAAAACTACCGGTGGTATAATCTGAATTGAATATGGCGATTAAAATCAACGAAATGAAATACCTCAAAGAATTACATTCTTGTAACCGTGACTTATTTAATTATCATAATGTAATTGAGATTAATGAAAAATAGCGACGATTACTTACCATAACATGATTATCAAGCAACATATATCAACACCACATCGGGACTTCCTGTGTAATGAAGTTAAAACGGTTGGTTATATGGATGCGAACTCTATTTTATATATATCTTCGGAAAATAGTGGAAAACATCATGATCACAGGGATAATCTCCAAACGACCGATATACATATTAATAATCATCATAATCTTCGCTATCGGACTCATCGATACATTGGTAATCCCCAACGACATGCCAATATTTCCTTGTGCACTACATACTTCAAAGAATATATTTTCCAATGGTTGTCCTTGAACTGTTAAATCCAATACGAAAACCCCAATTATCAAAGAGATCATCCATAGGAAAATAATAATTGTAACTTCATTTGTTATATCGAGTTGGTCTTTCATCGACAATTGCCTCCCATCAATCGAGAATCTAAAAATTCGTCGAGGTGTTGTAATCGCTCGTTTTATCCGCCATCCAATCGATTTCCCAAGAAAAATGAATCGATAGAGCTTAATTCCCCCGCACGTCGCACCAGCGGCACCACCGACAATCATAGCAAACGCAACCAACAATTTTGAATTTATTGACCAATGCAGAAGATCTGTCGTCTGAAAACCCGTGGTTGTCTGACTTGATGCATACTGAAAAAAGGAATACCGAATCGAGGTCAACAGGTCACCATTGTAATACTGTAGATTAAGGAGTACTAATAATACACCACCGACAATGATAAGCAGAAACAAAGCTTTCACCTGCATATCATGAAAAAATGCTTTTATCCGTCCTTTCAGAAGACGATGATGAGCAATAAAAGCTATTGAACCAAAAATCATTAACATAATGACAATAATCTCAATAAAAATATTATTGTAACCACCAATGCTCCCACCAATTGTAGCAAATCCACCAGTGGAAATCGCGCACATGGAATGATTCACTGAATCCCACAAGGGCATACCGCAGATGACCAATAGGACTATCCCCAAGATCGTGTAAAAAAAATAGATTCCCCACATAGAACGAATCGTTAAAATGATATTTGGCAAGATTTTTTCAGACCGTGCTTCAGAGGCAAATAGAAGATAGCTCCCCGTACCTGGTCGTGGTAATATGGAAACAGTCAATAGTACAACACCAACACCACCTACCCACTGGGTGAACGAACGGTAAAACAGAATAGTATATGTAAGTCCTTCTTCACGACCACCAAACATCGTAAGACCCGTAGTCGTCCATCCTGACATCGATTCAAAAAAAGCACTGAGATAATCAAGATTCCCGATGAACTTAAATGGAATCATTGTGATAATCGGTATAATCACCCAACTTAAACCTGCGATAATAACTGCATGTCGTAATCTCGAATCACCTTGTTCTTTCCCAGCGATAATCCGAAGAAAACCACCGATAACTATAAACAGAACTGTTGAAAGTAGTAAATATGGCATCGCCTCATATTCTTTAAAAATAAGAGGAATGAAAATAGAAAATATATTTACAATTCCAACCACTATAAGAACTAATCCCAGGTCCCGACATATTATCTTCCCATGATTCATGCTGTTGCCTCAATCCTGGTTTCTCTAGATTATATGAAGATATACATGAGACGAAAGACGCTATATAAAGTTTTATGAAAATCGATTCCTCCCTATGAATGAGATTAAAGTAAATGTTTAAACCTCATTTTGTTGTTGTAAAATTTTTATT
>CAYXPY010000019.1:0-32590 GCA_964467345.1 uncultured Thermoplasmatales archaeon | reverse complement strand
ATTTTTCTATAGGGGCAGGAAAGATATGGATAAGAAACCTCTGATAGTGGTAAGTATCCTGGCTGTGATTCTTCTTGTTCTTGGTTCGTTGAGTAATGTGGTGGGGTATCAATCGGTGAAATCAACTGTGAGTGATTCTCCTTTATTTATAACTCGAACTCAGAGAGCAACGAATCAACAACAGAACCTCCTCACATCTCAATATATTGGAATGGGTGGAGGAAATCCATTACAATTCCCAATAAAAGATAATATAATTGAACAGCTTAAGAAAGCTGTTGATATCATCAGTAATATGGATGATACAACATTCGACCAGTTCACAGTATTGTGTATTAAAAAAGTAAGACAAGGCAACACATTACAAGGGATAAGTGTGTATCAGATTATTCAGGTTCTTCTTTTGTTAAAAACAAATCCCGATGCTGTCATTAATTCTTATTCAAACAGAAATAATAAAGATGGTCCAACAACATTGCCAACATATTGTGGAACGAATACCATGTGTGGTAATTGGTATCCAGGATGTTGGATTGGGTCTATAATTACTACCATTATTCTACTTTTTATCATAAACCCTATATGGATTATCCTAGATTTGTTAACTATCGGTTCTGGGTGTGAGAAACAATCCTGAATTAATATTGATATTTACTTCCACAAGAATAAACTATCCTTTGAATGAGAGGTAATTCATATAATAAGGAAATGGTTAGCGGTTGGAATCAGCACTGTTTCAGTGGTACTGCTTATACTTACTTCTCTATCAAATGTGGTGGGATATCAGACAGTCCAGACCTCACAGCAGAATGTCATCAAAGAGAGAATCAACCAGAGAGAGTTGTTATTCCAGACCATTGTTGATATTGCCAATAACAAGGAGATTCAACGAATCATCCTCAAATCCCAGATAAGTAAAGGGATATTCCCAGCTTCAGAGATACCTGTTGTAACCAAGAATCAAATCAGACAGATGTATTTGATAGGATTGATTCTTTCAAAGGTTGTCAGTAAATCAAGGATTCAGTCAATGATTGGGAAGTATCAATTCAACAATCAGGAGATGCAGAAGGAAATAAATAGTGTTATTGAAAAGGACTATGTATTAAAGAGTAACATCAACCAGTTATCATGTAGTAATTGTTCCATTGGAAAAACATGGATATGGCAATTCCCTGTTATTTGTTCAATTCTTTTTGTCCCTTACTTTATTTGCATGATTTGGTTAATTGCTATGTATGGGCATGCTCCGGATTTCATCGACCTCATATTTGTTGCTACTTCAATATTAGCAGCGATTTTTCAATGTCCATGGTACTGGTAATCATGGGTTCAAATCCCTTCCCCTGCATAATTTTCCCTTCTGACAAAGTTTAAATAACGAGGGCATCTTTATTTTCCATTAGGAAGAAAAAGGATGAAGAAACATCTCATCTCGCTATTGGTTCTGTTCTTGTTGGTATCGACATCATTTATAGGAGTGTCTAATAAACAAGAATCTATTGATATAAATACATCAAATGCACCCATGGAGGGAGGTCTGATGAACAGTTCCTGGCCGATGCATTGTCATGACAATCGTCATACTGGACGAAGCCTATACTCGACTCAAGATAATCCCGGGGTAGTAAAATGGCTCTTTAAACATAATAGCTATTCTAATGGAGGTTCTCCCGTTATTGACAAAAATGGTACTATATATTGTGGTCGAGGGAATATCTTTTATGCTGTTAATCCGAATGGTACAGAAAAATGGTCCCTATCAGGTTTTTACGATATTTGCTCGACACCTGCTATCGATGTCAATGGAAATATCTATGTAACTACAAGAGGGTGTAGCCTCCGCGTAATTAATCAAAATGGTACATTAAAATGGACGTTTAGTTTAGGTGCTGAGGCATGGGGTTCTCCTGCAATTGATGACAACGGGACAATCTATGTTTATGCTGAGAAAAAATGGTTATATGCACTGAACCAAAACGGTACATTAAAATGGTCCTATTATCTCGATGCAGGCTATATTGCTTTTTCTTCACCAACTATCGGGCTTGATGGAACTATCTATGTTGGTTCTTTAGGTCCCGATACGAATCAAGGTTATGTGGATGCTGTGAATCCCAATGGCACTCGAAAGTGGAGATACAATGTAGGTACTTGGGTGCATGGTTCTGCAGCGATTGCAGATGATGGCACAATCATTCAAGCTACTGATATAAATCTCGTAGCATTAAATCCAAATAACGGAAGCATAAAATGGATAAGCGAAGTGAATGATTGTACATGGACAACTCCAATTATTGGTCCTGATGGAACCATCTATGTTGGGAGTTCTCGTGGTAGTTTTTATGCAGTGAATCCAGATGATGGAACCATAAAATGGAGGTATCCGATTAGTGCTGGATTTTGGTTTGGGGCATCTCCTGCGCTATCTTCCGATGGAACCGTCTATTTTGGAACCACGAGTTTCATGGGGGGTTCATCAGGGTTCTATGCAGTCAATGCTTCAACGGGGGAAGAGAAATGGAAGTATATGGAAGGTGGTGTCTTTGAATCTTCTCCAGCAATTGGGGAAGATGGAACCGTATATGTATCCCTAGACTATAAGACGGGTTCAAGATATGGTTATCTCTGTGCTTTTGGTAGAGGTCCAATGAGTGTTGATGCAAATGGTCCTTATAAAGGAAATGCCAAAAAACCGATTCAATTCACAGGAACAATAATCGGCGGTCTTCCGCCATATACCATTCATTGGGATTTCGGAGATGGAAACACATCAGAGGAAAGAAAACCAATGCACATCTACAACCACCGTGGGAACTACACAGCGACATTCACGGTAATGGACTCAGAAGGCAATAGTAGTAGTGATACTGCATCGGTTGTTGTTGATTATGCGTTACCAACGGTCTCTATTGTGAAACCGACCAATGCACTCTATTTTTTCAATATCAAGCTTCTTCCAACGAAATCACCGTTCATCATCGGGAGAATCACTATCGAAGTTGAGGCTTCGCAAGAGGATGGATTTGAGATTACTGAAGTGAAGTTTTTTATTGATGATACTCTAAAATCAACGGTGATGTCAGAACCTTTTACTTGGACATGGACTGGTTTTTCGTGGGGTGAATATCATATTGATGTGCGTGTATATGACAGCAAGGGGCATACTAACTCAACGACTCTCCATATCAAGAAGTTCTTCTAATGCATCTAAATAAGTCATAAATATCACATCTTTAATAAGACCCTCGGTAATATTCCGAGTTTATCTCTTAATTTAACAGGAGAGAATAGGACGAAGAATAACGCCCTATAATACCGGAACGACCCTTCATCGCTACGGTCTTAATGCGTCTACGGTCCCTATTTTCAAGCCCCTTTGAATAACTCTAGGGGTTCAAATCCCTTCCCCTGCATAATTTTCCCTTCTGACAAAGATTTATATAACGAAGGATTGTTTATTTTTCTATAGGGGCAGGAAAGATATGGATAAGAAACCTCTGATAGTGGTAAGTCTCTGTGCTGTGGTTCTACTTGTTCTGGGTTCGTTGAGTAATGTGGTGGGGTATCAGTCTGTGAAATCAATTGTGAATGATTCTCCATTATTCCAGACGAGGACACAGAGAGCAACAAATCAACAACAGAACATCTTTACGTCTCAGTATCTAGGGATAGACGAGGGAAACCTCTTACAATTTCCAATTTGGGATAGTCAAACTGAACAATTGAGGAAAGCTATAGATATCATTGGTAAAATGGATGACAAAACATACGCACAATTCACAGAATTATGTATTCAACGAATCAGACAGGATAACACATTACAAGAGACAAATTCTAAATTGATTATACGGACGCTTTGCTTAATGAGAACACAACCAGATACAATCATTAGCTCATTTATGAGCAGGGGTAATCAAAATATAACATCATCAAATTATTATTCAATCTGTCATTGGTTTCCTGCATGTAACCTTGTTGTTATTGTAGGACTTACGCTAATTTTTGCTTTAGAGATTATTGTATTGTTAGTCGATATCTTCTTCCCCACAATGGGCACATTTTCATCCCATACAGCAGATATGAGAGGAATAAACAAATGAAAAGGAAATGGTTAGCGGTTGGAATCAGCACTGTTTCAGTGGTACTGCTTATACTTACTTCTCTATCAAATGTGGTGGGATATCAGACAGTCCAGACCTCACAACAGAGCACTATCAAAGAGAGAATCAATCAGAGAGAGTTGTTATTCCAGACCATTGTTGATATTGCGAACAACAAGGAGATACAACGAGTCATCCTTAAATCCCAGATGAGTAGAGGGATATTCCCATCATCAGAGATACCTGTGTTAACGAAGAATCAAATCAGACAAATGTATTTCATTGGATTGATTCTTTCAAAGGTTGTCAGTAAATCAAGGATTCAGTCATTGATTGGGAAGTATCAGTTCAATAATCAGGAGATGCAAAAGGAAATAAATGCTGTTATTGAAAAGGATACTACGATAAATTCAGAAATAACTCAGTTGAAGAGTTCTGAATGTGGTTGCACTGGTGAATATCAATTAAGGTTGTGGCCATTTCCGATTATTTGTATTCTATTAAAGTGGTGGAGCTGGTGTTTGTGGTTTGGTTTAATTGTTAATAATGAACATAGTGACTGGTTAGAAATTGTAGACCGTTTAATAATTATTTTTTGTAAATAAATATATTGATATTGGAGAATAGCCAAATGAAAACGAAATGGTTGGCGATTGGAATCATTCTCTTGTTCGTTGGGGTGACTATAGCACCAAGTATCAACTTCAATACAGTTAAGGCAACTACTGATGATGACCTTGTGGAAGTCACCACTGAATTATGTGGATTCCCTGGAATAAAACCACATACAATGACTCTTTCCAAACATCATCTAAATGAAATAGAATCATCTCTTCACATGCTTAAATCAAGTTTTTTACAATCTGAGACTTTAAATGAGAAAGTGGATGTTTTCAATCAAGTAATTGATTTATTCAGTAGATATGGACTGCTTGATAATGAAAATAATGAGCATGTAAAGAGACACTTCAATCAATACGAGCACAGGAACAATTTGTAAAGTCTATCTTCAATACCAATAGGATTTCAAGTAAGTCAGGGGCTAAGGCATTTGAAAATATATGTTGTCATGTTTATTCCGAAGCAGGTGATGAAATTGCTTTTATTTCATCTCCTATGAGAACCTATTTTAATTATTTGATAACCCCTTATTTATTATATTCTTCAGCACCAATGATTAGATACATAGCATTTTTCTTTTTTTTATCAGTTTTTCTTCAAAGAATTTTATTTATTACTTTACCTTTTGCATTTAACTCATGGACTGTAATTGAAGGTTGGGGTTCTCATGTCGACTCTAATGGAGTGTATGGGAATAAAACACAATCTCTCCAAGGGACTTGTGTAGACCTTTTAGGTTTTTTTGGAATAAAAATACAGTATAACCCAGTTCCTGCAGCATTCTTAAGTTTTTATGATGGATATCTTATAGGATTTGCTTTTGCTATATCCGAAGTAAGAGATATAGATGACCTTTTTCCTTAATTTGTTATTAGGATATAAAAAACCCATCTGACCTTGTCTGAAATGATGTCTGGGAAAATCAATTTTAATAAACCGGAGAAAACAGACTTCGAACACGGCTGATGTATACAGACTAAAAACGCTGGAAACGCGGTAAAAATCAATGAACTCGTGTGCTGAAGACCTTTTATAACAAAAAATGAATCACTCGTTTAAAATTGAGTGCTACGCATCGAGATTCATCACAGGAGAAAACTTATATATAACTCCGACCATCGACAGTAATATATGTTATAATCGGATGCCTTACTTACCTGATGTGTGGATGTGGATATACTTCCACATAGATTTAAATATCCAAGGGTTCTTTATTTTCATAAGGGTAGGAAACCGATGATGAAACATCTTATCATACTGCTGGTTCTGTTTTTGATGGTATCGACTTCGTTTATGAGTGTCTTAAATAAGATACCTGTTCAAGCGATGAATCAAACAGATACACCTCCAGATAATCAAGAGCAGGTTCTGTCCTCAATTGAGTTGTTTCTTCAGCGGAATACATATCCATATGAATATAAGGCTTTGGAATATCAGAAGTATTTAACTGATGGACCTAGTAATTCTGATTTTTCTAAGCAGACTATAATATCATCGGTTCCCTCCTCGGGTGTGAGTGGTCCGATGAACTCTTCCTGGCCAATGAAAAGTTATAACGCACAAAGAATCGGGCTTACCACATCTAGTACTATTGATAATCCTGGGCTTGAGAAATGGCGATTCCAGACTCATATCAATGGTATTGAATCAGGTGCCGCGGTCACGGATAATGATATGGTTATCTTCGGAAGTAAGGACTGGCGGGTATATGCTTTATATCCGAATGGAACGTTGTACTGGGAATACAAAACAGGTCAACCCATCTTCTCAACCCCTGCACTCGCTGAAGATGGAACTATCTATATCACTTCCTGTGACCATTATCTCTATGCACTGCATCCCAACGGGAACCTGAAATGGCGATTCAACACAGGTCAAATCGTTTCAGCATCACCAGTTATTTCCCCAAATGGAACAATCTATATCGGACATTCACAAGGAAGAGTCTTTGCCATGAATCCGAATGGAACAGAACAATGGCATTACGACCTTCCGGATGACATATACGGTTCAGCTGCACTTGGACTTGATGGGACAGTCTATATCGGATGCTGGGATAATAATTTCTACGCGCTCAACCCGAATGGGACATTCCAATGGTCATTCCATACTGGAAATCATGTGAAAGGAGTCCCCTCGGTTGCATCTGATGGTACCATTTATTTCGGTTCTTGGGATGGATACCTCTATGCGTTAAATCCGAATGGGACGATGATGTGGAAATGCAAGGTTGGTTCGGGAACCGAGACCACACCCGCAATCGCCGAGGATGGAACTATCTATGTTGGTGGTGATGAATTATATGCCGTTTATCCTAATGGGACGATGCGTTGGTCTGTAGAACCTAGTGGACAGATTTTCCATTCGTGTCCTGCTGTCGCCGCTGAAGGTACGATTTACGTGGGTGTGAATGTTGGAAATGGTGTGGCAGGAAAGATTGTTGCAGTGAATCCAAACGGGACACTCCGCTGGGAGAAAACCATTTCGGATGAGACTGCAGAATCTTCTCCAGCGATTGCTGCGGACGGAACGGTTTATATTGGTTCAACAGGAGGTCCAGGTGGATATCTCCATGCATTCGGTATCATCGAATCCAATACACCACCGAACAACCCAAGTATTACTGGACCGACAAATGGAGATACAGGTACAGTCTATGGGTATCATTTTAGTGGTGTTGACTCGGATAATAACCCTGTTCGGTTTTTCATTGACTGGGGTGATGGAACGACATATACGACACGATGGTGTGCATCAGGTGAATCAACGGGGCGGGGTCATAGTTGGGCAGAAGATGGTACCTACGTAATTAAAGCTATGACTCAGGATGTACTTGGCCTGGAGAGTAACTGGTCAACTATGGAAGTTACAATGCCTTTTTCATTTGAACCACCGCATTTTCATTTCATTGAATGGCTCTTAGAACGCTTCCCGAATGCATTCCCATTGCTACGGTATCTGGTCGGGTTCAAATGACGATATAAATAGGAGAATAGTGTTATCAAATCAAACAGGAGAAAACTTATATATAACTCCGACCATCGACAGTAATATATATTATATAAGTCTACTTTTATATTACTTTCCAGAAAGTTACCAGAGTAGATATCTATGAAAAAAACCATCTTTGCTATCATCTTAGCTGTGCTTTTCATCATCAACGTCGTCGTTGCCGCATTCATCTTCATAGACATCCAGGTACTCACATTCCCAGAAACCACAATCCGAGTTGACATCGTAGAAATCAACTCAGATGAAATCATCCTTACTCATCATCTTCGACTCTACAACCCGAACTCCTTTGAAATGATACTCAGAGACTTCCAGATCGTCGCAACCACAACAGACGGAGAAGAAGTCACCAATCTCACCATCGAAGGCGGCTCCATCCCTGGTCAGAGCCATCGGAACTTCTCAGGCAGTGGCCTGGTAAGCATGAAAGGAGAACTCTCCGGATTACTCAGCAGCAACATAAAAGGAATCATCGGTCTGAACTTCCTTGGAGTCGTGAAAAAGACGATCCCATTGGAACTAACGGTACTCATCTCATTAAAAGATGCTCTCAAGAAGATAGCACTCCCCACGATCGGGGTAAGAGCTGAGTTTGGCACCATCACCAGACATGCGGTGAACGTCACCACCTACATCGATGTCACCAACCCCAACCCCTTCGGGATGTTCATTGACACCTTTTCTCTTGATATCACCACGGAAACAGGAGAAAACGTCGGTGGTTTCGAGATCGCTGGTTCAGAGATCCCTGCTGAATCCGCAGTGACCCTTGAAGGATCCGGGTCAGTCAAAATCCAAGCTCTGAACGCAAAGGAACTGCTCATCTCTCTTGAAGCAGAAGCGGGGGCTAACATTGCCGGGATTTCTAAGGCACTACCCATCTCAGCTACCATCAATATCGCTATCCCTGATTTAAATGAATTCATCCCCCCAGACACCCCCCTTGAACTCTCTCTTGGTGTTGACTTACAACGGATACGAGGCGGACTGAAAGGCAACATGACCCTTGAGGTCTACAACCCCACAAAAATACCACTCATCGCATCAGACATCACCGTGTTCTACTATGGGGTGAAGAACAACCAGAAATACTACGTCGCAGAAGGCACCATAGGGGGCGGTGAGCTAACCCCGGGGGAGACAATCTATATGTATGGGGACATCGTGCTTCTGTATTCGAAACTGCTCAATTTTTCAGGGAAAGGGTTTCTACCAGACATGGTGTTTGCACAGCTACGAGCAAGCATCAGCCTTCCTAACGTCGCCCTGAAGATCCCAGTCGCTATTGGTACCTACATCGATTTTAAACCACTCCGCCCCTTCTCATAAAAACACCATAACAATTCATCCCCTTTCTCAAAATATATATTATTCTCTTTATAGAACGCTGTCTCGATAGAAAACTACAAATATAACGTACCAAATAGCTTACATATATAAGAAGAGAGGGAGCCATGGTTTGGGTACAAAGACCAAAGACACCGCACATGAACAATAACATAAAAAAATTTTATATATTAATCATAATCTTAATGCTCTTCCCTTCCATCTCGCCCAGCGTTAATACTCTTGGCGCCCCAACACTTGACCCTATCCTTATTATCAATAATGTCACTGCAACACCTGACCCGGTCATCGAAGGCAACCTGGTGTTCATCAATGTCACCATACAAAACATAGGACCTACCAACATCTCCGCAGGAGACGAAATACTCATCACCGTCAAAGTCGACAATGAACAAACAATCGCAGCATCTCTCACAGACACCCTAGGGTTGAAAAAAAACCAACAACGCACAGAAAATCTCACCTGGACCGCAGCACTTGGCCCCACACAACGCAGAACGCTCCATATCACGTTAAGCTATCAAGGAAACATTCAGGCGACCACAGACCGGGAAATACGAATCACTGAACGAAAAACAGACCTGCTCTTTGTAACAACTCCTTCCATCAGCAGCATCACAGCCCCCGGTAGTCCCATCACGATTGCAGCATTGATAACAAACATAGGAAAGAACACCACACAACCCATCAATGTCTCTCTCAAAATCGATCAGTCACTGAAACAATGGTCAATTAAAACCAACGGTCTTGTCAAAGGAGAATCCTTTGGCGTATCCTTCACCTGGACACCCCCAGCCTTTGGGATCTACACCATCAACCTGTCCATCGACCCGAAAAAAACCATTACGGAGGAGCTTAAAAGCAACAACTATTATGAGATGACAACCTCGGTCATCCCCTGGTGGAACACCAGCTGGCATTACCGTCGGGTCTACAACGTGATAGGAACCGGAAACATTTCAGTACCTGTGAATTTCACCGCGATCCTCCACTCATTAGATATTGATGACAAGGCATTTGAAAACACCAGTATCGCAATCATCCGCTACCATTCCAACGGCACCATGACTCTAGTGACCTCCTTCTTGTTTAACGAAAGCAGTAATTTCCATAATCGCACCAACGCTCGCGGTACACTGCTCTGGACAGTACCGGTATCTTCTCTGTATGCCGTCTATTTTGATGTCAATGAAAACAGAGGTATACGCACTTCTTTACCTGAATCAAAAAACCTCACAGCCTCTGGATCAGTGTCTGCAACCCTCATCTCCACACAAGGCTGGTGGCCTGAATTCATCACCACCTTTGAGACCTACTACCAACTCAATAAAATGCTCAACGTACAAGTGCATACAACAGCAGAAGCAAAAAACCTGACCGCACGTTTCTTCTGGAATGGTTACCCTGAATTTAGTATGCCGCTTACCACAACAAACAACCTTACCTGGTCCAACACAACTCAAAAACTCTCAAAGAGAGGAGATTGGACGATACAAGTGTATGGCTACGACGACGCCGGGTACCACACCCCGTCCCTCATCGCTGGTTTTTACATCGGCCAGCCAGACCTTCTCGTCACGGCACTCACTGCTCCAACAGTCAGTTACGTGAACCACTCCATCAATATTACTGCATACGTCACGGCTGTGAACACGACCGTACAACACGTGAATGTGTCTTTGCTCATCGACAACATCATCAATCAGACCCTCCAGGACCTCACCATCAAAAAAGATGAGAACCGGACCCTCCAGTTCACCTGGAAACCCACCAAAAAAGGAAAACACAACGCCACGGTAAAAATTTACTATACAGATTCAAACCCAGGCAACAACATGAAATCAAAGACAGTGACTGTGGAAGGAATCCCGGACCTTGCGGTGTTAAATATTTCAGTACACCCTACCCCTGTCAAAGAAGGCGACCCTGTCGCAGTCACAGCATTCATCCGCAACACCGGTGATGGAAACGCCACCGGTTATACCATCACCTTGTACTGTGAACAGAACCAAAACAACCAAACCATGAATTATCTCGACGAACGGAACTCCACGACCATTGATCTGAAGAAAAACGAAAATACGAATGTTACCTTGATCTGGGCATCAACCACCTATGGGAAAAACAGTTTTCGAGGGGAATGGGCTGTCGGAATCCTGATTAGCAACACCACACAAACCCCGGATAAAAACAGCTCAAATAACCAAAAGGCTCTTTTCCATGGCTTATGGGTCACTCCCGCGGAGCGAAACCCGCCTCTTCTCACCAATCTTGAGTACCCAACAGCACAGGAACTAGGAAACCTGCTTCTTATCCGTGTGAAAGCCACCGATGCATCAGGGATAGACTCGGTAGTACTCTCCATCAAACAACCGAATAAAAACTACGTGAATACCACCATGACTGCGAAAGATAACGATCGATACGAATACCAATTCGAACCCAAGCAGCTCGGCAGGTATACGTTCTTTATCAAAGCAACTGATCTGTCTCCTTCTAAAAATCAATCGATCATCACCGGGGCGTTTGATATCACCGATGATCTGACGCCTCCGACCGTTACCTTCTTTGGCGTCACCCCCACGGTGCAGATATCAGGACGTCAAATCGAAATCCGCTGTCTTGCCACAGATTACTCAGGCATACAGTCCGTCAAGCTGACTCTCCTATCCCCCGATAACCGTTCAGAGGTTCACCTGATGCGCACGACCCCACCTGACACCAAATATCTGTTCACCAGCACCTTTGGCAACATCGGCCGGTACCTCTTTTCAATCACCGTGCAGGACACAAAAGGAAATGAACGAACAACCCAGGAGAAAACCTTCTGGATCACCAATGACCTCAACGACACCGACAGCGATGGCATCCCAGATGACTGGGAACTCCGCTACGGGTTGAACCCTTACGACCCCACCGATGCACTTCTGGATATGGACAATGACGGTGTCAGCAACCTTCAGGAATACCGGCAAGGGACAAACCCCACAAAAGAATCCTCCTCCTCTGAATTCATCGACAGTTTACAGGAGAATGGGGTGTATCTTGTCGTCTCACTGCTCGTCTTTGCAAGCATCGTAGTCCTTTCTGTGTATGGCATGCGGAGGCGAAGACCATGACCATGATCACCCGTAGTAACCTCCCGTTCATCGGCATCATCATCTTTGCCTTCATGGTCTTGCTCTTCTCTATTTGGGACATCATCTATAACGAACAGTGGTTGGAGCGTATTGCCGCACTCTACAGTATCCTTATCATCCTGTGTATTTTATTCCTTGTATCAAAAGAGAAGAAAAAACCGACTGTCACAAAATCTGTTGACGTATTTGAAAAATCACTGCAAGGAAAACTACAGCATTTCAAATGCCCCTCATGCAATGGTATTTTTGCGATAAAAAAATCTAAACGAAACAACAAAAAACCGTTCCAGTTAACCTGCCCGGACTGTGGGATGACCGGACATGTACCAACACAGCCATTAAAAACCCTTGAAGAAATCCCTGAAAAAAAATCGGTCCACAAACGATTCACCTGTGAGCACTGCGGGGAATGGATGATGATTTGGGCAGAAGGAACAGAGATCATCCCGGATGTCAGGGTGTATTCTTGTCCCTATTGTGGGACGAAAAACACGCTACGAACAGATTAGAGATGATGCCGTATTTTCACTGCTTCTCCCTGTGTCGCTTGGGTCATCTCCGCACCGTTCATCAACGCCACTCCAACGCCACAGACCATTTTGTTTTTTTTCACCAGCACCTCATCGCCGATCCGTATCAAGGGATCCGCCTGTTTTATACCTGGTGCGAACACAGACCCTTTTAAAGGAAAATCATCGTAGATTTCTACCTCATACTGATCCGTGTCACTGAAGCGTTGCGCGCCTGCCATCGTCAGTGAAATAAATCCTCGTTCTTCGGTCATCATCCCAAGCTGTGTCTTATGGTCCATGATTTTCTGATACGGATATTTCCCAGTGATTATACAATCCTTCATTAAAATATTAGCAAGAATTGGGCCGAACTGATAGCTTGCAAGCGATCGTACATTTTCATAGAAACGTTGCTGGGGTTTAATCCGAGGAAATTGTTGAACTTCTTGATGTAAGATTTTAGATAACATCGTAAGTGATTCAGAGGAGGTTGGTACGTCCATGCAGGTCACCTGCGGGTGGGGTATCAGGTCATTGACAAATGCCTGCATCGCTGGTGGAAGATGGATGAGTATCGACTCATACGTGTTTTTTTGCAAGTACTTCTGCAGAATGGTCCGTATCATCTTTTTTTCATCCTCATCCCAATGACCGGTGACCGCGATATCATACCTCGAAGCAGGATACGTCAACTCCAGCTCTCGTGGGACCAGACCGAGTGGTGAGGTGATGATGACTTCATGGACAACGAAAGGATTTGGGCTGCTCAGTACACATTCCCTGAAAAGTCTGTGAGATTTTGAGAACGAGTATGGTTTTTTCGCTGAACATGGGAGCAGAAGCAGTATCCTTGCGCTGGCTGGTTTTTCGAATCGCTGCAGAACTCGTTCCTGGAATCGTCTGACCTCTGGTCGTGCTAATGCATCCTTTGTTGTGGCGAGTAATGCCTGTTTTCTGATGATCGGTGTCCGTTCCTCAAGATACGTATACTGCTGGAGATCAAGGATCCGCAGAAGCGCGGACAAATGAGGTGTGCTGCGAACACGGATTTCGACAAGCTCCCGTAACGAACCAGCATGGATTGCGTTTCTCACCTGTTTAATCTCCTGGTCGAGCATATGATAGTTATGCTGCAGGATATCCTCATAACCCATCGCTGCTGCGTCTTTCTTTTTTCTGCAGGACGGGCAGCTGCAGGGAAGCTCAGAGAGCTGGTCTTTTTTAAGAGGACCTGTTGGGAAGAGGAATGTCTCGTTTCTAGCTGCGATGAAGGCGGAGAACGAATCAAAGACATCAACACCAAGATAGGTTAGAAAGGCAAGGGATGTCGGATCAGCAACGCAGGCAAGATAGATGAGTTTTTGATAGCCTATCTGCCGTCGTAACTCTGTGACAACATCAATAAATCCTGTTTGATGAAAGAACAGTTGTCTTGCATTCGAAACTATGAAGAGCGTTGCTTCGCTGTTCTTGACAACTTCCGAAATTAAGTCTTTTCTTGCAGGAACAACTGCACAAATAGCATTGGTGTTTTGAGACTGTGTGCTTCTGTGAAGCTCAGCGGGGACATCTTTTGGGTAGAGGAGGTACTCATGCAGACACGAGGTAGGCTGTTTCTTCTTTTGTGTGGAAAAAATGCTTTCCCCAATTAGTATCGAAGGTTTTTTTGTCTTCCCTGGTCTGTCTGTTAATACGATATCGGAGAATGCTGGTGCAGTGCATCGGGATGTATGAAGATAAAGGATAGTTGGTGCTACAATGGTCTCCCCATTATACATATACTGTCCGATACGGGCAGGGCCATCTCTCTGTTGAACTCTAAAATCCATTGATTACTGATACTGCTTCCTCTTTAAGAACATTTAGATTTATTGTTAATGGCGGAAGTACCGTTGTCCCGTAAACACCATTGCGATTCCTTTTTCGTTTGCGGCTTTGATGACCTCATCATCACGTATGGACCCACCAGGTTGAATAATCGCCTTAACCCCTGCGTTAGCAGCGACATCCACCGCGTCCCGGAAAGGGAAGAATGCATCACTTGCCATGATTGATTCTTTGATGTTCTCATTGCCTTTATGCGTCGCAATCCAGGTCGCATCCACCCGTGAGGTCTGCCCACCGCCGATCCCCACGGTCCGTTGGTCTTTAACAAACACCACAGAGTTTGATTTGATGTGTTTGACGCATCTTACGGCAAACGCCATGGACTCAAGATCCTGCTTTGAAGGTTTTTTAGCGGTCACCACCCTCCAGGTTTTTTGGTCTGAAAACCAGACGTCCCGCTCCTGGACAAGAAACCCTCCGACGACACTTCGGATATCCAACCCTTTTCTCTGGAGTCTCCCCCCCAATCCTTTGAGTTCTAACAAACGCAGGTTTTTCTTCTCCTTAAAAACCGTTACCGCCTCCTTCTCAAAACCAGGAGCAACAATCACCTCAAGGAAGTATTTGGAAAGCTCCATGGCGACTTCTTTCGAAACCATTCTGTTGAAGGCCACGATACCACCATAAGGAGAATAGATATCGGTGGCATACGCGTCTTGCCATGCCTGCAGGACGCTTGATGCACTCGCAATCCCACAGGGGGTCGCATGTTTGATGATCACACAAGACGTCTTTGTGAATTCCTTGATACATTCGATCCCGCAGTTCGCATCAAGGATGTTATTAAACGACAGGTCCTTGCCCTGCAGCTGCAGCGCGTTTGCAACACACGGCTCCGTTGGTGCAGGCACCGATTGGTAAAACGCGCCTTTCTGATGTGGGTTTTCCCCGTAGCGCATCCCCTGGATTTTCCGCATGGAAACAGTGAAATCTTTTGGGAGGAGCTCATCACTCCATCGATTCCTCAGATAGTTCGTAATAATCGCATCATACTGGGCGGTATGAGCATACGCCTGTATCGCAAGAAGCTCCCGCTGCTTCCTGGAAATACCTTTTTTTGATGCCAAGGCAGCAATGATCTCCGGGTACTGGCTTGGGTCGGTGACGACGACGACATCCGCATGGTTCTTAGCAGCAGCTCTGATCAGTGTCGGCCCCCCGATATCGATATTCTCGATGACTTCCTCTATACTCACCTTGGTTTTTTGGATCGTTGCCTCAAAAGGATACAGGTTACAGACAACAAAATCAATCCTCTGAATATGATGATCCTGTAATGTCTTCAGATGTTCCTTCCTGTCCCGTCTCGCAAGAATCCCCGCATGGATAATCGGATGAAGGGTTTTCACCCGACCGTCCAGCATCTCAGGAAAACCAATGACTTCTGATACCTCCGTAAACGGTATCTTGGCTTTCTTCAAAACAACAGCGGTACCACCAGTAGAAAGAATACGGATTTTTTGTTGTACTAATGCTTTTGAAAACTCAACAATGCCTTCTTTGTTAGAGACACTGAGAAGTGCGTAACGGTCTTCCATCACTCTTACCCAAGGAGGATTGGAACAAGCCTCATAAACATTTGGGTCGGGCTTTCTGCTCTTTTTCCAAGGCCTCCAGAAGACTTATCTCCCCTTTTAACACCCGCAGGGCGATTTCCTCTGAAATCGTAAATCTGCCATCGCTCAGCTGCCTGCTGCGTTTCTGAATGTTTTTAATCGCACCCCTGGATGTCTCAATAGGCAGAATCGATTGCACCCTTCCCCCCGACAGAAGCGCAATCGCTGCCGCCGCCTCACTGTCACGCACACACCGCCGTTTCTGTTGCGTCGGCGTCGTCCGAGTCTCATCGACGATCTCGATTGGAACCTTCAACGGTATCAACGAGTTGATGATCTGGTTTCTATTGATGACCGACCCGTGTCCTATCCTGATACACACATCTTTTGACAGATAACACTCTAAAAAACGCTTCACCTCAGGGAAGACCTGCTCAGGACCATCAACCTGGATTTTCTGAATCAAAATATCATCACACACCACCGCAATCCCCGGGTGCTCCCCCGGGTCGATACCGATGAATATCTTCGAATACAGCTCCTTGCCAGTCAATTTCTGGACCGCAAGATCAATCGCATGGTCCAAAGAATCATAGGCATCCGCGGCGACCTTCTTACTTAACGACACCTCCCGTAGCTCCTTTTGTGACGTGAGAATGACACCGATCCTTCGAGGAGGATCATCTGATGATGCAAGGGACACATACGGGACGTTTCTTTTCTTCAACGCTTTAACGATGTCATGATACAAGGAAAAATCTTTGGTGTACACACCTAAGGTTTTCATCCAATGAAACTATCTGCTATGTTCAATATATACGTTTCCCCCCTGGTTCTTAGCTAAAAAACTTGGTCAGCAGATTTCCTCCGATGAACATCCCGCTTAAGAAAAGCACAGAGACGGAGAAGAGCACAAACCAGACCATCTCATTCCAGAGGAGCACCTTTTTACCGTCCAAGGGTCCTAGGGGTAAGAGATTAAAGGTAGCAAGTAAGAGATTGACCAGACAGATAAAACCAATAAGCGTCCCCCAAAAACCCATCGACACAAAGAAAAAATGATACAGCACATACGTCACCACTGCTATCATGAGATTGGCACTCGCCCCTGCAGCGGCGATCCTGCCGGTTTCCGATGGTTTTGCCTCCCCCCGGAACATGACTGCGCCAGGTGCAGCGAACACAAGACCGGTGAAAAACGCGATAATCATCGAAACGACCAGTCCTCGGGGATACATCCGGAACTCGGACCACAACCCATATTTCTGCGCGACAAACTTATGAGACAGCTCATGGACGACAAACGCAGTCACAATACCAAGGAAAGCGACCGGCATGAACATGAAATACGACGCGATATCAACACCGGTTCCCAGAAGGAAAAACAGAAGATTGTTCTTTGAAAACGTAAAAGAGAACGCCAAGGTAAGGATGCCGATTGCGATACAGAGATGACCCAGCTCAATTTTGCTAAACGACCCTGGTTTTCCCACCTCGAGACTCCCCGTGGGGATGTACATGTACTCCCGGGGGGAGAGATCATGAAAGGAGGTGTAGAATTTCCGTCGTTCAGCCATAGACGTCTCGCAGATTGATACGAGTTATTCAAAACCAAGATAAAAAGATTTAGCCCAAACCAAGACTCAGAATCCAGGGAAGTGCGATGATTGTCCCAAGAATACTGCCAAGATTTGCCAGGGCAACGACCATGAGAAGCCGGATGACTTTGTTGCGGAGGAAATCACGGATCGTCTGAATCTTACTTAACTCCTGGAAATCCTTTATCACCGGTTTCCGGAGTCTTGCCTCCACAAGACCAGCGAACCACCCTGGGGCGAAAAACGGCTCAAGGGACGTGAATGGTGCAGCGATGAACGCAGTGAAAATCGACAACGGATGACCCCGGGCGATGGCAACACCAACCGCTGCAAGAATCCCATGGACAAGGAACCAGATAATGAAGATGTCCTTAATCTTGTTCCAAGGGTCAACACCTGTGGAATAAATAATCCATCCGATCACAGAAAAAAAGATCACAGGAATCGCAATCTCCACGGCTTTGATCAAATTGAACCGTTTCTTTGGTATTTCTTCAAGCTCTTTGAGATTAATATTTAGATTCTGTTTTTCTAAATGTTTCTTAATACCGTTGATATGTCCAGCACCTACCACGGCAAGGACCTTTCCTTTTTTGCTCTCCTCATAAATCTTCTGCGCGATATACGAATCCCGCTCCGAGATGAGCACCTTTGAAGCACTAGGGGCAATTCCGCTGAACTCCTCCATCATCTGGGAAAGGACGTCCTGCTTCATCAGTTCCTCTAAATCAAGCTCCTCAAGTTCCTCTTCATCAAAACCGATCATCGCTTTGAGAAACTCCCAGGCGACCTTGAATTTCTCACGGACCCCCATCATCCGCCAGGCACGCTTCAACGTCACCGTAATGTCACGATCCACCAAGGCGACCGGGATAGCGGATTTCTCCGCCTCTTGCATCGCCGCGATCATCTCAGAGCCCGGCTCAACACCATACTCCTCGCCCAGCCTGCGCTGGATGGATGAAAGAAACGTCTGAGCAAGAATAAAATACGCGTTATTTGACCGGATCAGAGCGGTGACCGGCGTGTTCTCCCACTTATCCTTCTTTGTAATCGACTCGAAACGTCGCTGACAGAGCTCCACAGCCACGACATCCGGCTTATGCGTCTCAATGGCCTTGCGGACCTCACTGACACTTTCTTTTGAAATATGAGCCGTGCCGATAAGGATGATGTTGTCGGTGATTTTTTCTTCCAAAGGCATCTCCTTTGAGCTGTTTGGGTCAGCAACGTCTTAAAAAAAATCCTTTAAATCTCCGCTTCGAAATCCTCAACAGTTGTTTTGAATTCTTCATCGGATTGTATCTTCCCCTGCTCCCGAAGGATCGCTCGGGCAAGAAGCCAGTAGATCAACGCAAGTGCACGTCGGCCTTTGTTGTTCGTCGGAATCACATAATCAATGTATTTCGTCTCATTATTCGTGTCGCATAACGCAAGGACGGGGATGCCGATGTTTTTTGCCTCATGCAACGCCTGGATATCAGCAAGGGGGTCGGTCAGTAAAATGATCTCTGGTTCGAGGAATGTTTTTGCATTCGGGTTTGTCAGTGTTCCTGGCTGGAACCGGCCATCAAGCACCTGTATCCCTGTGACTTCGCCCAGTTTTCTGACTGGTTTCTGCCCGTACTGCCGAACAGACACCGCAAGAACCTTGGAAGGATCGTATTTTGCAAGGAACTTCGCGGAGGCCTTGATTCGTTCATCTGTTTTCTTCACATCGATGATATAGAGACCATCGTTTCGCACCTTGTAGATAAACTCTTTGATATCAGCGGTTTTCTGCCGGGTACCGATATGAACACCGGAGGTCATATAGGTCTCTTCAGACACCATCATCGTCGGTTCTGTTTCCATTGTTTGTTTTTCTTCAGCCATAGCTATTCCTTCCATCTATGTTGTTATCTCTTTACGTTTCACCGTAATCGGAATGGCACCTTCGTCATACTCAAGCATTGCGATTTCAACGGGGTCTATCATGTCTTTTGGGATCTCTGCTAAGATCGAGGGAGCCCCCATGGAAAGTTGTAAGGCTCGTGCGCCTATGATGCGAGCTTTTTCAAAGCGAGTATACGTCACAGTCTTCCTCCGAAATATCGGGATAGGTAGAAGCCCAAATAACAGAAACCTTTAAAAATATTGCCCTTCCCTACACCTGTTTTCCTCGGGAGGGCGATGTTTTTTCAAGAACCAGGGTCTTTTTATTTGATTTCATCGGTGAATTCAGGGAGGTCCGTTGCAGTGGTCCTGGTGATAAACTCATCGTCTAAGGCAAGCTGCATGTCCACAATGATATCTCGGAGCAAACGGTCGATTCTGTTATTCTCAAACTCCTTGACTCCATCAATATCAGAGTAAATCTTCCCCATATAATTGCCCTCATTTCTATGAATTTCAATATTGTAGAGAACTTCCTCCATCTTTTGAACACCCTCTCTTTCTTTATTCACCCAATAAAATAGTATCCCTATAATAATCTTTTGGAATTTTCTAGCGTCCTTATAACATCCGTTCGATGAGTGTGTTGATCGCTTCTTTCCGGTACCCCAGAGAGCCTTTGTTTACGAACGAACGTTTCACGGTCCGATGACCTTTCTTTGGGGGGTTGAGTCGAAAGAACGGTTTTATCTCCGGTATCTCCTTATAGATTATTTTTCCTTCAACCAGGGCGTCTGAAAGCTTATCATAACTATGATACGATGTCGCCTTCTTCAGATACTCTTCGGTAAGGGGTTTATCCCCGGTCAGTTTCCCTCGGGAAGAAAGAAGCTTTGAGAGTGTCTCTTTACTGATCTCACCCCAGGTGGTGTAATCCTTCACCATCTGAAGCATCCCTTTATACACCTCGTTTTCCTCCAGAAGCACGCAATGATTTGTGCGCGTCAGGCGCAGCAACTCCATTGTCTTCTTGATATCTGGTTTGACGTTCACAGAACCTCTTACTCTGACAACTGCATATACCATGGATTTATCCCTCCGTCTTCATCGGGGTTGTTTGCTCTGTTGTGACAGGTACGCCGATACTCCCCTGTATTATCCCTAGTTTATTCATCTCGGCACTGGTTATCCTCGTCTCCGCGTTCTTCTTTAAGGCGTCATAGACCCCTTTTGCATAGTTGACGACGGTCTTTGTCTTCCCTTCAGTAAACGCCCAGCAGTCACTGACCCCAGCAAGGCGCAGAATCTTCTTTGCCACATCACCGGTCGCAAGACCAATACCACGAGGAGCTGGTTTGAAGGTGACCTCCACAGAACCGCTTTTCCCTGTCACCGCAAACGGAATCGTATGCGGAGTCCGACAGCCGCATTCCCAGCTACCGCACCCGCGTCGAATCTGAATCATGTTCATCTTTGCATTCTCAATAGCCCTTTTAATGCTCAGGCCGACTTCTTTTCCTTTCGCCTGGCCTAACCCAACAAAACCATCTTTGTTTCCCACGGCAACCGTGATGACGAATTTAACACGGCGCCCTGAATCAGTCATACGCTGCACCATTTTGACATCGATAACTTCATCTTCGACAGTGGGTAGAAGAAGATCGACAATCTCAGGTTCACGAAGGGGTAAGCCGGATTTCAAGGCATCACTCATCGAGGTAATCTCCCCGTTTTTCACCATCTTACCAAGTCTTGTCTTCGGCGACCACATGACCGGGGCTGGTCCCTCGTCAAATTGTCTACGTCGGCCTCCTCTTGGTGCGTTTCCACGTTCTCGTCCTGCCATGTTTACTCCTCCTTGCCTCCTTTCATCTTTGATTTGATATCACCGATCAGCGGTTTGATATCCTTGTTGAGGTGAACCCCATAGATCCTGTCCTCTTTGGGAAGCATCTGTGAATCATGGGGGCATTTGATTCCCGCGTCAAGGACTCCTTTCAATGATGCAAAGAGCGTGCTGCCGACCGTTGGTCGGTATAAACCGATGTCAAGCACACCCTGCTCGATTCCTTTCTCTTTCGCCCGTTTACCGGCAAGAAAACCAGTAAGATACGCGGCGGATGTGTTCGAGAGTGAATATTTCCATCCGTAGTCCTTTGAAAGTTCATTTGAGATTGCTGATGCAACGACGTTATCGCCTTGTGGGTTGTACTCGACGAACTGAACACGGATCGCCCGAAGTGATTTACGCACGACAATGCGTGGTTTCTTACTTCGTAAGAGTCGAAGCCGGAGACGATAATCGGTTTTTCGTTGTCGATGTCTGCGTGGTTTGACATGATACCGAGGCCCTGTTTTCATTAGGTCTCCTCCTTGATGATGTTATCTGCGATCAGATGAGATTTCAAATGTTGTTTACTTCGGAAGACACCGCCTTTGGCTTTACGGTAGTACACCCGATAGGTATGAGCATCGATCTTTGTCTCATCTCGTAATTGTTTCAGATAATTGCGAATCGGACGAATCGTGCGGATCCATCGTTCCTTTTTCGGCAGACGGGCTTGTTTCGGACCTTTACGCGAGCCTTGTCCGGTCCGTCGACCTTTCTGCCGCTGATTCAGCAGATAGTGATGTCTTCCACTGGAATTACCCTGTTTCTGTATGCTTTTAATGGCACCACCATTCACCAGGATCAGGATGTCGTTTCTTGTGACTGCTTTCGCTATCTCTTCGAGTCTGTCCGGGTCCATCCATACTTTGGTCCCACCGCATTTCAAAATCGATGCAGCCATTCTTCGTTGGTTCCGTAAATCTGTCATAGTTACTCCCTCATGTTTAACACACGGATGTCTAACTCAGCGGCCCGTTTAGCTATCTCCAGACGTTTCTTTGTCCCGACCGTACCACCAATCCGAACCGCCTGTTTCTTCGGGTCAATAGTCTCAAGCTCCTTTACAGTGTGGATCATCACTTCTTCAAAACCTGAGGAATGCAACCCGCGCACAAGCTTTGGTGCACGGAAACCGACCCGTACCTTGCTAGGCCGGTACTTCAAGTTGATCCGCAGCTTTGAGGTAATCCCGCTGGGTCGTCTCCAGTTCTTCGGGATTCGTTTATAGCGGAATCCTTCGTCCCGGAGGAAATACGGAGTCCTTTTTTTGATCTGCCGGCGAATCACCAACTGCTCTTTTTCTTTCTGGCTAAGTTGTGGTTTGATCTTCGGACTGTAGGCTCCTTGTTTTTTATCGACAATCTCCACTTGTTCGTCTTTCTTTTCCTTTTGTTCCTCTGTGGTTTTTTTCTCCGTTGTCTTTTTGGCAGTTTTTTCTTTTTTATCTTTAAGCTGATCAAGAATCTCCTTTGCATTCTTCTCTGTGATACCCTTCAGTTTCGTCAAATCTTTAATTTTTGCTTTCTTGAGTTTATCCAGAGAATCATATCCGTTATTATACAGGAGTTTTGCTTTTACTTTGCCGACACCTTTTAAGGCTTCAAACTCCTTTAGAACATTTTCTTTTGTCATGATTTACCCTCTGCTTACAATGTAGATACCATCTTGAAAGACTCGGATATCCCTGTTTTTTACTTTGGTCGCCCGTTCGATGTTCGCAGCCGTCTGGCCAACCTTCTCTTTGTCCATGGACGAAAGAACGATGGTTTCGCCTTTAATCTCTACTTTGACGTCCTTAAGTATCTCTGCTCGTCTGGGGAACCGTTCCCCTAAGAAATTCTGAATGAGAAGGTGATTGCCTTCAACGCTGGTTTTAATGGGAAAATGAGAAAACACGGTTTTCATCTTGCATTCATATCCCTTGGAAACCCCCTTGATCATGTTCCGAATGTGAGCCTTGAACGTCCCGATTAACGCTTTTTCTTTCCGACGAGGAGAATCTGAACAAGAGATGATAACAGCATTGCCTTGTAAGGCGATTACTATCTTAGGATGGGTAAGGATCTTTGAGATTGATCCTTTCGGACCCTTCGCATGAATGGTTTTTCCCTCGATGGTGATCTGTATCCCCTCAGGGATTTTGATTTCTTCCTTTATCTGAGCTGTTTTTTCCATGTGTCTCACTCTTTAGTACACATACGCGAGGAGTTTTCCTCCGATGCCTTTCTTACGTGCTTCGTCATGGCCAATGATGCCCTCAGTGGTGGTAAGAATGAGCAAGCCGAAATCACGCGCAGGGAGATATCGAGCTTCCCATTTGTCCATCTCGTCGACCTTGATAGGGTAACGTGGTTTAATCACACCGCAGTTGTTGATGCTTCCGTGCAGTTCCACCTGATAGATTCCTGCTTTCCCGTCCTTGACATACTCGAAATTCCCAAGGTATCCTTTCTCTTTGAGAAGAGTCAGAACCCCTCCAATGAGATTGGAGGAGGGTCGGATTATGCACTTATGGATTCCGCGTATCTCGGCGTTTTTGATGATTGATAATGCATCTGCCAATGGATCGTTTAACATACTCTTCAACAACCTCTAATCGTATTTTTTAAATCCCATTTCTTCAGCTTTGTCACGGAAACACTGTCTGCAGAGATGAAGTCCATAGCGTCGTATGAGCCCGCGTTTTCTGCCACATTGTTCGCACCCTACTTTCCTGCCATATACCTTCTTACGCTCTTTGATCCTCATTCTACGACCTCGACGTTAAATGTTTCAGTAATATATTTCATGGTGTCTTCTTTGCTGAGTTCATGACGTTGTGGTATTTTACGTCGATCGACTCGGCGATGTTTAATCCGATAACCGGGTTTTTCAACAGTAACACAGATGTCCATACCAAAGATACCGATGTTCGGATCGTACTTTTGCCCCTCAAAGAGGGTATGGTCTGGGACCCCGAAGGAGAAATTCCCTTGATCGTCAAAGGAATACTCTGCGATCCTGTTTTCCCGGATTTTTAATGCACTGGCAAGGAACGTCTCCGCAGCTTTCTTTCGAAGTGTCACCTTACAACCGATCGGCATGAACTTACGAAGACCCCAGTCTTTGTTAGTGGTTTTTGAGAGAGTTTGTACGGGTTTTTGTTTCGTGACACCTTGAAGAACGGTCTCTGCTTTCTTGAGTTTCTCCCCTGCTTCCCCAACACCGATGTTCACTGTTACTTTGGCGATATGAGGTTTCATCGCTTGTGTAGGTTCTTTTTTCTTGAGAGCAGCTTTTTTTGAGGATGCCTTTGTTTTTTTGGTTTTTGATGCTGCTGTGCTTTTTGCGCTCATTGCATTGTCACCTCAGGGATTGTGATAGCAGGTTTTGTTTTGCCGATGGGAAAGACATACTCTGCGATCGTTGAAAACTCATTTTCCCCTTTGAGCACCACCAGATTTGGTTTTGATGACGCGACAACCTGGATATCTTCAATGCTTGCGATCTCCCCGACATGCGTACCACCGGTAATCATCGTCACTGTTCCTTTCTCAAATTTGTATACCTCATCGATTTTGCTCTCCTTGAAGGAGAGTTTCAGGACATCCCCTGTTTTGTATTCGTCCTTCTCGACGAGCTTGTTTTTTCCGTCATGGAGGTTCAACTGCACCTTTTTTCCTTTTATCACGGTCTTGTTCTGTATACGGCACAGTTTCCATTCCGCATCGCTTTCTGAAATGGAGACCAGGGCGAGTTTTCCGTTTCTATCATAGAGGATTCGGACGTACTTGCGCATTTTTGGAATGCTGATAACATCCATCATCCCGCAGGGGAACTTGTAATCCTTCCGTTTTACCCCATCGACGAGGACATCACCATTGGAGACGATTTTCCTTGCTTCTTTATACGTGTCGCATAAACCCAGATAATCCCGGACGAGCAACCCGAGAGGTATTGCTTGTTCGAACCGATGTGGTCCTGGTGCGGCACGAATCGTCAATGCTCGTTCTTTTCGAGGGATTCGTAACACCCGGGGTGCTGCAAGTCTTTTGAGGTGTTTGCTCATGGTTCACCTTCTTCTTTTTTCTTTTTTGTTGTTTTTTTAGCAGGAGTTTTTTTAACGGCAGGCTTCTTTTTTACTGGTTCTTCGGTTTTTTCCGCGGGTGGTTCCTCTGCTGGTTTTTCTTCGACAACCGGTTCTTCGGTCTGCGCGGGGGTCTGTGCGGTTGGCTCTTCCTCTGGGGCCGGCTCTTCTTCTTCCTTCTTTTTCAGTTTCTCTTCTTCTTTGGCTGCTTCCTCTGCAGCTTTCTTTTCAGCCTCAAGGATCTTGAGTTGTTCTTCGGCTTCCTTTTCGAGTTCTTTCTTGCTGGTCTCTGAAAGTCCGCTCTCCAGTTTCTTGCGTCGCCATTTGTCCGTGACGTTGAGTTTTGTGATAAGCAAGGTGCTTGCATGAATCGGTTTGGCCAACTTCGTGCCCTTTGCTGTGGTGATGGTGACTCCTTCAATCTCCACGGTTTGATCCCGCACGTTTACTTTTACGATTTTATCCTCATGTCCACGGAAGTTCCCTCGCATGATTTTGACCGTATCTCCCTTGACAACAGGCAGGCTTCGCCGGTCGTATTTCAACAGAAGGTTTTCTGCCAAATGCGAAGAAATCCATTTCCTCTTTTTATGGAGAGGAGCGTTATGGAGCATGTATCGTTGCTTTCTTGGTTTTATTGATGTCATATCACTCACTTTACAGGATTGTTGCTGCTAATGCAGCGATTTTTGGCCATCGCTCCGCAGCCTCTATCGCGACAGGGCCTTTGATCATCGTACCTTTGGTTTCTCCCGTATCGGTAATGAGTACAGCTGCGTTATCCTCGAATTGAACCATAAGACCATCAGGGCGTCGGAACGGGCGTCTCTGACGGACAATGACCGCCTTGAGGATCTGTCGTCTCATCTCCGTTGCCCCTTTTTTGACGCTGACGATGACTAAATCACCGACACCAGCAGTCGGGCTCCGACGATGGACACCTTTTATTTTCACAGTCATGATGATTTGAACAACTTTCGCACCAGTGTTATCGATACACGTAAGACGGGCGCCAACGGGCAACCCTCGCATCATTCTACCTGCTATTCCTTTCATTTTCCTTTCACCATTCTTAGATTTTTTCGATTGTCACGAACGACACTGTTTTGCTTAAAGGCCGGCATTCTGCAATACGGACGGTATCACCTGGGCTGAGGCTCATACAGGGTGGACAGTGGGCATGATAGGTCGATGTTCGTTTCTCGTACCGCTCGTACTTCTTCACATAATGCATGAACTCTCGTTCGACAGAGACGGTGTTTTGCCTCTTGGTTGAAACCACGGTTCCCATAAATACTTGCCCTCGCACCGGTAAGGTCCCATGAAACGGACAATCCTTATCGTTGCAGCTGTTGCTGGGGGGTTTGACATTCAACCCTATGTCTCGTGCTTGTTTTTTTTCTGCCAATGTCTTCACCTTGTTTTTTTTATTCTATCTTCAGGTCGATACACCAATCGTGAACCTTTCACGATGGTTTGTTTACCATGATAGTCGAAGGCAAACGTTGCTGTTTGCTTCGCGATTCGTTTTTGTTTCTTCTCCATCTCGATGAGGAACGTATGTTGTGTCTCATCGATGATGAGTCCTTTTTGATTCACCCAGGTAGGATCGGTGCATTCGATGATGGTGACCATCCTTCCGATGAGTTCATCGCTGGCGATTGAGTCAGGCTCCATAGGTATTGTTCTTCCTTGACACACCTAGGGTGCGTCAGAGCAGCTGATTAAATCACGTCAACAGTGAATCCAAGTTTTTCCAATGCTTCTTTTACCCTTGTTCGATGGTCTCCCTGTAGCTCAATTCTGCCTTCTTTGATGGTTCCACCGCAGGCACAGATCGATTTGAGGTTGCTGACGAGGGCGTTCATGTCAAGGTCATGGGGATTCAGACCATCAACGACCGTCATTGTCTTCCCATACCGTCTCTTGTCAACCGCGATTGTGATGCTTTGTTGTTCTCGTGCGATTTCTTCACAGACACAGATTTCTTTTGGGAGGCCACATTTTGGGCATATATCACTCATTTGTGTTCTCCTTCCTCCTGCATGATCGTAAGAATCCGAGCGATGGATTGCCGTATCTGCCGGATCTTCCCAGGAGACGGTGATGAGCCTCCCATGGCAGATACCCCACGTTCATGCATAAGTTCTTCTTTCAATTCTTTGAGTTTTTCATTCTGTTCCTCAGGACTCATTTGCCTGATTTCTTTAACTTTGAGAGCCATCTTCAGTACCCTCTTCTAACAATTTTCTTATGTTTTTCACGATTAATTCAGCGGTTTTGTTCCCAATGCCATCGATAGCGATGAGATCATCAAGGTTCATGGTGAACAGCTCCTCAAGGGAGGTGATTTTTGCTTTCTCTAGTTTTTTCACCACCGAAGGTCCAATTCCCGCTATCTTGGTAATCTGTTTAATGTCTGTTTTTTTCTCAAGTTTAATGTCCGGTTGCTTTGCTTCGACTTTTGCTTCCGGTTTTACTTCCTCTTTCGCTACAAGTTTATATGAAATCTCATCAGGAAGTTTGGAATCCGGCTTCATGATTCTTACTTTGACACCAAGCACACCGGGTTTGAGTTTCGCAGTTGCCAATCCGACATCCATGACTTCCTTTGCTGTTTCACCGCAATATTTCACATGTCCTTCTGTGAATTTCTCTGTCCGATGTCGTTCTCCTGTCAGTTTCCCTGCAAGGATCACCTGGCAGCCTTTTGCACCTGCTTGCATAATCCGCCGTACTGTCGAATGACCCGCTCGTCTGAAATGCCATCCTCGTTCGAGTGCTTCTGCAAGTTTCTCAGCCATGATCTGGGCATTAAGCGATGCGTTTGAGCCGGCTTCCTGAATCTCGATTTGAGGATTATCGACACTGAACTTTGTTTTGATGGAATCGGTCAGCTCCTTGATTTTAACACCACTCTTCCCGATGACCATACCTGGCCGCTCGACAAGAATGTTGACTCTGGTTCCAATGGGGGTACGCTGGATATTCATTCCACCAAAACCAGCGCCTTCGATTTCTTTGACAAGGAACTTTTTTATTAGCGATCGCTTTGCATTCTCCCTGATAAACTTGCGTTCATTTGCCATTATTCTACCTCTTCAAGTATGATTTCAACATCCGTCGTCGTTTCATTTTTATCAGTGGCTCTGCCATGGGCACGAGGCATGATCCCGCGGATGATTCTGCCTTGATACGCTGAGATATGGGTTATCTTCATTTTGTCAACATCAAAGCCTTTGTATTCAGCATTGTTCTCTGCGTTTTTGACGACTTTTAACATGTAGCGTGCCGCTTTCTCCGGGAAGCTTCCTGGGCCTATGCCTTTCTGATGCAGTCTTTTCTTATTATGGTATATCGCTGGGAGTGGTCGTTTCAAGGCGATGATTTCTTCGAGATATTTCTTTGCCTCTTCAACAGTCATCCCTCGCAACGCATGGGCAAGGTTCATAGAGTCCTTCTGGGAACAATGCAGTTCGTATCCAAAGGCTCGTGCGCTTTTTTCTGAGTCTCTCTCAGCTGAATATTTTGGCATGGTTCATCACTTCAATGGCATGAATTTGGATCCTCTGGTTGCTCCGACACCAGGTCCAGTGTGTTTTACTTTCTTACGTGTTAATGCAAATTCTCCAAGATAATGCCCGATCATCTGGGGCTGTATGTTGATTCTTTCGAATTCTTTTCCGTTGTGAATAAGCAGATTATGACCAACAAAATGAGGGAGTACGATCATGTTTCGACAATGAGTCTTAATGATATCCCCTTGTTTTGCGTTCTTAATATCTTCCATCAATTTATTCTCGTCTTTGGATAGTCCTCTCTTCAATGTCCTTCGGCAGCGTGAAGTAAGCATGGGCATGAGTTCGTCTATTGAGAGTTTTTGGAGCTCCTCAAGGCTTTTGCCATGGAACTGGAACTCCTTTTTCCGAATCTCGACTTTTTTCCTCTCTCGCTTCCTTCTGCTTTTTGCTGCTGAACCAAATTTTATTTGCGCCATAGTCACTACCTTCTTCCGCTTCCAGTCCTCCGAGCAGAAATATTTCCAACTTTCCTACCGGGGGGTGCACCGCGGGGGACACAGCTTGGTTTACCAACATGCTGGTGACTTCCACCACCATGAGGATGATCCACAGGGTTCATAGCAACTCCTCGGACAACAGGATAATTCCTTCCTTTGCCACGTTGGGCATGCCATTTCTTCCCTGCTTTCATGAATGGTTTTTCTTGTCGTCCACCACCGGCGGCAATACCGACGGTCGCCCGACATAATGAATCTAATGTCTTGAATTGACCGGAGGGGAGTCGTATGATTGTTTTTTTAGCATCATGGGAGATGACATACGCACCGCTTCCACCAGCCCGGACCATTTTACCACCATCACCTGGCGTGATTTCGATATTATAAATCGGGTACCCTTCAGGGATATTGCCAATAGGCATGATATTTCCAATTTCACAATCAGCTCTGCTTGCGGTGAATTTAATCTCTTGTCCGACTGAGGTTCCCTCGGTTGCTATCATCAAAACCTTTTTGTTGTTCGGCATTCGTATTTCAGCGACAGGAGCGCTTCGTCCTGGGTCATGCATGAGTCCTTCAACGACTCCTTTGGTATTTCTGTCATTCGTATACTGGATGTTGCCTCGATATTTATGTGACGGTACGTTATAGCGGCCTCGGACTCGCCCTCGGCGCTGTTGGATAAGGTTCTTTCCCATGGTTCACCTCTTTAGAAGACTCCTATGCGCATACCAAGATCCTCTGCCTTGTATTCAGGCATGAAAACGACGGTTGCGTGTTTTCCTTTCGGGGTTATCCGTGTGTTTACTGATTTTACCTTTACAGAGAACATTTTTTCAACGGCTTTCTTAATAACTGCTTTATTCGCGGTTCTTTTCACCATAAATTCCAATGCGTTGTTTTTCTCCATATGACTCATTGATTTCTCGGTCACAAATGGATATAAAACGATTGAATAGGGATCCATTGCCATTATTTAGCACCCCCGATTTTATGTAAGGCAGATTTAGTAAAAATGGTAAGCCTGCCAGCAACTCCGCCTGGTGCAAGAAGTTCAATGTTTAATTGATGTGGTTTTGTAATATCAACGCCACTGAGGTTCTGTGAGCTTTTTTCAATACCATCCTTTAAGGAGACGATGAGTACTGATTTGGGCTGACGGTATCTCCGGCTTCGCATCTTTCCTTTTCCTGCACGTATGTGCGTACCGTTCGCCGCCCGTTCTATATCAGTGTAAATACCGATTTTTTCCAAGACTTCGATGACTTCTTTTGTCTTTTTTATTTTCTCAAAGTCATCTTCGATGACAATAGGCAAGGTGATTTTCTCATCGAACTGATGTCCTCTTTTTGCCACGACTTCTTTTGTTGCGGTTGCAGCAAGCGCTGAGTTTCGGGCGAGCTGGTTTTCTTTTTTGTTCATTTTCTCTTTCCACACCCGCTCTATCTTTGGAGGATGGGCGCGTCTGCCACCAACAACATTGGGGGCGAGAGCTGCTGCTTGTCCCTGTGTCAAGCGGGGTACCCGTGACATACCTCTGCCTTTTCCAACTGAGGCAACTGCATGTCTGGTTCCGGCCAGAGGGTCTGAACCATAGGGCTGGCGTTTGTTTGAATGAATGACCTCAAATGATTTCTTTATGATATCTGGACGATAGGGTGTCTCAAAGATTTTAGGGAGATCGATTTTTTCCTTTACCGTTCCATCTAATCCGTAAATATTGACTTTTGTCATGATTAGGCCCCTTGTTTACTGGTTGTAGAGATATACGTAATCTCAGGTTTTTGGATTTTCACACCACGTTGATATCGTACTGCATCTCTCATACCGATGAGTCGTTTGACCGGTCCTGGGATGGAACCATGAATGAGAATGTAGGAATTTCGGATTGTACCATAGTTAGGGAATCCACCTGCCGGGGTGATTTCCTCACCGTTTTCTCCGATTTTTAAGACACGTTTGTTGTATTCGGTTCGTTGGTGATATCCCATTTGTCCTGCTTGTGGGACGGTTGCTTGCACCCAGCTGGGGTGCCAGGAACCTGCGGTACCAATCATTCGTCGATGTTTTGAGTTTTTATGATGGAGAAGTTTCACGTGGTGTCTCTTGATGGTGCCTTGCCATCCTTTTCCCTTGGTGACCGCGATGGTATCAAGCATGTCTCCTTCGTTTATGACATCGTTGATTTTCAGTTCTTTTCCAAGGATTTCTTTTGCGTATTTGATTTGATCTTCAATGGTTCCTCCACCGATCTTCACCTCACTTATCTCTGGTGCTTTCTTTGTTGAACCGGTGACAAGTTTCGGTTGGGTGTAGATGATTACCCTGATTTCCTCAGCATCTTTCGTAATGTCCCAGTTTTGTTCTTTTTGATTTTTAACAAGAGGGATTCTCCGGTCTAGTTCAGGGTCGATTTTTTCCGCCCATACCTCTCCGACGCACTGCAATCCATAGGCGGATCGCTGGTAAGTTCGTACCGCTGCGACTTTCATAGGTGGTGTTTCAACGACAGTGACTGCCATTTTAACTTCCCTTCCTGATGTAGTGGAAGTCGGTCGGTAGTCGACGATGAATGCATGGGTCATCCCAGCTTTATAGCCAAAGAACGCTTGGATTTTTGGTTTATCGTTCCCTTGCGCCCAGCTTTTAATGTGGGGCGTTTCTGTTTTTGCTCGTTTCCGTGGCCAATAGCCATGCGACCCTCGTTTTGGATGGTGGATATCTGCCATAATATATCCTCTATTTTTGTCTTGTAAATATTAGTTGTTTCACTGCGTCTCAACCGTGACATTTCCGAAACAATCAAAAATCATTTGGATTGTTTCTTACCGGGATTCTTGGAGAATTGCCCGATCATGTCTGGTAGAGACAGGGAAGTAAGGCATAAAAGAATTGGTATATAAATGTTGTTGCCTTGGCCAGTAGTTCCTAAAGTGGGTCTTAAATTCTGGAATACAGGCCATA
>CAYXPY010000018.1:25743-34863 GCA_964467345.1 uncultured Thermoplasmatales archaeon | reverse complement strand
ACATTTTTGTTAAGTATGGTGTATATGTTTACGAGCATATTAAGCTTTTGAAAAAGTTTTTTAGACGGACCGGGCAGAAGTAGAACAGCTAAACAGGAGAGAACCAGGCCAAAAAACCCCTAAAAAACCGGGTTGTTTTGATTTTTTTAACAGGAGAAACTGAAAGCGGACCTGGCGGGATTCGAACCCGCGATCTGCAGCTTAGGAGACTGCCGCCCAATCCAGGCTAGGCTACAGGCCCATACGTCGGCATTATCGTTTTGTTTAATAAGAGTCTTTCTCTTAGCTATCATGTACATTTATTTTTTAATCGAAAAGAAAAAAAAAGAAAAAGACAACCTTCTCCGGTGATATTAGTAGATGTTCTAAACAATCGTTGCCCTGGACAAAAACAGCTTGAACGCTTGTAATGCTGATGCTGTGGAGCCTTCAGTACAGGTGATATTGACTGAAACCTGTGGCAAATCCTTGAAGAACCCAAGACCAAAACCGAAGAGTGGGACAGTGACGGCTGCTGTTTCACCAGCGGGAATAGAGTCTGGGAACACGTAGGTTCCTTGATGAATGAACAGACCGCCAGTGATGAGGATATCTCCATTCACCCCAGTCGCGTTGGCATCCCCGGTGTTCTGGATCGTAATGG
The DNA here is from genome assembly GCA_964467345.1 of uncultured Thermoplasmatales archaeon. Classification (GTDB taxonomy): domain Archaea; phylum Thermoplasmatota; class E2; order DHVEG-1; family DHVEG-1; genus SM1-50. The sequence goes on along the minus strand of CAYXPY010000018.1, from coordinate 34,220 downwards.
TCAACCCTTTCCCACCAGAAATGTTTGCAATCGAAAGGATAGGTTGATGGACGGTCACCTGCCCATAACAGTAAATCCCACCCCAGGAGGACGAGCCATCTCCTTCTGCTGAGCCGATCACGACTAAGCCATCAGCTATCGATGGTGTCCCATAGACATAGTTCATCGTATCTGGGTTCACATAATGGTTAGTGAGAAGCTCACCGGTGAAGAGGTCATGACCGCACAGACGCGCATTCCGGTCCAGTCCGACGCCGATGTCCTCGACGATAAAGAGTCGATTCTGAGCAATCGTGGGTTTGGCGTTATATTCCCCGTTGTTGACCGATGAATAATTCCAGTATTCAACTCCGGTCTCACTGTTGATGCATTGGATCATCCCGGGGATGGAGGCGTACGGGTTGAGAGCGCCAACGACCACTCTTCCGTTTCCGACGGCGAGTGTGGATGCCACCAGGAACCCTGTTTTGAGGGGGAGCTCCCAATGGGTCAGTCCCTCTTGAACGCAATAGACCATGGAATCGGAAGTCCCGTAGATGTTGTCTCCACAGACCACTGGATGACCGGTGGTGATCTGTTCTGTGGATCGCCAGATCATCTCCCCGGTTTGGGCGTCAAAACAGGTCAGGAGGTTGCCAGCACCAGCACCATAGACTTTGTCGTTGACCACCGCAGGAGAAATATCCCGGGCGTTCTCGGTATCATTAAACCAGACGATAGATCCGTTCTCCTCATCCAAGCAGTAGAGTTTACTTCGGTTCTCTGATGGATACTCATTAGTGCAGCTTATGTAGATTTTCCCGTCGTACACCACGGGTGAGCTTTGCATCAGGATATCGGTGTCAAGCAGCACGTTATAGAGCTGCTGTCCTGTGGATGCATTCACACAGATGATTCTTCCGTTTAATGAGGCGATATAGACTTTGTCATCGACGATTGCTGGGGAGGAGTAGAGTTGATCGTTCACTGTGTAGTTCCAGAGGAACGAGCCGTTATACAGGTCCAGACAATGGATACGACCTTTCCACCAGTTGCAGGTCGCGATGTAGACCTTCCCATCGATGATCGACGGCGAAGACTCAATCCAATCAGCGACCGTATGGCTCCAGAGTAACTGTGTGATATCTGGAGCGGGTGCGGTGGTGTTTGCGGTGAGTGCCTCGTCATGGCAGAACATCGGCCACCAGTCAATCGTGGATGATTGTTCAGCGGTTTTCATCGACTGTAGCGTTTGCGATGGAGTATTTAGAGCAAAAACAGGTGTCGCTACCATGATCTGAATCAACAATACTACAAGTATCTTTTTCATAGGATCCCCACATATTGCAATACTGTTCTTTCTTACTAATGTTTGGTGTTGTATATAAAATTATGTAGGATAAAAATATGTTCCTGGAGAGGACTTTTCGTTTTTCATGGGGGATTATAATTGATGCAGAAATGTCCAGTGGAACCATCAAAATGGTGTTTTCTTCCAGTTTAATCGTTGCTGTACCCTGATCGTCTCAAACGTGATTCGAACCCGCGATCTGCAGCTTAGGAGACTGCCGCCCAATCCAGGCTAGGCTACAGGCCCAGTATCAGTAAAAGAGAACATCTCCGCATGATTCTTAAAAGTTGGCAAAACGGAATACCTCATACAGGATGTCTTTCCTGTAAGCATCTTCCTGAGAGGAAAAAAGAACCAGCCTTCTTTCTTCTTTTTCGCAATATTTTTATCTACGAAGCAGCTTGTGCTTCTCGTGAGTCTATGGAAACCTACGTCGATCTCTATATGTGCGCAGATGGTGAAAAACCATCAGAGATACAGCGCAAACTGATGGCCCTAGGATTGAAACCAGGGATTGGTGAACACGATTTCCTCTATGATTGGAACAAGATCGTAAGCCCAAAAGAGATAGTCGCCTTTGCTGACAAGATACAAGCAGAGTTGAAAGGAACCGGAGTTATCTTCCGAGTGATGACCATACGATAACACAGGATTTTTTCTGCCTTCAGATGTCCTTTGAAACAAGGCAGGGGTACATGAGGATGGAGCAATAAAAGATGAGTGACCTGAACACGGTTCTCAGGGATCTAAGCAACATATTCGTCGCTGTCGGGGCGATGAGCTTTATCCCATTGCTTGTTCCTCTCTATTTCCATGAATACTATGCGATATTCCCTCTGCTCATCACCTGTCTGCTGTTCCTTCTCCTGGGCGCTGTTATGTTTTTTCTCTTCCAGCACGCGGAACCTGCAAATTTCAAAAGCGCTATGGTGACCGCGGCACTCGGATGGGTGTTCATCCCCCTCATCAGCACCATCCCTTTCCTTATGATGCCTTATCACTTGAACAGCGGTGCATCGATGGATCTATTGTCAGCTTTCTTTGAGTCGATGTCAGGCTGGACAGGCACCGGACTAACCATGGTGGATAAAGAGCAGTTACTCCCCTACAGCCTGCAGTTCTGGCGCACCTGGATCCAGTGGATCGGGGGTGTCGGGGTCATTGTGCTGACGCTGTCGATTCTTGCTCGACCCGGGGTTGGATCCTATGTCCTGTATCGGGGAGAGGCTCGGGAAAAGCGTACCCATCCGTCGATTGTGTCGACGGTTCGGACCATCTGGTGGATCTTCTTGTTCTATACCATAGTGGGGATCATTGGGCTGATGATCATCAGTTACTTCTTCCCAAATGGGATGAGCATGTGGGAGTCCTTGAACCATGCGATGACCGCGCTTGCGACCGGTGGGTTTAGCGTCACAGATAATAGTATCGCTGGTTTTTCAACGCTCAGCCAACTCTACATCGTCCTGCTGATGCTAGCAGGGGCGATAGCGTTTGCGGCGCATTATGATCTCTTGAAAGGCAGGATCAGACGTTTTTTCTCCGATGCCCAACACAAGGCGATGATCACCTGTGTCCTGCTTGGTCTTGCCCTCCTGGTGCTCATCAACCTACAGCATCAGAATCTTTCGAACGGAAGTAACCTCGTGTATGTTATACGGGACTCTGGTTTCCAGTTCGTCTCCGCGCTGACGACCACCGGTTTGAGCACCGTGGATATCAACACCTGGACAGATTCCGCAAAACTACTACTATCGATTGCGATGATCATCGGAGGAGCCGCCGGTTCAACAGCTGGAGGCATCAAGCTTTTCCGGGCGATCCTCTTGATGAAAGGAGCAGGCTGGCGGGTGAAACGCAGCATTTCGTTTTCACGACGGGTGTTCATCAGAAGATTCGGTGGACGGGCTCTGCCTGAGAAAGAAGCGGTGGATCTTGTCAACGAGGCGGCGATCGTCTCTTTTATCTGGGTGCTGATGCTCATCGCTGGTTTCTTTGTCATTTCCTTCATCTACCCCAGCCAGACCATCGGCAACATCCTCTTTGAGGTGTGTTCAGCGCAAGGGAACGTGGGGTTATCTGTTGGGTTGACAACGATGTCAATGGATCCCGTAGCGAAAATCATGCTGATGATCAATATGTGGATCGGCCGGTTAGAAATCATCCCCGTGCTCGTGTTACTACGGTCATTGTTGGGGATTAAGCGTAACATCCTCTGATGGAATCCTGTGTTTTCATAAAAAGAAAAAAAAAATGAAATATCTTAATCAGAGAACATATTGACGACTTTATCGACCCGGTCTTTTTCCACGATGATGGTGATGATGTCACCACCGCGTAACGTAAGGTCACCGGTGGGGATGATGAACCGATCGTCTCGTTCGATGGCGATGACCAGGCTTTTGTGTTGCGTCCAGATGTCGGTAATCGTCTTCTGGACGAAGGATGATTTTTGAAGAAGTGGCAGTCTGACGACCTCGGCGTAATTATCAACGTTTAAGAAGCCTTCGATGGTGGGGTGTTTGATGCAGGTGTAAATCATCTCTGCGACGACGACGTCTGGTTTGTTGATGATCTTGACTCCTTTTTCCATGTAGAGTGGTTTGCTTTCCTCTTGGTTGACCACGGCGATGAGGTTTTTGACACCCCTGTTTTTTGCTAGGGAGACGACGAGGAGGTTTGTGGCATCATCGGTTGTGGTGGCGATGAGGACATCTGCTTTTTTGATGTCAAGTTCATCAAGGGTCTCTTCTTGTGTCGCATCAGCGTTTATGGCGATGGCATCGAACTTACGAGCGATGTACTCACATCGTTCCTCGTTTTTATCGATGACGACGACGTTATGATGTTTCTCGCTTAACGCAAGCTCAGTTAACCGCTTGCCGATACCAGAAGCCCCGACGATAACAATATACATAGGAATCCAACATCTGTGTTGTCTAGGCTGCGTGTAATTTACGAGTGGTATTAAACCTTTCGCAGGATGATAAGAAGAGAGTACTCCAGGGCTAGATGTGAGTGATGACCCTTAGAAATTACATGTATTAAAGGGGTTGATAGTTGATGGAGAAATGAGCACTTGTTCCATCGGTCTGCGGTGGTTGATAGCTTTGGAGTTGCTGTAACCGGATCGTCTCAAATGGGATCTGTTTTTGTTCCAGTAGCTGTGAGATGCCTGGAACGTGTCCGTCTCCGACGCAGGCGACGATGCGTTGATATTGGCCGTGTAGCTCGATGAGTCTGTTCAGCATGTGGGTGTTGCGGTCGTCGATGAGTGTTTTTTTGATGGTGGGGAACTTCCTGCCGATTTCCTCGAGGTAGACGTCGTAGTTCTGCTGGTAGTTCTTCAGCTCCTGTTCGACTCGTTTCTTGCTGACGAACAGGCCTCCGAAGCCGGAGAAAAGCAAGCGGAGTTTTTCGAAAAACGGCATGGTCTTCCACATGGTGGTGAAGAGGGATTGGGCGTTGGTGTCGATGAAGGCGACGGGGAGTTGGTGTGAGTGGGCGTAGGTGACTGCGGAGAGCATTTCGTCTCCGGCGTTGACGCCGTATTGCTCTGCCATGCTTTCTTGGAATTGGGCAAGGAGCCTGTAGATGAGTGGGAGGTTTTTTCGTGCGTTTTGATAGGAGGTGGGGTCGGTGTTTCGCAGGAGGATGGCTTGGTATCGTTGGGGGTCGAGTTCGACGCCGATGACCTGGGGTTGTTTCTCGTCGAAGGTGGCAAGGAGCGCTGCGCTGAGGTTGAAGACATGGCCGGTTCCGATGAGGGTGATCATAGTTGTGGGCGGCAAATGCGTTGGGCTTTCTTTAACGTATGCGTTGAAACCACTCCATTTTTCGTCAATCGTCGATATAAGAATCGACAATATTAAATAGTACAAAGTATATAATAATAACTATGTGTAACGTCATCGACGATTATCGGGAAGACGAATTATCCGACGTATGGATAAAAATTGAAAGAAGGAAATTCCTCTATTCATGATCAATCCCCCTTCCTCCTTTCACCTATATTTTTTTTTTATTTCTCTTTTTCTGCCTGAAAAGACGCTGTTTCGTTAGTACCGATAATGATTAGGCTTATACGGACCGTTCACCGGCACACCGATATACGCAGCCTGCTCTTTACTTAATTTCGTCAGTCGCACCCCAAGCTTCCCCAGATGCAAGCGTGCGACCTCCTCATCAAGAATCTTCGGTAGCATATACACCCCCACCGGATGCTTCTTCTGCCACAGCTCCATCTGCGCAAGCACCTGGTTCGTGAACGAATTACTCATCACAAAACTCGGATGCCCATGCGCACAGCCCAGGTTCACCAACCGACCCTCCGCCAGAACAAAAATCTCATGACCATCAGGGAACACATACTTATCCACCTGCGGTTTGATTGGAACCTTCTTCACTCCCTTTGCATCATCCAACTTCCCGACCTGGATCTCATGGTCAAAATGACCGATGTTACAGACAATCGCCTGGTCACGCATCCCCTTCATATGAGCTAGCGTGATCACATCCTTACACCCAGTCGCAGTCACATAAATGTTCCCCTCAGACAGGCACTCCTCCACGGTCTTGACCTCATAGCCTTCCATGACCGCCTGCAACGCACAAATCGGATCGACCTCGGTCACAATCACCCGGGCACCGAACCCACGCATCGACTGACAACACCCCTTGCCGACATCACCATACCCGCAGACCACCACGGTCTTGCCAGCGACCATCACATCCGTAGCCCGCTTGATCCCATCAGCCAGACTCTCCCGACACCCGTACAGGTTATCGAACTTTGATTTCGTCACCGAATCATTCACATTGAACGCGGGAAACAACAAAGACCTCGCCTCAAGCATTTGATACAACCGATGCACCCCGGTCGTCGTCTCCTCAGACACCCCCCGGATCTGTGTGACCCGGGTAGACCAGTAGGTAGGATCCTTCGTGTGAATCTGCTTCAACAACTTCATCAGCTCCTCGAAATCCTTTCCTTCCTTGGAATAATCTTTCTTGAGAAGCGATGGGGTCTTCTCCACCTCGACACCCTTATGCACCATCAACGTCGCATCCCCGCCATCATCCACGATCAACTCAGGACCTTTCCCGTCCCCAAAATCAAGGGCCTGCTGCGTACACCACCAGTACTCCGCAAGACTCTCCCCCTTCCAGGCGAACACCGGCACACCGGCTTTGGCTATCGCCGCAGCCGCATGATCCTGCGTCGAGAAGATATTGCAGCTTGCCCACCGGACCTGCGCACCAAGCGCCCGTAACGTCTCAATGAGCACCGCGGTCTGCACCGTCATATGCAGACTACCGGAGATCCGCGCCCCTTTCAACGGCTTCCGGGGACCATACTTCTCCCGGACCGCCATAAGCCCAGGCATCTCCTTTTCCGCGATCTGTATTTCCTTCCGACCAAGCCCTGCAAGGCTGATATCCTTGACCTTGTATGCAATTTTCTGTGCTGCTTTCATGACACTCTACTCCACCATGATCGTTATTTTAAGAGAAGTTTCGCATCCACGACACAGATGCGATCCGTATACACAAACACCGGGTTGAGGTCCATCTGATCAACCTGATCAATGAGCTCCTCACCCAGCCGTGAGACCTTCAATACCAACTCAATAAACAGCTGCTTGTCCGCCTTCATCCCGCGGAACCCCTCCAGCAGCTTCTTACCCTTCAGCTCCCCAACCATCTGAGCAGCATCATACTCATCGATCGGTACCACACGGAACGACACATCCTTGTACAACTCCGTGAAGATCCCCCCTATCCCACACATGATGGACAGACCGAAACTGGGGTCCTGCACCAGACCGACGATCATCTCCACTCCTTTCTCCTCCATCTGATCCACCAAAAGATCCTCAGCGGGGAACTTCCGGCGGAACTCCTTGAACGCCTCTTTCAACTCACCAGCATCCCGAATATTCAACCTCACACCGCCCACATCGGTCTTATGCAGGATTTTCGATGAACAGACCTTCAGGGCGACCGGAAAACGCACAGAGAGTCTCTCAAGGTCCTTCTCCGATCGAACCACCTGGTACTGTGTCGTCGCAATCCCATACGCACGCATGAGATCCTTTACCTCGTTTTCTGCAAGCGCACCAGACCTGCCCGAAAGCAGGTGCTTCACAACCGTGTTCATATCTTACTCCTTCTGACGGTTATCGATAACCCGTTTTGCCTTTAAACCTGTTTCGAGGATGGTGTTGGGCGGCAGCACATCCACCCGCGGGGTGAACACGATAACGGATTGGATGTCGCTTTTTAGTTTCCCAGCAAGCTGCTCGGTGTCCGCCAGACTCAGCCGCTGCTTTGTCTCCACCTCCACGGTGAGCATGTCAACATCATTTTCCGTGGTCAGCACCATCCGCCAGTTCCCCCCCACCAACTGGTTGTTCATCAGGACAGACTCCACCTGACCCGGGTAGATGTTGGTCCCTCGGATGATGACCATATCATCAGACCGCCCCTTGATCATCGAATGACGCACATGCGTCCGACCACACGAACACACCGCTTGATCATACAACTTCGCGATATCCCGTGTCCGGTACCGCAGCAACGGCATACCCTCCTTCGTCAACGTCGTCAGAACAATCTCACCTTCCTCCTCGACCCCGACCGGTTCAAGCGTCAGTGGGTCGACGCATTCCACAAAGAAATGATCCTCCCAGAGATGCAACCCGTCATGCTGGTCACAGTCCGTAGACACCCCAGGACCGCACATCTCCGTCAGACCATAGATATCATGCACATCCATATCCCAGGTTTCCATGATCCGTTTCTTCAGACCAGGGGTGAACATCTCCGCGCCGAACAAGCCGTTGCGCACATGCAACTTCTTCGGATCAAGACCCATCTCCACGGCCACTTGCCCCAGGCGCATCGCATACGAGGCGACCCCTGAAATAAACGTCGTCCCATAATAATCCATCAGCTTGATCTGCCGCTCAGACTGCCCCTGCCCAGAGGGGATCACCAACGCCCCGATCTTCTGCGCCCCATAATGGAACCCAAAGGCACCGGTGAACGTCCCATATGGGATCGGGTTCTGGAACACGTCTTTTTTCGTCAGACCAGACATCGACAAGCACCGTGCCATGACCTCAGACCAGACCTCCAGGTCACC
>CAYXPY010000018.1:0-25643 GCA_964467345.1 uncultured Thermoplasmatales archaeon | reverse complement strand
GACCAGACATCGACAAGCACCGTGCCATGACCTCAGACCAGACCTCCAGGTCACCACGAGTATAACATGCGGTCACCGGTACACCGGTCGTACCTGATGAGGCATGCAGCTCGATGCAGTCCTCCAACGACGTCGTCATCATCCCGAACGGTGCATTCTTCCGCAAATCATCCTTTGTCGTAAACGGTAGCTTCCTGATGTCCTCCAGTGTCTTGATGTCCGCTGGGGTCACACCAAGTTCCTTGAACTTCTTCTGATAATGCGGAACATGTTCATACACCCGATGAACCGTGCTTCGTAACCGCTCCAGCTGCAGCTCCTGGAGCTTCTTGCGTTGTAGTGTCTCCATTTTCTTGTTGAAAAGATGATCCATAGAACTCCCATGGCACGTATACAATGATTCTATATTAAGGTTGACGACCCGTAGAGAAGAAAAATCAACGATGAAACCAGAAAAACAAAGGTTTTTAAGGGAAAACGAAGTTATAAAAAAATGAACAATGGGGGAAAGTCATGACACAAGGAACGTCCATTGAAAAAGCAATCGTTGTTGGTATACTCCTTTTCTTCGTAAGTATTGGCATATCCCCCTGCGTCGCAGAAACTCAAAAGGGACCCGCGTCCCAAGGGAATTGGTTGTACGTCGGTGGGAGCGGGCCTGGGAATTATACAAGGATTCGAGATGCGATTGATAATGCGAGTGAAGGTGATACAGTATACGTCTTCCATGGGACATATAACGAAAGTTTGGCTATCTCTAAATCCCTAACGATCTTAGGTGAAGACAAGAACACCACAATTATCGATGGTCAACATGAGAGAACATCAATCGTACAATTAAAGACATGCAACATCTATTTCTCAGGATTCTCACTTATACATAGCAGCTTTTATACGAACGGCTTTGGATTGTCTATTTCTTCCGATTCTTCCTATAACATTGTTACGAACAATATAATAGCGGAAAACCAAGGATTCTGGGGTGGTATTTTTATTGAAGGAGATACTAATCAAATCAACAACAATACCTTACGGAGTAACAGTGGTCGCGGCATTTTAATCAGTTATACCGCTACTAACAATATAATATCAGAAAATGACATCAGTGGGAGCCCAAGAGGGATTTGGGTAAGCAGCTGTCGTGACAATATCATCACAAAGAACCATATTCACAATAACAGCTGGCAAGGGATCTGGCTTGCAGCAACAAAAGGTAATGAGATTAGCGACAACACCATAGAAAACAATGGTGAAGCTGCTTTTTATATCGAATCAGACGCATCACATGACATGATAAAAGAAAATATCATTAAAAATAACGGTAACGGACTTGTTATTCTTGATTCTGAATCGTTAACAATAACGATGAATTTCTTCTATGGTCAAGGTATTCATTTCAAAAGTACTTCATTAAATCATTGGACAAGCCACACTATAAATGACAATCTCATCAACGATAAACCACTTTATTTTTATAAATCCGAGAGCGGACTAGTTGTTCCATCTGATGCTGGGCAAGTGATTCTTGCGGACTGTTCAAATTGTCACATAAAGAACGTAACTATCTCAAATGTTGATTATGGAATACAACTCGGATTTTCATCTGAAAATACAATCTCAAATAATAGAATTTTCAACAGCAATTGTGGGGTTTTTATTGATGCTTTTTCTGAATCAAACACCATACACGATAATATCATAAATAATACTCATGAATATGGCATTTATCTAAAAGGTTCCTACACCACCATTCACAAAAATAGTTTCGAGAATAATGATGCTGGTATCTATATTGATTTTTCATACAACAATACAATTTCAGAGAATAATTTTATTAATAACTCTCAATACCACATTTACTACCTGGTACATTATCTTCTTCCTAAAAACAACAAATTCACACAAAATTACTATGATGACGCTGGTCTTTTCATAAAAATAATAATTGGAAAAGTGAAAACACGGTTCACTTGTCAATTTGTCCCTGGAGAAATTACGAATATCTATCGTCCTGGCTTCATAATTGATTGGCATCCAGCACATGAACCCTATGCCATAAAAGGATGATGCAATGACCCGGTACTGCAAAATCTGCGGCTCAGAACTCCCAGATGATTTCCCCACCGATATCTGCTATGACTGTCAAAGCATCATGAGCCAGGATGATTTCCTTAAATAAGAATCATAATATAGAAGTTCATTATTATTAATAGAGAGCGTAACAGGGATTTCGATGTCTAGAAAACTTGGACGACACATCCAGATGGTTGGAATCATCCTTCTTTTTATGGGACTTGCTGTCGCGCCAAGCATCGGTCATCGAACAGCCCCCATATCAGACAACCATACAGAATTCATCTTACAGACCTGCGGACCAGATGAACAGACCAAACAAACAATAGCACTGACACAACAACAAAAAAGACAACTCCAACAGGTGTTCGATGAGCTAAAGGACCATCTATCCACCACAGACACCCTGAAAGACACCCATGATCTCTTCAACGACACCATCGATGAGCTCCATCGATACAATCTGCTGCCTCGTGATTTGAGTACACAGCAGCTCAAACGACTGGTGACCAGCGCATCATCCTATCAAAAAATTCCCTCAGCCCTGCAAGAACTCTCAAGAACATACCAGAGGACACCCACCGACGGGGAGATCCAGAACTATTTATGCTCTGTCGCAGGTAACTGCAGCAACACCCATGCTGCGAAACTAGCCAAACGAATAGCTCATCGTCTCTACGTCATCATGGACCATTCTTCACAGAACGCGCTCCTGGTGAAAATCGCAACAGCGTTCTGGGTCGTCATAAACCAAATCAGCAAAATAACCCAACAACTCGTGACACAGGACGGGACACACTATGGCGTCAGCCTGTATTTCGGGAACTACCATTACTATCCGTACCCAGACTGGTTGTATCCAGCAAATGGATGGATCTCGACCAATGGTATTAATGGAGTACAAAACATTACTGGGACCTTCTGGGGACAGACCATTGCAGGAGGATGGCAACCACAAGACGACTGGTACATGAACTACACATGGAGAGGCTGCCTTGGTTTTAGCGGGGTGATCATCTACACCGATGTTGACACCGCATACTTCCTGGGCTCTGCAATTCAAGTACACGTCGGTCCTGACCGGCCATAAGACTTTCCTCATCAACCTTATGAAGCATCGGTAGACGAACCATGAACTCCATTATCAGAAAACGTGAGTATTATATCTTGCACTGACCATCAACGTTCCGCTTTCAGAGGGAGCTGCTTAACCCTCAGATGACCGCGACAGTTTTTCCCACTTCTATAGAAAGATATCTTTTGGTAATGAAGTTGTTTTCAGAGGAACGACGACTATTTCACCCCAAGAATCAAGAACAGTAGGAGAAGTCCGGTCGCTGTCTTGGTGACAGGATCTGCATTCGGAACCTCGACAGTAACCGTGATCGTGATCCTGCCAAACCCAAACACAGGTCGATCAGCAATCACCGTAGACTCACCAGAGGCAAGAGCATCGATCGTTCCCGCATTAGTCTTCCCAAGGATCACCAGTCCACCATCAAGGGCGATACTCCAGTTCAACGAGGTGATATCCATGGTGCCTTTGTTGAGGATCTCTGCCGAGATCGAAAACACCCCACCGGTGATGTTGCCAATCTCCACCACACTGCTCCCCGGGGGTAGGACTGTGATATAATTCTCTTTTACCTCAGTATCTGAGAGATGACCATCAGAGACCACAAGGGAGACGGTATACGACCCGTTCTGCGTATAGTTCCAGACCGGATTCTGTGTCGTCGCATCAACAATCCCGTCATTATCGAAATCCCATTTCCAAGAAATAATCGTCGTGTTCACCGCAACAGAAAGATCAGTAAATTGGACAAGCAGCGGCGCTGCCCCAATCAATGGTGTTCCTTCAAACTCCGCGGTGATGTTGACCTCATGATGAGTCGCATTCTCCCCACCGGAATAACAGATCACCTTCCCGTTCCTGCCGCCGGCCACCATCTCCATTGAACCATCACCGATGACATCAGGGATACTTGCGATCGCATCAACAGCCTCACCATACGCGATTTTCTTTAACTCTGAGCCGTTGACACCGTTAAGGAAATACACATAATTGGAGGAAAACAATGTCCCGACCAGTACATCGTCGATGCCGTCTCCACTGATATCTGAAATCGGTGCGACATTCCATGGTTGATCAGCCACCGAATGTGACCAGACAAGTGACCCAGTGTACCCATCGATGACTTGAGTCGTGGAAATCGTGCTATGGGCAGGGATGATATCGGGATGGGTATCCCCATTGACGTCGTTAAGCTTCTCAAAACGTGTGATGATCACGGTTCCTATTGTATTACTATATATCTGGGATCCAAGCGCTGCGTTCAATCCATAGATATGGCCCGAGAAATCACCGATGATGACATCTGGTATCCCATCACCGGTTGCATCATCGATCTGTTCAACAGCCCATACCGAGGACCCCGGGGTCTGAAACGACCATGCCTGTGAGCCCGTCGCCCCGTTGATTCCCTTTGCATAGCCAATGGTCTCAGCCTCATTGGAACATCCTGCGACAGCATCTGGAATCCCATCACCGGTGAAATCCTGAACACCAATAACCGCAAACCCAGGACCACCCAAGGGACGCTCCCAGATCGAAACACCGGTTAGACCATCCAGACAATACACCCGTTTCGGCCCTGTATCTGATGAGTCATCACCAGTCGCTGCAAGCACATCGATGACTCCATCATTGTTGTAATCATACTGACAGTCTACCTGATAGACCCATCCACCGCTGCCATACTCATGGGTGTCATGTGTCCAAATCGTCTGACCATCGATACCGGAGAGGCAGCGGATCAACCGAGCTCCACCGGTCGCTCCGACGACACACTCATTGTATCCATCATTGTTGATATCCTGGGTTATCGCCAAACCATGTTGTGCGTAGATGTTCCCAGAGTAAATCTGATGGGTCCACAGAACAGACCCGGAGCCGATCGCCCCTCCGCTTAAACATCGGATATTGTTTTCCTCAGAGCAGACGACGACATCGTCACAACCATCATCATTGATATCATCGATTGCAGCAATTGCTTTGGCGCTGTTATCAGACCCACCCGTGATCTGATACTGCCAGATGACTGTACCCAGTGGATAATCATCCATACGATTGAATGGATGATAGTTGCTGATTGGTGAAATAAATCCTTCTAGTTCTGTAGAAGAGTACATGGCAAGTGCATATCGATAAGCAGAAAGATCAGGAAATGAACCACGCAGGAGAGTTGGTTCTCCTTTCTTAGTTATGTTTGATTCAGTCAACCCAGTAAGTCCAAGGCTGCTGAGAAGAACGCAAATGCCTATAAAAACAACGAGTATGGTTCTCATATTTTTTCCTCTTACGATTTATAAATGAAACTTTGTATTTAAATATTTATCCAGATCATAATAAAAGGTTTTTACGTAGAATAGCAACAAAACTCTGTTTTGTCGTCAAAATTTAAATACTATAGCAGGTATAATATGTTGGGGATAGACCATATGAAGAAGAGCAAAAGTGTATGTCTTGTTTTAAGTATGCTGATGATCGTGACTGTTTTCCCGGTCGTTGGTCTTCCAATCCAACAAGGGGAACTACAAACACCAATAACAACACAAGGACCATTCTGGGCACCGGGTCCAGGGGAAGTAACTATTCCACCAAACGAATTACTGGTAGACACATCGATAGCACATCCAAACCCTGAGAAACCGGCAGCTAGCATGGATGACATCGTCATCAGCATGATTGAACAGGTCGACGAATCGATTTATATGAAATATTTAGAGAATCTCACGAACTTTGGACCACGCCGAACAGGGACGGCCTCCTGTATCGCTGCGGCAGAATATATCTACATTCAATTCCAAGAAATGGGTCTAGCAGTCCGCTATCATCACTGGACGAACGGTGGATATACCGCTGATAATGTTGAGGCGACTATTAACGGGACTGATGAATCAAGCGATGATATCTACATTGTCTGTGGTCATTACGACACGGTCTCCTCAAGCCCTGGCGCTGATGATGATGCTTCAGGGACAGTCGCAGTCATCATAGCAGCCTATGTCATGAGCCAGTATCAGTTCAACCATACCATCAAATTCGTTGCATTCTCCGGGGAAGAGCAAGGTCTGCTGGGAAGTGAAATCTATGCCCAACAGGCAGCAGCCCAAGGCTGGGATATCATCGGTGTGCTGAATTGTGATATGATCAGCTATGCGATCACCACCAATGATGGGAACAACCTTGTTGTGTATCAAAATACTGCGTCACAGTGGCTGTATACATTCACCATGGGTGTCAACACAGAGTACTCTGAACAGATCGGTCCTATGACGCTTCACAATGGTGGAATGTCCTATGGAAGCGACCACCTCCCGTTTTGGGAGAATGGATATGACGCATTGTTCTACTTTGAATACGAGATGACACCCTATTACCATACGTCCCAGGACACCATTGAGCATATCAACGCGACCTATGCGGTAAAAAACGTCCGACTGGTGCTTGCGACACTTGCAGAACTAGCAGAGGCAGGATTATTGAGCAATCCCCCTGGAAAACCAACATTGAACGGACCAACAACCGGGGTGATTAATGAATTGTACATCTTCACCGCGGTTAGCACTGAGCCTGACGGTGAGAACGTGTTTTATTATTTCGACTGGGGCGATGGGACAAACAGCGGATGGATCGGACCATACAACTCAGGACAAGCAGGGTCTGCGCAGAAATCCTGGGCTTCTGAGGGCACCTATACTGTCCGTGCGAAAGCAAAAGACATCAACCAGGTATCCAGCCAATGGTCTGATGCACTCATAGTGACGATACTAATTGATCGTCCACCGAACACTCCGACCATCACAGGACCTGCTGAAGGAAAACCAGGGGTATCGTACCTGTACACCTTTACGACAACAGACCCTGATGGAGATATAGTATATTATTACATTGACTGGGGAGATGGTCAAGTCAGTGAATGGGTCGGTCCGTATCAATCAGGCGCGACTGCTACTGTAACCCATCAATGGGCAGAGGAAGGGACCTATACCATCCAGGCGAAAGCAAAGGATGTCTTTGATGTGGAAAGCGACTGGGGATCACTTGAGGTAACAATGCCATTGGATCTCATTCAGCAAACCAATCAGTTCACCAGGTTCGTCTCGCAGATGAGTCTATTGTTACAAAACCTTGGGATGCGGTTGTTCAGGGTGTCGTAAGGACTCTCTTTCTTTTTCTTTTTTTTACTCTCTCAGAACTCTTAAGAATTGCGTAATTCAAATGGGAGTGGATGCATCGGCAAAAGTTTTAAATAAAGACTGTGGTAAACCACCAACCCTCATAATCGAAACTTTTTTTCTCCTGTTGCGTCCCAAAATATTGGAACGCTTCATAATCCACTAATGACTCTTTTTTCCTCTGAAGATATCTTTTTAAAGGGAAACGATGTTATTAAAATCATAAGGGGCAGGAAAGTCATGGATAAGAAACCTCTGATTGTGAAATGCTTAGCAGTTGGAATCATCCTTCTTTTTATCGGTACAAATATTGCTCCTTCTGGTGTGTCACAAGTACATCAATCAAATATTTTTTTGAATTCTTTTAAAACAATTATTGTTGATGACGAAGGAGATGGAGATTATAGATTCATTCAAGAGGCATTGGATAATGCGACACAAGGAGATATTATTAAAGTCTATAGTGGTACTTTTAATGAGAAAATAATAATAAATATGACGTTAATTATTGAAGGTATAGCATCAGAATATGAAACAGGTGACGACACTGGAAAACCGGTTATTATCTACAATGGTTCATCTGCTGTGGTAACATTACATGCGAAGGGATGTACTTTTCGTGGATTTTCAATAATCAATAATGATAAAAGTGAAAGTAGTGCAGGGATTCGGTTATTTCATGCTTCTAATACCAATATTTCAGAAAATAGTATATTCAATTGTTATCATGCCATTGATTTGACATCTGATTATTTCACAGAGAATTGTTCTATTTTCAAGAATAATTGCTCATATTGTTCTGAAGGTATGCATATAAGTGATAAGAATCATATTATTGTAAATGGAAATACGTTTTTTCAGTGTAAAACCGGTATTCATTTTTATTGTTGTAGGAATTGTAAGGTGTCTAATAATATTTTTATTGGAAAAAATTCAACAGATGGGATTTTAGGTATCTATATAACAAATGCTGTAAATCTGAGTATATTTTACAATCATATTGAAAATTTTTTCTGCGGTTTATATATTGAAGTGCAAAACGCTGCAGTTATTGAACCATCAAAAGAAATCGGAAAAGTAAAAACTAATTTTTTATCTTTGCTACAACAATTTAATAACAGAAGAAAATCCATAGATTTTTCTCGCTCTTCTAATATATCATCCAGAGCATTCAATATTCATCATAATAACTTTATCAACAATACAGAGAACGCTTTGGTTTATTTCCTTCGTGCTCCCTTGTATTTTTTAACCTATGCGACAATTTATTGTTTATTAGCCTTTGTTCTATCATTAATTATTTATAAGGAAGTTGATGATATTATCTACCCATATCCCTTTGTCCTTCAGATTCAATTTAATTACAACTATTGGGATGATAAACCTATTCAAAATTCGACATATAAAATTGATACATATTGGATAAGACTTGGGCCTTTGCTTTTTATTATAGAAGAAATTATCTATATCATTGAATTTCTCACTTTTAATCCTGACTTATTTGATTTTGAAATAAATGGATTTCCTATACCTAATTTTGATGCTCATCCAATTAACGAACCGTATGATATTGGTGCTTCAATATGATTTACGATTTATTAAAAAAAAATATATCGGTTGGAATCATTCTCCTGTTCGTTGGGATAACGTATGCACCAGCGATGGCACAGAACACTGAGAAACAATCAGTATCACGAGGGAATTGGTTATATGTCGGGGGAAGCGGACCAGGGAATTATACGAAGATTCAGGATGCGGTCGATAATGCGAGTGATGGAGATACCGTTTTTGTATTTAGTGGAAGGTATAGGCAGGGTGAAATAACAATTAATAAAAGGATTGGATTAATTGGTGAGAATCGAAATACAACAATTTACGATGGAGACCATCGATATGCATTCGTTATTACAGAGAATAATGTGAATGTAAGTGGATTTAATATCACAATATCACAAGATGCAATATGTATTTATTCTAATAATAACACTATAATGGATAATATTTTTTATTCTTGTGGTCGAGGGATTCATCTTTTTGAAGGTTCTTCATATAATAAAATCAGCAGAAATATTTTTAATTGTATTAGTTGGGCCGGTATATGGGTGGGATACGTTTTTGCGAGTGAATACTGTTCTAATAATGAAATTTCACATAATATTATAAGCAATTGTAATACAAATGGTGGTATATTGTTAAGCAAAAATCGTTTCATTTTAATTTGTAATAATTATTTTGGAAATAATAGTGTAGCTATTAATTTCTGGGATGCTGGAAGTCAAATTACAATTTGTAATAATATCTTTTATAAGAACGAAAAAGGCATCTTTATAATGGAAGGGAAAAACATTATAAAAAATAATAATTTCATTCTAAATAAAGTTGATGCTTCATTTTTGAGTTGGTATGAAAGTAGATGGGAGTTAATAACTAGTGATAAAATTGAATGGAATCATAATTATTGGAATAGACCTCGACTATTGCCTAAGCCGATTCGAGGCCTTAATCAGTATAACGATTGGTATGGACAAAATCATAAATATTATTGGTATCATATTGATTGGTTCCCAGCATCTCAACCCAATGACATCGTTATATGATTTGGGAAGAACGTATCTGAAATCGTCAAATACTATAAACACTTTTAAAAAATATATTCCTTAGAACCTGCTCCATTATATTATATAGTGACGAGTCAAATGGCTATAATTGAGATTTCGATGGGATTTGAATTCCTTTCTTTTTAATCTTGTAATCAATCTATTTTGGAAGGGTGCTTTTCTTATCTTTAATGAATTCCTGAATTTCAGGGTATTTAGTCACCATAAAACTTAATTAAAGTCTCCCATAATAATTATTGTGGTAGACCACCATCTCATGAAAATTAAAGAAATTGTGGTTAGCACCATAATATTTAAATAAAGATTTCCCTTCCTTACCTCCTACAATCAAGCAGAATCATAGGTGTTATTTATGGTAAAAAGCGTGTACGATTACGTCGGTGAGAAATGGAAGAAACCAGATACCTCCTTCAGATCACCGCAGAAAGACAGAATGATTGCATGGAGACGAGAGGAGAATTTCCTTAGAGTAGACAAGCCTTTACGCGTGGATCGTGCCCGGTCTCTTGGCTATAAAGCCAAACAAGGCTACATCATCGTCCGAGCGCGTGTACGGCATGGTGGGTTGAACCGTCATCAGATAAAAGGGGGAAGGAAACCATCGGCACGAGGTACCAAGAAGCTGACTCCGGCGAAGAATGCTCAACGGATTACTGAGGAGCGGACCGCAGCTCATTACCCAAACATGGAGGTATTGAACTCCTACTGGGTCGGTAAGGACGGTATGTATCATTATTATGAGGTTATTTTAGTTGACCCGGCGCATCCAGGGATCGTCAACGACCCGAAGATCAACTGGATCTCTGCGTTCCCGAACAGACGACGTGTCCTGCGTGGGAAGACCAGTGCGGGGCAGAAGGGACGCGGGTTGATGTATAAGGGAAAAGGCGCGGAGAAGATACGTCCCAGCATCCGGGCACACCAGACCAAAGGGAAGTAATCTTTTTTTCTTTTATTACCGGACGACCATGACTGGTTTTGCCGCGTATTGAACGACCTTATTGGCAACGCTACCGATCGGATATTTTCCTAGTGTGCTTGAACCACGGCTCCCCAGGACGATAAGGTCGCAACGCAGCTCGTTGGCGACATCGATGATCACCGCAGCGATATCATCAGCTTCTTTGACCATACCATTGATGGAGAATCCATGGGACCCGATATCCTGGATAACGTCATTAAGCATCGTATGAGCACGTGTTTTGATAAGTTCCGTGGTCTTTTTATCCAGCAGGTTCCGATCAGAGGGAAGAGGGACAATCGCAAGAAGAATCAGCTCACCGTCATCATCGATGATCATCATTGCTTTATTTAATGCGTTTTCTGCTCCTTCTGATCCATCGAAACCAACGAGCACCCGTTTCATTGGCTATTTCTTCCTCCATGTCGGACCGGTGGCCGTGTCCTGGATCTCACAACCAAGCTGCTCAAGGCTTTTCCGTATATGGTCTGCGGTCTTGTACTCCTTCTTCCTGCGCGCCTCTTCACGGGTCTGAAGGAGTTCGTCCATGAGTGCGGCTACCGTTGGTGTCTTTGGGGTTTTTCCGCAGGAGCACAGCAGGTTTTTAAGTGCGTTGATAAGCTCGGTATCCTGGTCTTCTTTGGTCGTCGGTGATGCTTGGAACAAGGTCAGCACAGAGCCTATCCTTAGGAACACTTCCAAGGCATTGTTGCAGAGAGCAGGATTTGGAAGGGGATGTTGTTCAAAGTACCGGTTGGTGTTGTTGACGAACTCAAATACTGAGGCAAACGCCTTAGGGGTATTGAAATCATCATCCATGGCATCCTCAAATTCAGTCTGCAGATCATGGATCGCCTTCAGATAAGATTTCTCTGAGTCTGATAGCGACTTAGGGGTAACGGTGGTGGTGCAGTTCTGTGCCGCGTGTTCCTCGAGTCGTTCCTTGACCCGGTGGAGGCGTTCCCGTCCTTTTTGGATGTCGGTTAGTGCTTTCTCACTGAAATCAGGGGGGCTGCGGTAATGCGCCTGGGCAAAGAACATCCGCAGGACCTCTGCATCCCAGCTTTGAAGCAGGTCTTTGATGTTAATGATGTTCCCCAGGGATTTGGACATTTTCTCCCCATTGATGGTCAGCAGCCCGATATGCATCCAGTACCGTGCGAACTGTTTCCCGGTCGCAGCCTGAGCCTGAGCCACCTCATTTTCATGGTGAGGGAACTGCAGGTCCATGCCACCACCGTGGATATCAAAGGTCGGACCAAGCAAGCTGCAGCTCATCGCAGAGCATTCGATATGCCAACCAGGTCTGCCGGGACCCCAGGGGGAGGACCAGACCGGTTCCCCAGGTTTTGCTTTCTTCCAGAGGGCAAAATCAAGGGGGTTCTGTTTCTGATCCCCAGGTTCAACACGAGCGCCTTTTTTCATCTCAGCGATGTTCTGCCCGGAGAGTTTCCCATAGTCAGGGAAGGATTCAACAGAGAAGTAGACATCACCATCGGCGACGTACCCATACCCATGGTCTATGATCTGCTGGATCATCTTGATCATATCCGGGATGGCTTCTGAGGCCCGCGGGTACTGGTCTGCTCGTCGGACGCCAAGGGCATCCAGATCAGAGAGACAGCGATCGGTGAACCGTTTTGAGTACATCAACGGGTCAACGCCTTCCCGGTTTGCCGCGGCGATGATCTTATCGTCGACATCGGTGATATTCTGAACGTACTGGACGTTATAGCCTTTGTATTCGAAGTATCGTCGGATGACGTCAAAGGCAACGTAGGTGCGGGCATGGCCGATATGGGCATCACTGTACACGGTCATCCCACAGACGTACATCTTCACCATGCCGTCCTGGACAGGTATGAAGTCTTCTTTTGTTCTTGAGAGCGTGTTATAGATGCGTGTCGTCATCTCCTGCACACAACGACCCTGGCTAATGGAAGGAAAAATATATACTTTATGGGTGTTTTGTTGGTTTCCAGCATGGATTTCATATTACATGACATGGTTTTATGGCAACGATGTCACTTTTGTAAGGAGGGGAGATTTGGGAAAAAACTATTTATACGTAACTCTATTGATTAGATACGGGGATACTATAACTTTCACCGGAAGAACGTTTCGTTTAGCACGATATCGGACGCCTTGGAGATTTCATATTGTCTTTCTTGTTTTTTTGTTGATGGGACTGTCTCTGTTCCCAGCATTCTCATCAAAAAACATCACTAAGGATTCTTCGACGGAATCAAACATCGATGACGGCTACATTTTATTCGCACCTATGTACTCGGGAACAACCTATCTCATTGATAGCAGTGGGTACGTAAACCACACCTGGTCTAGCAGTTACTGGCCTGGTGTTGCGGTCTACTGGCTTGGCGATGGAATGATTCTTCGTACGATACGGGTTGGTGTCGGCCCTGGTGGTGGGGGTGCGGGTGGTGGTGTTCAGAAGGTGGCATGGGATGGGACGGTCGAGTGGGATTTCCGATATAATACCAATGGGAATCTCAGCCATCATGACATCAAATCCTTACCTAACGGCAACGTGCTGATGATCGCCTGGGAGATAAAGACCCGTACTGAAGCAATCTATGCTGGGAGAAACCCTAGTTATGCCGCCAATGATGGACTGTGGCCATCGCATGTCATTGAGGTGCAGCCGACTGGTCCGACAAGCGGGGAGATCGTCTGGGAGTGGCATGTCTGGGATCACCTCATCCAGGATTATGACTCCGCAAGAGCAAATTACGGTATTGTGGCGGACCATCCGGAACTGGTTGATATCAACTATGGGATCGATGAAATGTCCATGATTGATTGGCTGCATACCAACTCAATCGATTATAACGAACAGTTCGATCAGATTATGCTCAGTGTCCATAACTTCAATGAAATCTGGGTCATTGACCATAGCACGACAACACAGCAGGCTGCTGGGCATACGGGCGGGAACAGCGGCAAAGGCGGTGACCTGCTGTACCGCTGGGGGAACCCGGAGGCGTATCGGGCAGGGACGATTCATGATCAAAAATTCTTTGCTCAGCATGATGCGACCTGGATAAAACCAGGGCATCCTGGGGAAGGCAACATCCTTGTGTTCAACAACGGGGTGCAACGTCCTGGAGGATGGTATTCCTCTGTCGATGAAATCATCCCTCCGGTCGATGCCAATGGGGATTACTATGTAGATCCAGACTGCGCGTATGGCCCTGAGGAACAAACATGGATCTATACCGCAGACCCCCCAGAAAGTTTCATCGCTGGTATTGTCTCTGGTGCCACCCGTCTGAAGAACGGACATACCCTTATCTGCGATGGGGTTGAAGGTCGGTTCTTCGAAGTCACCCCCGATGGGACGACCATCTGGGAATACACAAATCCCTATCCAAGCCCTACCTTGAATGACGTGTTCAAAATCGTCTATATCCCACCGGCTGATCCTCCTGCACCTGGTGTGCCTGATTTGTTCTGCTCAGGGAGTCTTTCTTGGGAGGATGTCGAACCAGGTTCAACTGTGATGGGGAGTTTCGAGGTCCAAAACATCGGAAATAGCACCTCGTTTCTGAAATGGAGGATCAACACATCCTTACTCTCCTGGGGAGCCTGGTCGTTTACCCCGGAATCCGGTGGATACCTCAGACCTGAAGATGGCCCGGTCAGCGTGATTGTGTCGGTGACTGCCCCAGATGAGCCGGAAACGGATTTCGAAGGATACATCAGGGTTGAGAACCAGGAAGATGCTGATGACTTCGACCTGATTCCGGTGTCCCTGTCGACGCCGATGGTGACAGGGACGATTCATGGACCGCTCCTGCAAGGTTTGTTAGACTTGTTGCAGCACCATTGGTTCATCACTGGTTTGTTTTCTCTACGGATGTTTCTTGGTAATCAGAGATTTTCCACCCGCTAAAAAAAAGGAAGGAACAGCCTAAGATGGGAGAGAAAAGAGGATGATGACTTCTCTCTGAACGGTTCTTTTCCTACCTTACATTTTATATACGGGTAGTTTATTAGGGACTTTCCTTAACAACAGTAAGCGGAGTGTTAAGAATGGCTCGAATACACGCTCGTACAAAAGGTAAATCAGGTTCCACTCATCCCCTGCGGGAGAAACACCCAGAATGGAGTTCTTTGAACCCTCGAGAAATCGAAGGACGTATCATGGAGCTTGCAAAAGCAGAGAAGAGCACCAGTGAAATCGGGATGATTCTCCGTGACCAGTACGCCGTCCCTGATGTGAAAATCGCGACAGGGAAGACGATTACCCAGATCCTTGCGCAGAACAAGATCAGCCAGGAGATCCCTGAGGATTTGCAGAATTTGATTAAAACCGCGTTGAGACTCAAGAAACATATCGATCAGAATCAAAAGGACCTGAAATCGAAACGTAACTTGTCACTGACGGAGTCAAAGATCCGCCGTCTGATGAAATACTATCATCGCGAACAACGACTTCCTGAGGGCTGGAAATACAGCCTTGATCAAGCAAAGCTCATGTTCGAATGATGGGACCTACCATCATCTTTTTAGAATGGAACATGTTTTTCGTTCCGTAGAGTACAGCCTATGGTAGAAGATATCCTGCATGAATGTCAGAAGGCAGCATCCTTGCTGCTCTCCCTGCCACCCACAACAAGAATCAGGGTGGTGTCCCATTACGATGCAGACGGCATCTCCGCAGCGGGAATCCTGTGTAACGCGGTGTATCGGGCAGGCTATAATTTCCATGCATCATTGATGCGCAACCCGTTTACCAGAGGTTTCGATCGTTTGAAAAACGAGCACAACAAGCTTATCATTTTCTCTGACATGGGCAGCGGGCAACTCGAGACGATCCAGTCTTTGGGTTGTAAGGCAATCATCCTTGATCATCATCAGTATCTCACCACGCAGACCCCGCAGGACATCATCCAAATCAACGCGAATCTTTTTGGATTTGATGGGAACTATGACGCCTCGGGTGCCACCTTAAGTTACCTCTTTGCCACCACAGTGAACAAGGCAAATGAGGATCTGGCTGCGCTGGCATTGGCTGGTGCGACGGGGGATAAACAGTTCATCGGCGGCGTCCGGGGGTTGAACAAAACCATTCTTGAAACAGCGCTACAGAAAGGCGTTCTCACGGAACAGACCAGCATCAAGCTCTATGGTGAATCCCTCTCCGATGCGTTGTATTACTCTGTAGACCCGTACTACCCAGGGCTTTCCGGGAATCAAAAGGCGATAGACGCGATGCTTGAAAGACTCACCCTTGAGAAAACAACCAGTCTGAAAGATATCCCGCAAAAGACGATGATGCAGATCCAATCCTATCTTGTCTTTCTTTTGATAAAGGCAGGCTGTCAGCAGAACATCCTGGATATGATCATCCGAAAACGCTTCCTTGCTCCACAAGGCTGGGAGCTGGAACGGTTCGCAGACCTGCTTGATGCCTGTGGGAAGAACGGACATCGCAGCCTTGGGCTTTCCCTATGCCTGGGGGATGGGGACACCTGGCAGGAAGCCCTCACAGTCGAGAAAGAGTACAAACAAAAACTCTTAGATGGGCTTGGGCTGTTGGAACATGGTGGCATCCATGAGACCGATGGGATGCGGTATTTCTACTCGGATAGCTCCTCGCTTGGCGGGGTGATTGCAGGCATTGCCATGAACTATATCCTTGATGAGAAGAAACCTTTGTTTTCCCTGGCACGAAAACAGACCGATGATGAGGTCCATGTCTCCTGCCGCGGGAACCAGAAACTCGTCTCGCAGGGATTGGACCTGGGTGCTGCGATGAAGACTGTGGCTGGGGGGCTTGGTGGGTACGGTGGGGGTCATAAGATCGCTGCTGGTGCCACGATCGGATTTGATAAGGAAACAGAGTTCCTTGAGAAGGTCAATGAGATCCTGGTTCATCAGATGAAGGGGGACGCATGAAAGCGATTTGTACGATAACAATGGAGTTTGAAAGCGCACAGAAAGCAAAAAAGGTGCTTGGCTCCATCAAGGCAGACGACCAGGGGTTTGTGAAATCAACAGTGAAAGGTAAGACCCTTGAGGGGGTCATGGAGAGCAGCTCGGTTTCCTCGCTGCTTCATACGCTTGATGACTATCTTGCGTGTGTCTCAATTGCCGTAGACATCGTAAAAAAATAAAAGACATCATCTTTTCTTTCTCTTTGAAAAAATAAATACTAGTGATAATATTTAAATACCGCAAGTTTGTTGTAAAATCTAGGGAAAAAGTTTTTTGAGGGATGAAGAATGAAAAAGAACGTTATCGGAATCATCATAACTCTGCTGCTGATAAGCATACTCATACCCTGGGTACACAACTCATCTGACCCCACCAGCCTGGTTGTCGCTGAGGAGACAAGCCAAGAAGAACCCTGTGGGTGTCAGGATGAACAAGAGATAACACCGTATGATCCTTCCAAGATAGATGATATCGATGGAGTCGTCACCAAACCAGCTGTTCGACTTGACCTGCCAGTCTATTTCAGCTGGAGGGACGTCGACGGGGTGGATTGGACGACCTCGGCAAAAGACCAGGGTGACTGTGGGAGCTGCTGGGATTTTGCTGCGATTGGTGCCTTGGAAAGCATCATCCAGATCCGGGAGGGACGTCCAGGTCTGCGCCTTGATCTTTCTGAGCAGTACGTCCTGTCCTGTCTGCATGCCGCCGGCAGCTGCAACGGCGGATGGGCGTACAACGCATACCGATATATGAAGCTGAACACGTCCTCAGGCAACTACTGCAACGGCATCATCCCTGAGTTTTGCTTCCCCTATGAGGTCACTGATGATATCCCCTGTGGGAATGCAAGCCCAGACTGGGAAGAGTATCTCATCCCGCTGTCGACCTATGGTCGGTGGACACCGGATGGGAGTGTCGAGGATCGGAACGCGATAAAAACCCAGATCATGGAGACTGGACCGGTCGTCGCAACCATGCTGTTCACCTATTATGCCCATGGACCGGAGAACCTTGCTGACTGGGGCTACAGCCATGTCGATCCCACTGATTATTACCCATACCCTGGACCCACCCAGGGGACGAACCATCAGGTGGTCCTTGTCGGATGGAAGGACGACCCTGCGATCCCCAACGGTGGGTACTGGATTGTGAAGAACAGTGTCAGTGCGGAATGGGGCTATGACGGGTTCTTCAACCTGGAATACGGCAGTTTGAACATCGATAGGACCGACATCAACTGGGTTGAGTACCATCAGGAGAATTTCAGCAACTGGCCACCGGTGGCACAATTCACGGTCACGACCTCAGGACAGACAGCGTTTGACGCAAGCGACAGCTTCGACCATGAGGGAAGCATCGTGTCGTATCTCTGGGACTTTGGTGACGGAGGCTCCGCAACGGGGATGACCACAACGCATACCTATAACACCCCTGGGGTCTATCAAGCTCGGCTCACGGTCACAGATAATGCTAGTAATACCGGCACGACCACGGCCTGGGTGTTCATCGACACCGAGAACCAGGCGCCCCGGAGACCCTGGCTGATTGGCAAGAGGCTCGGTGAGAACGACACTGCGTATCGGTACACCTTCTGGGCCAATGACCCTGACGGTGATGACGTGTATTATTACCTGAACTGGGGTGACACCTACTGGGATGGTGGAGCGGTCGGATGGATAGGGCCGTATCAATCTGGTGAAAAGGTCACCTTGGAGAAAACCTGGGTGGAGAAAGGCAATTACACGGTCCGGGTCAGGGCAGCGGACCGCTACGATGCGAAAAGCACCTGGGCGACCTTGGATGTCACCATGCCGGTGTCATACACACCACCATTCATCCGTTTTATGGAACAGCTGCTGGAATGGTTCCCCCGTGCGTTCCCGCTCCTGCGCTACCTGCTCTGGCACTAACCCATCTTCTTCTTTTTTTTTTTTATTTCCTTTCAATGATGCTGTCTGCTCATAAGAATTAAGTATGGATGCAAGGATAACCAGCTGATGATGCGATTCGAGTTACTAGCACGATTCACCCTGAGCAGCGATGTTTCTGGACTGACAAAGGAGCTTGAGAGATTCATTGAAACTGCCAACGAGTCTCTGCTCAAGAAAGGTCATGAGAAGCTTGCAGTCATTGAACACTTCACAATCGATAAAACCACACTATCCCTGTTCATTACATCAGAAGGTACCCTGCGTCCGCATAACTCCCTTCTTCAGATCAAAAACGCACTCATCAAAGAACTCGGCAAGACCCATCATATCGGCGTTCGTGGCATCACCATTGAGACGTACTCGATTTCTTTTGATCTCCCCCGGGAACCTCTCAAGGAGGTCAGCATTCCGTTCGCAGAGGTACGGATACAGGGCAAACAGGCGCGCATGCTGCTCTCCGATGTCTCTGAAGAGTTCCTGCGAAGGAACTACATCGATCGGATGATGAACCGGGTGAAAGAGAAAGTGGAGAACCAATATTACGAGGGGAAGGCAGAGTTCTGGAAGCTGATCTGGAAATCTGAGGAGAAACCACCGGTCTGGACCAAGGATCCGACCGTGGAGATGGAAAACCTTGGATGGCTCAAGCAAGGTCCGACGAAAGGGAAATGGTTCTACCGTCCGCAGGCGACCGCGATCCTGAAGACCATGGAGCGTATCGCCATCGAAGAGGTCCTCAGACCACTCGGGTTCCAGGAGGTCATCGAGTCTCATATCAAACCCTTCGACATCTGGCTGAAGACCGGTCATATGGAAGGGATGCCGTATGAGTTCTATTATGTCGCTGAGCCTAAGACACGTGATGCGAAGGACTGGGAGCTGTTCATCGATCTGACCAAGATCACCAAGGAAGTCCCTACAGAGGAGCTGACGAAGAACCTCTCAGCACCCACCGCGGGTATCTGTTACGCGCAATGCCCGATGATCTACTGGTCGTTCAAAGGAAAGACAATCGCAGAGAACTCCTTACCGGCGCTTGTGTACGACAAGACCGCGATCTCCGCCCGGTACGAGTCCGGGGGGCGGCATGGGATCGAACGGGTCGATGAGTTCCACCGAATCGAACCAGTGTACATCGGGACGCGGGAACAGTTGTTAGGTCTGCGTGAGAAGCTGCTGGAGCGGTACAAGCACGTGTTCAACGACATCTTTGACCTGGAATGGCAGATGGCCTGGGTCACCCCCTGGTACATGCAGCAGGCAGGAAAGATCGGTGATGAGAGCACCCAGGATACCGGGACGATTGATTTTGAGGCATATATGCCGTACCGCGGGTCACGGCAGGACTCAGAGTGGCTGGAGTTCCAGAACCTCAGCATCCTGGGAGATAAGTACATCACAGCATTCAACATCAAGGCGCAGAAAAGCGATCTCTGGAGCGGCTGCTCAGGTATTGGTCTGGAACGGTGGACAACAGCATTCCTTGCGCAGAAAGGACTTGATCCAAATCATTGGCCTGAGGGATTCAAGAAATATCTTAAGACAATCCCCGAAGGTATCCAATTCCTCTAGCATGAGAAACAGATAGAAAAAATGTTCAAGGATGGGAAAAAACCTTTTAAAGAAGCATCTCTTCCTGCCCCTGTATGGCGAAGAGACGAAAGGAAGGAGCCGAGGCAGAAGAAACACTCGATTTCCAGATACCGAAGTTCGATGAAGAAGCGTTCATGAAAAAGGAACGACGCAACATCAAAACAATGTTTCTTTCATTCCTGTTTGGATTGCTCATCTCGGTGATCTGTTTCGGATTCTGGGTGCTCATCGGAGAGAACTTCCTACGCTGGGAGCTTGTCCTGCTGGTTGGAGTGGTCAACTCCATCTGGATAAAATACCTGTTCTTGAAGTTGAATATCGATCTTACTGATTTCGGACGGAAAGGCTGGCTGAGCTCATTTGCCACCTATTTCTTCACCTGGCTGCTGGTCCTAGTCGTCCTGGTGAACCCACCGTTCTACGATGCTGAACCGCCCCGTGTCGATGTCGCAGTCCTCCCAGGGATGCAAGAACCTGGTGGCAGCATCTTCATCGTCGCCTCCATCGTTGACAACGTCGGGGTAACCAAGGAAGGAATCACCTTCACCGTCACAGACCCGCAAGGGACCCTGCTTACCACTGAATTCACCTATGAAGACACCATCTTCCGATACACCTATACCAACCCAAACACCCTGCTTGGCACCTTTAACTACACGTTTGAAATCACTGATGTCAACAAGATAAAGACGACCCGGACCGGTTCATTTGTGTACGCAAATGAGACCCTTGAGATTATCTCCTCACGGTTCACTGACATCAGAAGCGGGGATGCTATTACCATTAAAGCTGATGAAAAGATAAGCACCAACAACTTCAGGGTGTTCTACCGCATCGAAGACGGCACTGATATCAACGTCAACCGAAAAGACCTAAATGATATAGAGAAATATGAGACCACTGCTGAGTTCGAAGGATGGAGCTCCAATACCACCGTCACCGTCACTGTTTATACCGAAGCACGTCATTATTTCCTTAACAACCCTGAGAAGTTCTCAAACACTGTCACAGACACGCAGCAGTATGTATTTTCCACCGCTGTTGACTCGAACATTGGAACAGAAGAGACTCTGGTGGAATATAATGCGACGCTCGCAGCACTCCGACAACCACAGCTTCCCAACACCCTGAACTACGTCACCCCCTATCCGATTGGCGTCGGGGCGACCCCTGGCTTTGAACTAATCATCCTTATCCCCGCAGTCGTTGTTGCCGTTCTGCTCTTCAAACGGAAAAAGAAATCCGATACGAAATGACCGAGATAACCGCCTTCTGCCACTCATTTAAAAAGGATTTCACTCCCCGGCCTCAGAACCCTCGACAACCTGTTCGTTGTTGGTCGGAAAAAGACGTTCTCCATGGCAAGGTCGTGGATGCGTACGTCATCATCCTGCGAACCAGAGGATGCTCCTGGGCACTTTCATCAGGATGTACGATGTGTGGGTATTTCAACGACAGCATGTTTTCCGAAGTCACTGAAGAGGATTTTCTTGCTCAGTTCCAGATTGCTTTACAGGGTTACAAACAGGAAAAGATTGTAAAAATCTTCACCTCAGGCAGTTTCCTTGATCCCTCAGAAATCCCACAGACCGTACAGCAGACGATACTCGGCAGTCTTTCCCAGCATGCAGAAAAAATCTCTGTGGAATCACGCCCCGAATACATCACAGAACCACGCCTCACAGACATCCGCAAGACCGTCTTGTCAAAGGAATTCGAAATCGGCATCGGCCTTGAGACGTCCCATGACCTGGTGAGACAAAAAGCAATCAACAAAGGTTTCTCCTTTGCGCAGTACACCAAGGCAGCACGACTCCTCAGAAAACACCAGATGAAAGTGAAGACCTACGTTCTTATGAAGCCACCGTTCTTGACAGAGAAAGAATCACTGGATGATTGTCTCCGGACAACAAAGCAGACAAAAAAATACACAGACAGCATCTCGCTGAACCCGACGAACATACAGCATCATACCGTGGTGGAGTACCTCTGGAAACGGGACCAGTACAGACCCGCATGGCTCTGGAGCATCGTCGAGTTCCTCAAACAAAGTAAACATCTCACCGATGCGTTTGTGAAATGTGACCTGGTCGGCGGTGGAAGCATGCGTGGAGCACATAACTGCGGAGTCTGCGACCAGAACGTCCTACGTGCAATCGAACAATTTTCCTTAACACAGGAAACAGACGTCTTCCAAGACCTCAACTGCAGTTGTCAGGAGAAATGGCGTGACCAACTTGCACTGGAGAAACTTAGTTTCGGTTCACTGGTCGATTTCTCAGGATGGAAACCATGAAAACCCATGTCGAACAACACGATACCGTGGTGCTCGTCGATGAGAACCTCCGGAAAATCCTTGTGGATACCAACGGAAAAACAGATAAGATCCGCGGCATCGGTGTCATAGACCCCAAGACCCTTGTCGGCAAAGAATATGGCGAGAAACTCACCATCGGCAGTAAACAGTTCTGGCTACTTGTCCCCTCACTGCAGGATAAGCTCCAAGGATTGCATCGTCAAGCCCAGATCATCTTACCAAGAGACGCAGCACAGATCCTGATGAACTGCGCCATAGAGCCAGGACAACGGGTGCTTGAAGCGGGAATCGGCTCCGGATCACTCACCATCGCCCTTGCCTCAACAGTGGCACCCAACGGTGTTATCATCTCGTATGATATCAGAGAGGAGTTCATCGAGCATGCGATGAAGAATCTCCGACAAGCAAACCTTGCTCAGTATGTGACAACCAAGATACAGGATGTGACTGAAGGAATCGATGAGTCAGACCTTGACGCAATCATCCTTGATATCCCAACCCCCTGGGCGGCAGTGCCCCATGCATGGAAGGCACTGAAGATGGGCGGGTATCTCTGCAGCTATTCACCGTTGATCTCCCAGGTCGAACAGACCGTCAGAGCCATCCAGGAAGAACGGTTCATCGAATGTAAGACCTACGAAAACATCCAACGGGAGATGATCGTCTCAAAACATGGGACCCGACCGAGTTTTGAGATGCTTGGTCACACCGGGTATGTCACGTTTGCCAGAAAAGTAAAAAACCTCTAGAGAAACGCTTACCAAGAAAGACGCCGAATGCTTTAAATCTCTTTTGGATATTCACGGGTTCAGCAATAAAGGAGGACTTTATCATGACAAAACGTGTATATAATTTCTATGCAGGGCCAGCGACATTACCGCTTCCTGTCCTGAAAAAAGCACAGGAAGAACTGCTCGACTTCCAGGGGACAGGAATGTCCGTTCTAGAGATTTCTCATCGTTCCAAGGAATACGACGCGGTCCATAAGAAAGCATCAGAGCTGCTCCGAGAATTGATGGGCATCCCGAATGAATATAAGGTGTTATGGCTGCAGGGTGGAGCCTCAACCCAGTTCTTCATGGCACCCTTAAACCTGCAGCAGACAGGCAAACCAATGGAATATGTCCATACCGGTGCATGGGCAAAGAAAGCGATAAAGGAAGCAAAGCTGTATGGGGAGGTAAAGATCGTTGCCTCTTCAGAGGACAAGAAGTTCACATATATTCCAAAAAACGTTACCTTCAGTAAGAACGCTGCGTTCGCACATATCACTGGAAATGAGACTATCGGGGGAATCGAATGGCAGGAATGGCCACAGGTTCCCAGTGAGGTCCCTCTTGTCTGTGACATGAGCTCAAATTTCATGGACAAGGTCATCGACGTCAAGAAATTCGGTCTTATCTACGCAGGTGCGCAGAAGAACCTTGGACCGGCTGGTGTCACTGTCGTCGTCATCCGGGAGGATCTGATAAACAGGGTTGCTGAGAACACGCCAACCATGATAAAATACAAGACGCATGTGGAGAAGGACTCCTTGTATAACACCTGCCCGTGTTTCTCGATTTACCTCTGCGAACTGGTCCTGGAGCATCTGAAAAACCTTGGTGGCGTCCCTGCCATGGAGAAGCAGAATCGCAAGAAAGCAAAACTAATCTACGATGTGATCGATAAATCACATGGTTTCTATAAGGGAGTCGCAGCCCCAGAGTCACGGTCGTTGATGAACGTCACCTTTAACCTGGCAACACCGGAACTTGAGGCAAAATGTGTCGACGAGGCAAAGAAGAAAGGACTCATTGGTCTGAAAGGTCATCGTGATGTCGGTGGTATGAGAGCATCGATTTATAACGCGATGTCGGTGGAAGGCACCGAAGTCCTCTGCAAATTTTTAACGGAGTTCCAGGAGCAAAACCAGTAATCACTGGTTTTTCCTTTCCTTTTTTTTTAGTTTTTTTTTACGGTAACGAATACTTTCAGTGACCTCATTTGTAGATATATAAAGCAGGACAACCATACCAGTAGTAATTGACTTGGATTGCGGGGGACATGCCAGCCGGGGCTGCTGGCATTTCTGCCACTTTTATGAAAAATCATCTAACCGCTTCGTGTTCTTGTTCCTGATGAGCTGTTGACAGGTCTCCCAGGATTGCCGGGCATGAGGGGGTAACGAGCCGAATTGTTTTACCCAGGTCTGTAAGAATTTTTTCGTCACAGGATCTGAGGGATACCCGCTTCCAAGGGGAAGACCTAGTTTTGGTTCGAGTCCCTGTGCAATCTTTCGGACATGCTCATCCCTGGTGACCTTGGCAAGGATGCTTGCTGCCCCGACGATTGGGTATTTCTCATCAGCCTTATGTTCAGAGATCATCTTGGGTTTGTAGGAGAGACGTGCAAGGATGTCCCGTCCAAACCGTTCCTCCTTGACATCGACTGCATCGACATAGCAGACGTCAGGTTTGAGCTTCTCAACGATCCTGCTGTATACGAATACCTCAAGTTCATTGAGCGTCATGGTCTTCCGTAAATCATCGATATCTGCAGCAGGCAGGACAATGATTTCATAGTTTGAGGCGATTTTTTGTATCATGGGGGCGAGCTGCTCCCGTTTTCGGGGAGTGAGTTGTTTAGAGTCAGCGACACCGATACGAATGAGTTCTGCGTCGTTCTCTACAAGTATTCCAGCAACAACTAATGGCCCAAAGCATGGACCGCGACCCGATTCGTCCGTTCCGCAAATCATCACGGTCGTGTAACAGATTGAGGTAAAAAGATGTTACGAACCTTTCAATAGGCAATTTTTTAATACTGAACCTTATTCAGACCCGTTATATGCCGCCGTAGCTTAGCTGGTGGAGCGGCTGATTCGTAATCAGCAGGTCAGGGGTTCAAATCCCTTCGGCGGCTTGGCAATAATTAGCAAGCGTAACTTAAACAGATTTCATTTCCAA
>CAYXPY010000017.1:0-35376 GCA_964467345.1 uncultured Thermoplasmatales archaeon | reverse complement strand
CTGTATGACTCTGGTCTTTGCTTGAAACAGTGAAGCATCGATCAGATAACATTTTTTTTTAGAATATCTGCGTCCCTTATTTTTAAATAGGTACTCTGTATCCTTTCTTATGGTGACTGTGTCATGAGTGGAGATGAAAAACTCATCATTGATGTACGCACACGTGAGGAATACATTCAGGATCATATCCAGGGGGCTCTCAACATCCCGGTCCATGACCTGGAGTTCTACATTGATTTCTTGAAGGATAAAACCGTCTCGGTGTATTGTAATTCAGGGGTTCGTGCGGAGCTGGCCAAAAGAATCCTTCTCAAAGAACGCATCAATGCAGAGGTGCTTGCAGGTGACTGGGATGCTGAGTATCATCGTCTGGGGCGCAGTCTGGTCAGCGCAGTCAATTATCTGGAGATACACCCGGACAAGGAAGCGGAGTTCCAACGCCACATCAAGGAGCTGTGTCAGAAGACCAATGAGATCGACGGGTTTCTTGGCTCAAAGCTACTGAAAATCTCCGGTGTCTCCGGTATCGGTAGTTTTCTGCCTGCTGATCTGACCAAGGTGGATGTCTCCCCTCATAAATATATCATCATCACCTTCTGGAGGGATAAACAAGCCCATGATGACTCCCATAAACTGAAATTCTTCAAGGAAATCTATGATCTACTTCCCTCATATTCAACGCAGATGCCCTATGAAGAGTTCTATGATGTCCTGAAATGAGACAAGCGGACAGCCGCAATACTTTGAAATGGCGGTTCCCCACAACCAGCACTTGCGTATGTTCCTGGTGAAAGGACCAAAGGATTTTAAGAATATGAACTCTATACTGAGTACGAAGAAGTTGCAATAGAGGTGATGAGATGACGGAAACTATGAAATTACACGAACCTGATTCTAAATTTATAAAAACTGGCGTCCCCGGTTTTGATGATCTATTTGAGCATGGAATCCCAAAGGGCTCCTCGGTGATCATAGCCGGTGGCACTGGTTCAGGTAAGACAAATCTCTGTCTACAGATCCTTGCGCATCATGCGTCCCATGGGAAGAAATGCTATTTTATGGGCTTTGAGGAATCAGAGGAGCATTTGATGGATCATATGAAGGATTTCAGCTGGGAGCCGGAGAAGCTCATCGACTCGGGGAACCTGAAGATCAAGCGGTTCCTCACCAGCGAGATTTATTACTACGATAAGAAAAGCGGCACTGATATCCAAGCGATGATGACTAAGGAAGTCGACCCGTTGCTCATGGAGCTGGAGCCTTTGTCCATTGCAGATAGTGTTGGCTTCAAACCTGATTTCATCGTTCTGGATTCGCTGACTGCGATTGCCTCGACGTTTCATGGGAAAGAGCAGTCCTATCGTTTCTATGTTGAACGCTTGTTCCGTTTCTTCGAAAAGATCGGTGCGACGACGTTTCTGGTCACAGAGACCCAGCAGATCCCTGAGGTGTTTTCCCCGACCGGTGTTGAAGAATTCCTTGCTGATGGCGTTATCGTGATTTACAATATCCGGCGTCAGAACACCCGGGAAAACGCCATTGAAATTCTGAAGATGCGCGGGGAGAAACATCAGAAGAAAATCGTCGCGATGAGCATCACTGATAAAGGAATCGTTGTCCATCCGCACAAGGAAGTCTACTCTGAGATAGAATAAAGAACCCTTCTCCTGAGGGTTCAATATTTATTTCCTCAAGTAAAAGCAGAGATCTTGAGAGAGAGAATTATTCCAGCATTCCTGGGTTTTTGAAATGAGTCAGTATCTGGTCCTGGGTGAGGACTTTGTCATGAAGTGCGATTTCATCGATGATACCGTAGTAGTATCGCCCGAAATACAGGTCATTTCGTGTTTTTGAGATACGGTGGTTCTCATAGAGCGTTGAGTTGACAAGATACCCATCAACATAGAGCCGTATCATCATGCCGTCGTAACTGACTGCGAAATGATGCCACCCAGGGGTATTTGGATGGGTCACCATGACATTGTTGATGCTTCCCACGATAATGGTGTCGTTTGCAAAAATACCATAAGAGTCCTTTTTGAAGATCCCCCGGTAAGGTGGGAATGTTTCCTGACCGATATATACGGTAAACAGTTTCCCTGGATGATCACCGAATCCCTCATACACGATTGCAAAAAGATGCTCAGAACAGTGCAGGATCATGGGGTTGTAACATCGTGATGGATCGAATTGTTTCTTTGAGTCTGCGACAGTGTAAATCGACCCGTTCTCCAGTAGTTTGATTGAGATATAATAACCTTGAGTGCTTCCGCTGTTTCCAGTCGCATACGTGATGATGTACAGGTCATCGACAAAGGAGGTGATATAGGGATTAAAGCAGTTGATGGTTTGCTCGAACACCGCGTTTTTCCCAGTTGAGGCAATCGAGCCATCCTTTGAGATGTTGAAGGTTTTCGTAGATCCGTAATGTTTATTGTTGTTTATTCTCTGTCGATAGACGACTGCGCAGACGGTATCTGAGATTTTTATCAGACTGGGTTCGAATCCTTGACCAGATTCGAACTGAACGGTCTGTCCAGTATAAGCGACCGCTCCTGTGGGATTGATGGTGAATGTTTTCAAGATACCTAGATTCGACAGTCCCCTGTACGCGAGTGCGTAAACGTCTTGGTCCATGTGAATCAAACAGGGTTCAAAACCGACCACTGAGTCATAGTAAACGTTTACGCCGGTATCTATTATATTACCATCAGGCATCACCCTGAGTGTTCTTAAGAATCCTGCCTGTGGCTGTGCACCATTCATATATGCCCAGTAGGCAATGGCGTACAGATTATCAGTGATTTTCACAAGGCTTGGTCTGTTTGGGATGTTATTTGATGATTTATAGTCTTTATAGACAAGCTCATAGCCTGATGGACTGATGTTGTAATCCGTCGATACATGCATTGTTTTGAGATGAATGTAGAGTTGGGCGTCGATATAGGCAACAAGTACGATGTTCTCCTGGCATTGTATCATCATAGGTCTGAGGTTTTTCTGGCTTGTCGAGCTGCC
Source organism: uncultured Thermoplasmatales archaeon (assembly GCA_964467345.1). GTDB lineage: Archaea > Thermoplasmatota > E2 > DHVEG-1 > DHVEG-1 > SM1-50. The sequence continues at coordinate 32,358 of CAYXPY010000017.1, read as the reverse complement.
AAAATAGTAATGATGAAGATAGGTGACATTCCCTGTTTCTGTTATTTCCACGGTGGATATGACTCCACCTTTCGCCTGGTCCTCGCTGATAACGACATACACCTCGTCATGCAGCGGGATGATGTAAGGGGTATAACCGAATTTTTCTTCTAACTCTATTTTATCGATGATGGGTTGTGGGTAGAGTGGTTTCATCCATGCCTCAAGGGTCATTGTATCAGTGACGTTCAACGTCCAGGAGGTATCGACTCGGATGTAGTCGTTGATACCGTCAAAGAACCCTGCGTTGATGTTTTTGACGTTAAATGGCTCGGTTGTTCCGTTGAGGATTTTTGCTCCGTTCCGTGCGATACCATGATTGCCATTTTCAGAACTATCTTTTACTTCGTTTGGTACCTGGTTCCAACTGGATTCATCGAAATGCCATATCCCGCCTTTTCCTCGTGCCGGCAGGACAAAGCCATCTTGGAGCATACCCCAGAACACGATGGAATTGGTTTTTTGATCAACAATGGTGGCCTCCACCTGTAATCCTGTGATATCCTCCTTTGGTAGGATGATGCGTTCTCCGATATGCCAGTTGTTGGTGCTATGGCCTCTTCCTTGGGATTGATTCAGGGAGAAGATCTTTTGTTCGTATCCTGCGACCGTGATGTAGATCTTTGTATCAGCAGAGAGTGATTCTCCTCGTTGGAGCTCGAAGACTGGGGCACCTTGTTCCATTTTCCCGATGATTGTAACATTGGTGATATCCTGGGGTCCTTGTGAATGGGAAATCTGGCTGTAGAGAACTGCGATGGAGGTGACCGCTATAGCCAGGAGTAGTATCTCCCCGATTGCCTCGGAGACCGCGTTAGTATTTCGAAATGTTCGCATTTTCATCATTCCTCGTTTTCTCTTCTGGAGTAAAATAAATGATAAAATCAGGTTTCTTTGTAACTATATTAATATTTCTTTACAAGAAGTATCCAAAATCCTGTTCTTTGAGGAAGGTTTATTCGACCCAGCCCGGTCCTATCTGAGCGCCGATGTCGATGATTTTAAAGAACACATTGACGCTGAGGTCTGTTGAAAACACAAGGCTTAGGGAGTGTCCGTTCTCTTGGAACGAATAATCGGTTCCGTACCCGTCGAAGTTTAATCCTGTCTGTAGCATGGTGCGGTTAAGGAAGAGTTTCCATGCGTTGGCATGGGCGCTGATCAGAGTTATCTGGCGGACTGCGGTGAAGTTCATCTCCACGGAGATCTGGTTAAACTCGGTTTGTATAGGGTATGTCCCGTACCCTGATGCGATGATTTTCTGACCGAGGCTTGAGATGTTGACGATGTCAAACGAGATGTTTACGCGTTGTTTGTTGAGGTTGAAATCCACATATAAACCAGGGCGGATCATCATGAGGTTGCCTTCGTCTTGACTGACGATCATGGCACCTCCCTCGTAGGTGTAGGTCTGGTCCAGATAATAGGCGTTGACCGAGGAGTAGCTGATGGTGTCGATCTGATGGGTTGAGACCACTGTTTCGTTTGTGATGGCAACAGTACAGGGGTTCTTCAGGATCTCCAGGGTTCCGTAGGCACGGACTGAGAGAAGGTAGGGGAGTTCCTTGCTTCCTAGGGTAATGGAGGTTGCTATCGGAATGCCTTTTGTTTTGTCTGTAGCTTGACCGTCGATCACCGAAGCTAGATACGCGAACTGTTCTGCGACCTTGTCCATGTGTTCTGCTTCTCGTTGTTCCATCATCTTCGGGACATAGACTGTCTGAACCAGTGAAATGACGGCGACGATGATACCGGTGAGCAGTATCGCGGTGACGACACCAACGACTGCTTGGTCTGTGAGGGTTCTTCTGTTTGTTTTCATGTCTTTCGACTCGTCCATATTTTTTCTTTCTTTTTTTACTTAGGACCCCTTCTGCAGCACCGATGTCAGGATGATGCTGTTTGTCGCAGGGTCGACAACTGTGACCTGAATGTAAGTGCCAGGGGTGATCGCCATTGATGTGAACTGGATTTTTTCACCGAAGTTCCAGAGGTTGTTATTGTTCGTATCCTCCAGCAGCTGGCCGGCGGTCCTCTGGTAGGTCAATGACCCGATCGTGATGAAGATGTTTGTGGAGGGATCAAGGGAATCGCCGTTGTAATGTTCGATGATGATGGCGTTGTGTGCTGTATCGACTGATCCGATCAGGCTGACGGAGGGGGGTGACTCCCCGAAGGAAAAAGAGAACACCATGTAGTTCAGGAACGCAAACAGGCTAATGGTGATTCCTAGGAGAAGGACGACGCTTATCACTTCTGAGACCGCTTTTTTTGTCCGTGTGTTCTTCCACATAGATGGTTCCCTATTTATTCTTAGAAGATCAGTTTGAAGATGGCAAAGGAGATGATTCCGAGTGCGCAACTGTATCTGATGCCTGAGGAGATCCGCCCGTCCATCATGAACCCGGAGAGGATCCCTGCTCCGATGCTTTGGACGAAAACGAAGGAGTAGAGGGAGTATTTCAGCTCCATCTGGTCGACGGTCCTAAACATGACTCCGGCCATGCGTCCGACTTGTTTTCCTTGCAGTTCGAAGAAGGAGTTGAAGATGGTGTTGTTTAGGATGATGATGATGGCTAGGAAGACGAAGAAGCAGACCAGGATGACGACCGTGTAAATGGACATTGTTGCTTTGCGTTGGTTCTCTAGTCTGTTGACCTGACCGACCTCAAGAGCTGCTGACCGGAAGATCTTCGGTGTGTTGCCCCCCATGACGAGTCCTTTGTTGAGGCTGATGACGATCCGATGGACGATTGCTGATTTCATTCGTTCCGCGAAGTCAAGCAGGATTTCTTTGACTGAGATATGCCAGGAAAGCTGTGATTTCATTTTTTTGATTTCGTTGGATAGTCGGCCGTAATGGGATTTCGAGGAGACTTTGATGGCGTCGAAAATGGTTGCCCCGGTGGAGAGTGAGTCGCTTACCTCGATGAGGAAGTTTGGGAGCCGGTATTGGATTTGTTTCTTTTTTTGTCCTTCGAGGTAGTTGTAGATGCCGATGGGTCCGATGAGGATGAGGACCGCTACGAAGAGGAAGTCTACTTGCGGATAGAAGCTAAAATCGATGGATCCCCAGTAATCAAGGAGTGCAAGACCCGCGTAGAGAAGGACGGTGATGGTGATGGAGAGTGACAGGATGATGAGGGGTATTTTGTTCTCAGTGAGGTATTCCATCATGGTGAGGTCTTTTTTTGAGTAGACCCTGTTGAGGTCCTCCAGGCTGGTGGACCGGATCATGAAATAGAAACCTGCGTAGATAAGTGGCATCACGAACAAGGAGAAGATAATGAGAATAGATGTTGAACTGACTGAGGAGCCGCCGAAGAAGCCAAAGACCGTCAGGATGATGACCAGGAAGATGGGGAAGGCGATTGCGCAGACGACGAAGATCTCGGCGATGACACCGAGCAAGTCGAGGTCTTTCTTTCTGTCGACGTAATCATCATCCATGAGTTTGTTGACCGCGTTTTGAAGGTAGACGTGCAGCTCACTACCTGATTGGATGGTTCCGATGATCCCTTGGAGGAACTCTTGGAATTTCCTAGATGGAGAGATCTCGATCGCATGTTTCAGGGCGGTGATGCTGTCGACGTTCATGATGTTGATTTCTTTTGAGATTTTTTTTGTCTCGACCTGTAGTTCTCCGTAGAGGTTGATGGTGGACAAGGTGGTGAAGATCTCTGATGGGGAGATGCCTGCGACCGCCATGGAGTTGATGAAGTTGATGGCGTAGGGTAAGAACAAGTCGATCTGGTATGCTCGTCGTTTGATTCTGTATGTGGGCAGATAGAGATAGTAGAGGCCGATGCTTGCGACGATGAGGATTGGAAGGAGAAGGATCAGCAGAAGTGTGATCGTGGACGGAATCAGGACGTAGAGCAGGATCGTACTGACCATCGTGAAAAGGCAGCTGAGGACCAAGGCAAAGAGCATGGTGGTGTAATACTGGGTGTAGTCCTTCAGGATCCCTGCTTTTTCCAGTTCGAGGTTGCGTTCGACCAGCTCGTCTTCCGGTATTTTTGCCAGTCTTTTTTTGAACACTTTATGATCGAAGTCTGGCTGTGGGGTGGTTTTCATCATGATTCCCTTTTTATTTTTTCTAGGATGCTGTTTGGGTCTTTTGTATAGGTCGCTACGACGTTGCCAACGTCGGTGTAGGAGCGGATGTTGTGTTTTTTCATCCATTCGAGGACTTGGATGCGTTTCTGCAGCTCGGAGTGCAGCTCCAGGTCAGTCCAGCCGTTCTCCAGCCTGATCTTGTAGAGGAGTCTGCTGGCGCCGTTGTTCTGGAACCGGTCGTCGTTTTCCCCTATCCATTCGAAAGGGGTCATGGTGACGAGACGGTTGGTGCCTGCGTCCAGTTCGATGATCTCGGTGACGTTGGTGATGCGTCGCACCGGGTTTCCTTTGACGGTGACTGAGTTGAGGAACACGATCATGTCCAGGGAGGTAAGCAGAGCGCGTGGCAGGGAGATAGGGGGGTTCTCGAGTCGTTGGATGAGGGAGTGCATGTCGCTGGCATGAACCGTTGAGTAGGAGAGATGTCCGGTGGTCATTGCTTGGAACAGGGTGTAGGCTTCTTTTCCTCGGACCTCTCCGACGATGATGACCCGTGGTCGTTGACGCAGTGCGACTCTGATGAGGTCGAACATGTCGATGTCTCTGCTGGTTTTCAGTGTCTCTGTGGAGGTGAACCCTGATCTGGTTGTGCCTGCGATCCAGTTCTCATGGGGCAGGTTGATTTCCCGGGTGTCCTCGATGGAGACGATCTTGTAGGAGGAAGGGACGAACAGTGACAGGGCGTTTAGCATGGTGGTCTTGCCTGAGGCAGTCCCTCCGCAGAAGAGGATGTTGCAGCCTTTTTCGATGGCAAGCCAGAAGTATGCTGCGAGGTCGACAGACATGGTGTTGTTGTTAAGCAGGTCGATGGGGGTGAGTGGGTCTTCTCTGAAGCGTCTGATGGTGAAGGTCGACCGCATGGTGATGGTCCGGCCTAGGGTGGTCTGCAGGCGCGAGCCGTCTGAGAGTTTTCCGTCGACGACCGGTTCGTAGACGGAGATTTGTTTGCCGCACATCTGGGAGAGTTTGACGACGAAGGAATCCAGTTCGTCTGCGTCCTTGTAGATGATGTTGGTTTTGATGGACTCGTATTGTTTATGGACGACGAAGATGGGGATCGCATGACCGTCGCAGGAGACATCCTCGATGTCCGGGTCGTTCATGAGGATGTCAATGCGCCCGTATCCGACGAACTCGCGGAAGATGTAGTAGAAGATGGCGTCTTTCTCTGTGTCTTCTATCTTGATTTGCTTGTCGTGGATGATTTTTTCTAATGCTGCTTCTAGGATCCCCCATTTTTGTTGGATGGTCCCTTCGAAGACATCGACATCTGCGAATTTTCTAAATAAGACGATGAGTTTGTCTTTAAGTTGTTCTTGTTTTTCGGTGAGGTGTGGTTCGATGGCCTCGTAGAGGTATTCTTTTCTGTCGTTGTCAAAAAGGATCTTTCGTGAGCCAAGCCTTTTCCAGCCGTATCCTTTTTTCTCGTCGACGAGTCGTGTGTTCCGTTGCAGGCTTGGAAGGGTGGTTTTGGTGGCGCTGTCGAGTTGTTTGACGATGTCGTTGTAGTATTTCTCTTTGTCTTCTTTAAGAATGAGTTTCTGGTCGTGTCTCTTTGTGTTATCTTCTTTTCTCTTCTCACCCATCTTGAATTGCATTTCCTTTTTCTCTCCTAGCCACCTTTGGTTGGTCGTTTGGTGTAGTTGTTTTTGTGCAATTGGGAAAACGATGATGTATGATAAAACGTTTTCGTTTAGATGGGATTGAGATTATAAAAAAAAGTGAGTGAGGAGAGGGTGTTTGTGTGGTTATTGTTTGGCTTGGGTGGCGTCGTTTTTCTTTTGATGGGTTTCTTTCCAGTATCCTTTGAGTGCTTTTTGTATGATGTGTGAGGCGCTTTCGCCGGAGCCGAGGAGTTTCCAGTAGGCGTAGTCTGAGATGGTGATTGATATCTTTGGCATGTGTGTTCATCCCCTTTGTTGATAATTATTTATTGTATAATATAATAATCTTGTGTGTATATAAATTTTTTGAACAGATTTCCTCTCTTGTCATCCCTTAGGAAAAGACAGATGCCTCATTGTGTACAGTAATGAACCTATAACAAGAATGAAAAAAAAAGAAAAAAAATGAATTTTTTTTATTTCAAGGAGAAGATTGACGAGCACTCGCGATACTCGATTCCGTTTATGTAGAACACGATTAACTTGGTGTTCTGGCATCGGAGGAATCCTTCGACTGTTATCGTGGTGTCTACCATCCCAAGCAGCTCGCTGAGGATCGTTTCCAGCTCCCCGTCACCATCAAAATCGTAGGGTGATATGGTCGTGTTCAGATAGTAGTAACAACCGAAGTTCACAATGGTTGTCTCGATCGTAAACGTTGTCCCGTCATAGGCGAGAACGCCAGTGAGCTCGGTCATGTTGGAGTTGTTATGACATCCTCCTCCACCATGTCCACCGCAGCCGCCACCGCAGCCACCCCCGAGAGGATTGGCTATCAATGGGCTTGCCGTCAGTTTCATTTCCCCTACCTGGACAAGTACCGCAGAGGCACTTCCCAGAGAGAGTATTAGAACAACTGCTAATACGAGACCAAAATATTTCTTCATCTTGTTTACCCCTTTTATTTAAAAAAAGAACCCGCCTCATCTATAAAAGACTTTCCAGAAGGAATGCTTCAGATATCCGAGAGAGACTTGTTCATCATAACCGCGTTATTGAGGACAATACCATTGATACAAGGGGTGATTTGAGAGAAGTGATTGATGATACCTTTTTTTTTTTACAAGTAGATATTCTCCTCTTGTGTAATATAATCTGAAAACAAGGGGGTTTTGGTTGAGGAATTCTTGTGTAAATCTATCAAATCCCGGTGTTTTCGGTTGCCAAAAAAATCGCCAGAAAAAAGTGTTGGAGACCTGAAAAATATCATTTAGAACGATTTTTGAGGCAAAATCATTGGTCAATATACCACTTTTCCACCCATTTTTTCTTGTATTGTACAAGTTTTTAATAAAAATTTTATTATACACCACATCTCTCTATTATAGTGATGAGAGGTGAAAGAAGATTATGAATAAGAGAGCTGCAATACTAATTGTAGCCATGTTTTTGCTGGTGGGTCTCAACACGCTGGCTGATGAGGTGACCACCAGGGAGGCAGCTGCCCCTGCGGAGGAAACCAGAATGCCGGTCATGTGGGCCGATGCTGATTTCCTTGAGAGATACGAACAGGATTACACCACGGAAGCGGAGGCGTACATCGACCCCGGTCTCCAGACGAGTATCAAGGGGACCTCTGATTTTAGCATCCTTGATCTGTTATACTACATCCCCTCGGAACGGACCCAGGGGTACTGCGGGAACTGCTGGATGTGGCCGTCCACCTCCGTCGTAGAGATAGCTCTGCGTGTCGAACAGGACGTCCAGCAGAACCGCTTGTCCGTGCAGTACATCAACTCCTGCGGGGAGCTGTACCCCTCCACCGGGATCGAATGCTGCGGGGGTGGGACGCTGACGATGTTTGCGAAATTCTACAAGCTCACCGGGATCGCGATCCCCTGGTCCAACCAGAATGCGTACTGGCAGGATTACGTCCTCATCGGACAATGTGAGCAGTGCGAATGCGATGAGATAGCCAAAGACCCGAACTACCCTATCGCTGATATGACGGCACGACGCATCACCACCAGGAACGTGCCTGAGGCGACTGCGATTGCGAACATCAAGAACATCCTGCATCAGAACCGAGGAGTGTATTTCTCGGTCTTCTATGCAGACACCGCAAACATCGACAACTTCCGGAACTTCTGGCGCTACCAACCAGAGTCTGCCGTCTATGATCTGGATTACTACGCAGGACATGAGTGGAACGAGGAAGAAGCGGTCGGCCATGCGATGCTGATCGTCGGATATCATGATGATGAGACTTCAAACGACAGTGACTACTGGGTCTTGTTGAACAGCTGGGGGACGAACAACTACCGTCCCAATGGGCTGCTGCGCATCGACATGCATATGAATTATTCGCTGAGGTATGTTGGTACGACGCAGTACGCGTTTGGCGCGGAGACGCTGAACATCACCTTTGGGTCCGCTGCACCGACGACGTCGATTTCTGGCCCGACGGTCGGACGGATAAACAAACCGTACACCTTTGATGTGTTCGCCGTCGACCCGCAGGGGGATGATGTGTACCTCTCTGTGGACTGGGGTGATAACACCAACACAGACTGGGTAGGCCCCTATGATTCTGGGGAGGAAATCCAACTTGTTCATTCGTTCTCAGAGCGGAAAAACTACACGATCCTTGCCAAGGCAAAAGACATAGAAGGCCATGAGGGAAAGGAACAGCCCTTGATAATCAGCATGCCGACCTCCTATATCCCGTTCTTCTGGTTCTGGGAGCGGTTGTTCGAACTGTTCCCTAACGCGTTCCCGATCCTGCGGCATCTGTTCGGATTCTAAACCCCCTTTTTTTCCTTTCTTTTTTTTTCTTATGAGACCATACTCTTAAGAACCATTGTTTGTTTTTTACCTGAGTGTTGGGGTGAGCATATGTCTGAGAAAAACATCGGAGACCGGTTCCAGCAGCAGACGAAATACACCCGTGAGGGTCTAGGCGAGGGACCGGATTGGTCCATCCAACCGGAGTTGTATAAGAGGTATCCTGGTGTACCGTCTCATACGTTGCCAAAGGTTCCGGTAGGTTCACCGTTTCGTTTTCAGGACGCGGTTCGGAAACGACGCAGCATCAGGGATTTTTCAGCCCAGGCGATGACTCTTGAGCAATTATCCTTTTTACTCTGGGTGTCGAGCGGGATCCAACGCATCGAGGAGGGGTTCGTTTTCCGCACTGCTCCCTCTGCAGGCGCGTTATATCCCATCGAGACGTATCTTGTGGTCAACAATGTCAAGGACCTTGCTGCCGGGGTGTATCATTACGACATCCCGCAGCACCATCTTGAAGAATTAAAGAAAGGGGACTTCCGGGTCTCCATCGCGCAGGCGGCGTTGCATCAACCGATGTGTGCCCATGCCGCCGTCGTGTTCGTCTGGACCGGGATGTTCAACCGTTCGAAATGCAAATACGGTCAACGGGCGTATCGGTACATCTACCTGGACGCTGGTCATATCGCCCAGAACCTTGCGTTGGGTGCGGTGAGCCTTGATCTGGGATCCTGTCAGGTCGCAGCGTTGTACGATGATGAGGTCAACAGCATCATCGACGTGGATGGGGAGCAGGAAAGCGTGCTGTATCTGAGTGTGGTGGGTGTCCCAGAATAATAAAAAAAAATTGTTCAAGGAAGAGACGGTGTGTTGACAGGATTAACCCAGGATCTGCTGTGGTCTCAGAGCCGGTCTGGAAAAGAACAATGGTATTACTGATGGTTTTTCTGTAAGGTTGTCTTCTCCGGTGAACAAGTAATGCAGGATCAATTGTACAAGAAGGAACCCGCGGAGTGGGACTCGGCTGTATGCGGCGTTCCCACTGGCAAAGTAGATGACGCCCCGGTGCTGTGTCTCGTTATACAGCATCCAGGTGTCAGCCCCAGGGAGGTCCCCGCCATGGCCGGTGGTCGTCAACCGTGAACCGATGTTGAACTGCATCCAGGCCAGACCATAGCCGATGTCGTTGTCAGCTGCGATGGTATGCATCAGGGTGACGGTGTCTGGTTGGAGGAGTTGCACATCCTTGTAAAGCCCCTGGTTCATGTGCGCGATGAGGAAATGAGCGAGGTCCTCGACCGTGGAGTATAACCCGCCTGCGGGGTAACAGCGGAGTCGCCAGTATTTCTCTGGTGGCGTGTCGTCCCCCCATAGGAACCCAAGCTCGTCGATCTGGTAGTATCTCCCCCGGTATCGCTGGTAGGGGATCGCGACCTTTGTGATGTCAAGCCGGGAGAGGTTGAAGCTGGTGTTGTGCATCTCCAAGGGTGCGAAGAGATGGGTGTCGCAGTAGTCCAGGAACGGTTCCCCGGAGAGCAGTTCGACAAGATAGGAGATGATGTCAAAACCGATGTTCGCATACATCGCCTGTTCCCCTGGTCGGTCGGTGTCACTCCAGACAGTGTCATCATAGTACCGGCCACCGGGGAGGAGGAACTCTTGGAGATAAGGCTCTGGGAAGAAACTGAAGGGTGGGTCGCCGGAGAAGTTCATCCAGTAATACTGTGCTTGGGTGTTGGTGTTCAGGCTGGAGGTATGCGACAGCAGCATACGGACCGTGATAGGGTCATCGGGGAAGTTGGGGTTGCGCAGTTCGAAGGGCAGGATGGTGTTGACGTCGTCATCAAGCGCAAAGAGCCCTTGGTCGTAGAGCTGCATGAGTGCGGTGCCAACCAGCGTCTTGGTGATGGATGCTAGAACATAGATGGTGGTGGGGGATGCTGCGGTCTGGTTGTCCCGGTCGTAGTATCCATAGGCGTTGGACCAGATGATCTGGTCGTCTTGGATGAGGCAGGCGGAAAGAGCGGAGAAGCCTGCAAGTCGCATGAGAAAAGAGATTTTCTGGTCAAACAGCTCCCCGGTCGGTTGGATGTGTTTTTGTACTGATGGTGTGGCTTGTAGTGGCGCAAGGCTTGTGAGACAACATAGTAGGATGCAGCTGATGGTGATGGTTTTTATCGTTGTGTTCTTCATACGCATGATACCCCTTTTTTTTATTCCTCTGATTAAAATAAGGTGTTTGTTTATTTAAAGGTATTTCACCAGGGATTTCATCTGTGTGCGACCTGGTTTTTTTTTAGAAAACTATTTAGCGACATTTCCCATCAATTTTTCTGAGAGGTTTACTTGTGGGAATGAGCACAGAGGTGAAGATGCTTAAAGAAAAGACATCCCCCTGGCGCAGTGTCTTGCTTCTTTTGCTTCTCATCTGCATCCTTGTCGCCAGTTATCTGCTGCCGACCCCCGAGGGGTTGACACATCAGGGTCAGGTGATGCTAGGCATCATGATCATCGGGGCGATCCTGTGGATAACAGAGCTTATCCCGCTTGCGGCGACCGGTATTCTGATTATCATCATCCAGCCGTTGCTAGGGACACTTCCAGCAGATGAGGTGTTCAGCGCCTTTGGGAACCAGGCGGTGTTTTTCCTGATCGGTGCGTTTATTCTCGCCGCGGCGATCGAGAAATACGGGTTGCATAAGCGTCTTGCGTTGCGGTTGCTTGGGTTTTTCGTAAAGAAACCTCGGCTGCTGAGCCTGGGGATCATGGCATCCTGTACGCTTCTGTGTTTCATCATGCCGGAGCATGGTGTTGCCGCGTTGTATGTGCCGATTGTGACGTCGATTCTGCTGGTGATGAAGGTGGCGCCTCGGCAGAGTAATTTTGGCAAGGTGTGTCTGTTGTCGGTGGCCTATGGGTGTTCCATCGGCAGCCTGGGGACGCTGGTGGGTGGGGCGCGTAACCCGTTGACGATCACGTTGCTTTCGACGCTGGATCCACCGATCACGGTGACGTTCCTGGATTGGATGGTGTATGCCATGCCTGTGGTGTTCATCGCTTTTCCCTTGGTCTGGCTTATCTTGAATCTTGCGTTCCCCATTGAGGTGACCTCGATTGAGAACGTGGAACAGGAAATCAAGGAGCAACGCAAGCAGAGTGGTCCGCTCACTGGTTCTCAGCTGACGGTCATCGGTGTTGTTGCGTTAACCGTGTTCTTGTGGGTGTTTGTGTCCTATCCGATTTACTTCGGGTTGGCGGTGATCGCGCTCACCGGGAGTCTTATCTTGTTTTTCACTAGGAAGATCTCCTGGCGGGATGTGGAGGTGCGGGTGCCCTGGGGGATCATCCTGTTGTATGGGGGTGCGATCACGCTGGGGGTGGGGATGCAGAAGACCGGGGCTGGTGCATGGATCGCGTATCGGATCTTTCAGTCCGCCGGGGATCATACCCTGCTGGTGATTTTGGTGTTGATCGTGCTGACGATCCTGCTGACTGAGTTTATGTCCAATATCGCAGCGGTCGCAATCCTGTTGCCTATTGGTTTTAGCATCGCAGCCGAGGTGCCTGGGGTCAGTCCCTTGCTTGCGGCGATGCTGATTGCGCTTTCCGGGGGGCTGGCGTTCATGCTGGTTATTTCCACCCCGGGGAATGCGATCGCGTACAGCTCCGGGTATATCTCTACAAGGGATCTGCTGCGGGCTGGGGTTCTTGCGAATATCTGCTGTATTGGGGTGATCTTCCTGGTCGCGGTGGTGTATTGGATAGGGGTGCTTGGGTTATGAGAACACAGGGGTTGGTATGGAGGAAGGTGTGATGTTTCAGAAGATTTTGGTGCCTATTTCATCGGAGTTTTTCTCTCCAGCGGTGTTTCAGATGGCTGCGTTGTTGACGCAGCCGACCGGGGGGTCGGTGACATCGGTGTATGTGTATGAGGAGCGGTTGTATGATGAGCTGGAGCGCCTGTCTGATACGTATCTGTCGTATTATGAGAAGGAGGCATCGGAGCGGGGCAGGCGGTTTGATCATCTGCGTCATGCGGAGCAGATCGTCTTTGAGGATGCCAACGCGTTCTTCAAGAAACGGGGTATCCCGTTTGAGAGTAGGTTCCGGGAGGGGATGCTGGTGGATGTCATCAACGAGGAAGTCAAACTGAATCAGTTTGATTTGATCCTGATGGGTTTTGAGAAGGAGTCCGGGTTTGATTTCCGGTTGCTTTCTGAGGTGTCTGTTCCGTTGTGGATCGAGGCTGGGAAGGGGAACCATTCTGTGCTTGCGGTCTGTTCGAACCTGGCGCCGAACCTTAAGGTCCCGGAGGTGAGCATCCGGTTGGCTGGGTTGCTAGGCTGGGAGCTTCATATGATCTATATTATCGATACGGAGGATGCGGTGGCGGTGGATGAAACTGGGCTGCGGGGGAAGAAGCAATCGTCGGTGGAGCTGCGCAGTAGCGCTGATGCGTTTATTTCCCGGATGAAGCAGAAGGGTGTGGAGGTGGAACTCGTGACTGGTGCGTTTGAGAAAGAGACCCTTCGGGCTGCGGAACGGGTGGGTGCCGGGGTGGTCGTGATTGGTCGGGAGCGGAAGCAGAAAGGCTTATGGGGGCGGCCGGTGAAGGATAGTAAGAAGAAGGTGCTGCAGCATAGTAAATGCTCTTTGTTGTTCCTTAATTAGATTGAACAGGACTCTTGGTTCCCTGTTTTTTTTTTTATTTTTTTATTATCTGAGTGTGACAGAGAACTTAACAGGAGGATTTTTTTCGTTGTCTCCTTGATTTGGGTTCTTTCTTCATCGCGAGGTACTGCTCTTTGGTCATCGAAGCGGTACGCAGAGCGGAGTTGATGATGACGTTCTGCTGCGCCGACCAGTCCTGGTCGCTATGCGTCCGAACGAACTCTGCCCATTGGTCGATGAACCAGAATCGTTCCTTTTGGTTATCCTTTTTAAACGTCACGGAGCATCTCCTTATAGGTTTGGATGAGTTTTTTGTCTAAGAATCTTTCTGCGACTTTTCTTAGATGACGGGCGTCTTCCTTGTCTTTTGGTGATCTGAGCACTTGTTCTTTGAATGCGATCTGCAGCTCAAGATTTGAGATCCGTAAGTTTCTCTGTGGGAGGATCACGGTGAGAGCTTTTTCTAAGACCAGCTTCTGGATGGGAGTCTGTGCCCATTTCAGCTCGATGTTTGGGATCATCGTCTGCTGTTTGGCGAATCTGACCGCGAGGTTTTCTGTGAGGCATTCATAGATATCCTGTATTTTTTCTTCATTGATGCAGTAGAAGTCGTTCTCTTTGAGGTCTTGGACGAGTTTTTTCAGTGTCGGGAAGGATAGTTTCGGGATGATGATATCGATGTCTTCGCTTGCGCGCGATCTGCCCAGAAGGATAGAGACGTACCCGCTGATGATCACATAGGATGTGTGTTTCTCAAGGATGGTGATGAATTCAATTGCGAATCGGTCCAGGTCCGAGAGTTCCCTGTTGATTTCAAGCGTGGTCGCGTCGATGAATCTCATTGGTTCTCTCTGGTACGAATGATGTTCTACTATATCATTTTTTATCGTGGTTTTTGTCATACAATCGTATTATCTAATATAAACGGAAGGATGTGGCATGACCTCAAAAGAAACATGTCTCTGGTTCGAATCGCTGTTCGATTTTTTTATTGGCGAATGAAACATAGACTGGTTTGTTGTTCATCTGAGTGTAACTCCGGATTTCTGTATCTTTTTAATCATGGTGGGGTTCCAGGTCCAGATGATCCTGCCGTCCTTGTCGGTCATGATCTTGCCCGAGGCTTCAAGGTAGTCGATGATGCGGCAGAATGTCTGATACATCATCTTCTTAGGCAGTGCTTTCCAAAGTTCAGTTTTCCGGGGGTAGTTCATGTGTTGTGCAGCCTCCTCGACCATGAGGATGGAATCGAGCGTCGGGGAATGGAGTATCTCGGTCATTTCGCATCTTCTTATTATATAAGTTTATATAATTCATATATTTAAACATTCTTCTTCGCACCCCTCCTATGGATCATACAAAAGGACAAGGCGTTTCATCTTTATAAGGAATCATCCGGGGTCGTTGAAACTATTATCCTTTGTATTTTATAGATTAAGAAAAACCGTGGATTTCTTCTTAGAATTTCCCCTGAAAAAATCACAAAATATAAGAAGCAATAAATAATTCGTTTTCTTCGGTCTATTAGGAAAGTCTGGGAGAAAGAAATCTATGAATATTCGTGAGATGCCATGGTTTGAGAGACTTGGGGCTTGATTCAGCATGTTGGGCCCTGAGGCGGTTCTAATTAAATTCACCAAGTCTCGACATCAGATGGGAGAATGATGATTGATCTGGAGGAGACCTGGCATGAATACAGAAAGTAAACAGCTTTTAATGAAGATCCAATCGTTGATTCGTTCAGCTCGTCATATAGCAGCTCGAGGCGTTAATACACTTCAGGTTGTGACCAATTTTGAGATTGGCGGTCTTATCGTTGAGCATGAACAGAACGGCAAGAAACGTGCTGAATATGGTAAACAAATACTTCAGGAACTGTCAAGGGAGCTTTCCTCAGAATTTGGTAGAGGATTTTCTAGAAGTAATCTTGAATATATGAGGCGTTTTTTTCTCGAGTATAGGTGGCGGGTTCCAAAGATTTCCCAGACAGTGTCTGGGAAATTACCCGAATATATACAGAAAAATCAAATGGTGCCAAAGGAACTGTCATCTTGGCAGATAGAATCATCCGATTCGAAAACACATTTTCGTTTGAGTTGGTCTCAATATGTTTTTCTATTAGAGATTACCAATGGAAAGGAGCGTGAGTTCTATGAAATTGAAGCAGCTAAGAATAATTGGTCGCTGCGTGAACTAAAACGTCAATATGATTCAGGATTGTATGAACGATTAGCATTAAGTCGGGATAAGAAAAAAATAAAGGAACTCTCTGTTAAAGGTCAATTGGTAGATAAACCAGAAGATATCCTTAAAGAACCATATGTGCTTGAATTTTTAGGACTAGATGAGAAAGCAGCTTATTCGGAATATGATCTAGAATCCGCTATTATTGATAAAATAGAGCATTTCCTTCTAGAGCTTGGGAAAGGGTTTCTCTTTGAGGCACGGCAGAAGCGGTTGAGTTGTGATGCCGATCATTTTTTTGTCGATCTTGTCTTTTATAATCGTATTCTTCGTTGTTATGTGGTCATTGATCTGAAGATTGGGCGGTTGACTCATCAGGATCTCGGTCAGATGCAGATGTATGTGAATTATTTTGATCGGTTTGTCCGGTCGGCTGATGAGAACCCGACGATTGGGATTATCCTGTGTTCGATGAAGAACGATGCGTTGGTGAGGTTGACGTTACCGAAGGATACGAGGGTATACCCTGCGCGATATCAGTTGTATGTGCCGTCGAAGGAGACATTACGACAGAAGTTGTTGGAATGGATGCAGGAACAAAAATGAAGGAGGAGTGAGAGAGTATGAATATCCTTGAGATGCCATGGTTTGAGAGTTTTCTCATTCGATACTGATTAATACGATTTTAATGAGGGGTGAAGAAAACTATAAATATTAATCCCATATTAATATGATATTAAGGTGAAATGAATGGTTCAGGCGATCATCGATATCAATGAACGAACCAACCGGATCTTAAACATCCTCAAAGCAAAGTATGGGTTGAAGGACAAAAGCCAGGCCATCGAACGTATGGCAAAAGAATACGAGGAGAATCTGTTGGAACCAGCGTTAAAACCAACGTATGTCGAAAAGATACGAAACATAGAATCCAAAGGGAAATTTTCGAAATATGCCACGATGAAACAGCTCAGAGATGAAATCGAACATGCGTAACTACTCCGTTGAGGAGCAGCTCAAAAAGAAGATGCACATCCTTTTAAAAAGAGATAGAAAACGATATACGATCCTTCTGAAGAAAATGGAGGAGATCCTCACCTGTGATGAGGTGACGCAGTACAAGAATCTACGGACACCGCTTTCCCATCTAAAAAGAGTCCATATCGACTCATCCTTCGTCCTTGTCTTCCGGTACGATGAATCGACGGATTGCGTTTTCTTCTACGATATCGACCATCATGACAACATCTACAAATGACCTACGGTCAAATACGGAATAACAAAGATTAATTTGTTTAAAAAAATCGTAAAATATATGAATGGATAGATAATTCTATTTCCTTAGTTATTTGAAAAAGTCTGGGAGAAAGAACACTATGAATATTCGTGAGATGCCATGGTTTGAGAGACCGGGGGCTCGGTTGAAACGCGGTGGTCCTGAGGTGCTCTCTGATGCGGAACTTTTAGCGATCGTGCTTGGGCGCGGCAGCAAAGAAGAAAATGTCATTGATTGTTCCCGTCGGGTGCTGCGGGAGGCCAATTTGAACGTGCTTGCGGAGCTGCCGGTGCCGCAGCTGGCGCGGTTGTTCGGGGATGACGAAGTCA
The DNA here is from genome assembly GCA_964467345.1 of uncultured Thermoplasmatales archaeon. Classification (GTDB taxonomy): domain Archaea; phylum Thermoplasmatota; class E2; order DHVEG-1; family DHVEG-1; genus SM1-50. The sequence goes on along the minus strand of CAYXPY010000017.1, from coordinate 15,349 downwards.
AGGCACTGAAGGTTTCTGCGCTCTTTGAGCTGTTCCGGCGTACCAACCGACTGAAGGTTGCTGGGTTTTCTACGAAGGTCTCCTGTGCAGAGGATGTGTACCACCTGTTTGCAGACAGGCTTGCGGAGAAGAAGCAGGAGTGCTTCTACGTCCTTGCCCTTGATACGAAGCATCGGGTGCTGTCGGAGACCTGTGTGTCTGTCGGGATCCTGGATGCCAGCCTCATCCATCCCCGGGAGGTGTTCCGACCAGCGATCCAGGCGGCAGCCCATGCGGTGATCCTGGTGCATAACCATCCCAGCGGGGAGGCAGAACCAAGTAGTGCGGATGTGGAGGTCACAAAGATGCTTTGTAACGCCGGTGATATGATCGGGGTGAGTGTGCTGGATCATATTGTTGTTGGAAAAACAGGATATTGTAGTATGAAGGAAAAAGGGATAATAAAGGCATAAAGGGATCTTCAATAAAGGATTTATTCAACTTAAATTTACACTAGTTTTAAGAAATTCTTTTGCAATAAAATTTTAAAGGAATATCTGATGTTGAGTTCTAAGGATTTTCCGTATGGATGACAAAACAAATGTTGCACAGTTAAAGGAAATGGTAAAAGCATTTTGCGAGGAACGGGATTGGGATCAATATCATAATGCAAAGGATCTTGCTATTGGGATTATCACAGAAGCATCAGAATTGCTTGAACATTTTCGGTTCAAATCAGAAACCGAAGTGGATGATCTTTTTAAGGAGAAACAAAAGAAAGCAGAAATTTCTGAGGAACTTGCAGATGTCTTTTTCTTTGTTTTACGACTTGCTGAGAAATATCATATTGATCTTAGCGATGAACTCCAAAAAAAGTTAGAAAAAAACATGGTAAAATATCCTATTGAAAAAGCCAAAGGATCAAATAAGAAATACACGGAGTATGTGAAATGATCATTCGTCAAATCATCTATGATGCTCCACAAGAAAAATTTTTCACAGACGTTCGATCAAACAAATTAGTAGACATTATGAAAACGAATTTCAAGGAAACATCTGGAATGCATATCGGAGAATCAGAGTATCATTCGTGGGGAATTACGGGGGATAAAATTAAAAATTTAATTGAATCTTCAAATCTATCCAATGTGTATATTTCATTCGAATATCAGGTTCCCTATACCTCGAAGAGAATCGATTGTTTGCTGTTCGGTAAGAATACAGATAATAAGGGTATCGTGGTTCACATAGAAATGAAACAATGGGATAAAGTAGACGCGTTAGATATTGAGGGTAATTTTGTTGAGACGTATATCGGTGGTAGTACAAAGACGGTTCCTCATCCCTCGCAACAGGTGGAAGGGTATCACGATTATATGTATGGATTTATAGAGGTTTTTGAGGAAAATACTTTGGATCTTGTTGGGTGTTCGTATTGTCCTAATTATCGAAAAAATATTGGAGAGGGATTGTTTAATCCGATTTATAATAAAATTTTAGAAAAATATCCTTTGTATACACATGAAGATGTTGAACTGTTATCTCGTCGATTACGCGAGTTACTTGCGAAAGGAGATGGTTTTGAGATTTTTAATAAATTTATGCAATCACCAGTGAAACCTTCAAAGAAGTTATTAGAAAGTGCTTCAAAGATTGTTTCAAATACCTCTGATTTTTCTTTGTTAAATGATCAGATTTTTGCAAAAAACGCTATTCTTGATAAGATACGAAAAGCGGAAAAGAACAATGAAAAAAATGTTGTCATTGTAAAGGGTGGTCCTGGTACAGGCAAGACTGTGATTGCTCTGAATATTTTAGCGGAGATGGCATCGAAGAATAAAACTGTCTTTTTTTCCTCGAAATCTAAACCATTAATTGAGGCAATTCGTTATAAGGTTGATAGAAGCAACGCAAAACTTCTTTTTACGTCTCTTACTCCTTTTATTCCTGCGAGAACCAAGGAAAATGAAATCGATATTTTGATCATTGATGAAGCACATAGAATTGGTAAGACTTCAAATAATCAGTATACAAGGCTATCTGATCGAACTGAGATGCCTCAGGTAGAACAGTTGATTCGATGTGCAAGAACATCTATATTTTTTATCGATGATAAACAAGTGATTCGGTTTTTGGAAGTTGGGAATACTGAATTGATTAAGGAAGCTGCAAGAAAATATCATTGCGTTGTGAAAGAAGTTGAACTTGTTTCTCAGTTTCGATGTGGTGGATCGGAAAATTATCTTGATTGGCTGGAGTCTGTGTTAGGGCATTCTACTAGGAAAATAAAGTATGATGCAAATAAAGAAAATTTTGATTTCCAGATTGTCGAATCTCCCCAGAAATTGTATGAAATGATTAAACAAAGAAATGGTGAGGCTGGAAGATCTGCTCGGTTAACCGCTGGTTTTTGCTGGGAATGGTCCAAGCAATTAGATGAGAACGGGGAGTTAGTAAAAGACGTTCGTATTGGTGATTTTGCGATGCCCTGGGAGACTCATGATAACGTAAAACCCCCGGCAGGGTATGTAAGGTGGTACGAGTGGGCGTATAAACCAGAAGGAATTAAACAGATTGGTTGTATCTACACTGCGCAGGGATTTGAGTTTGATTATATAGGTGTAATTGTCGGTCCTGATTTGAAATATGATAAAGAATATGATTGTTTGGTTGGTGATCCAAGTGCAACAAGAGATCCTGTTCTTAAGAGATGTACGGAGCGATTCGATGAATATGTAAAAAATATTTATCGAGTGTTAATGTCACGTGGATTAAAAGGTTGTTATGTATATTTTGTTGACAAGGGAACTGAACAATTCTTTAGATCAAGGATGGTATAAATCGTGTATCTCTTTTTTGATACGGAGACAACTGGTTTACCACGAACGTATCGTGATTCTATTACGGATTTGGAGAATTGGCCGCGGGTTGTTCAAATCGCATGGCTGACGTATAATAAATCTGGAAAATTACTTTCTGAGAATGATTATATCATTAAACCAGAAGGGTTTGTTATCCCGAAAGAAGCAACGAAAATCCATGGTATTACTACCAAAAAGGCACTTACAGATGGATATGATTTAAATGTAGTTCTTTCTCAATTTGCAATGGATGTAAAAAAATCAAGTCTAATTGTTGCTCATAATATTGATTTTGATGAGAAGATTATCGCAGCTGAATTTCTCAGAAAAAAAATAAATCATAATCTATCTAAGAAACCAAAAGTATGTACCATGTGTTCGTCAACAGATTTTTGTGAAATACCTGGATATTATGGAAAGTATAAATGGCCAAATTTACGAGAGCTGCATTGTACTTTATTTGATTATGATTTTGAAGATGTTCATAATGCTCTTGCTGATGTAAAAGCATGTGCGAAATGTTTCTTTGAATTAAAAAAACAAGGAGTAATCAAGTTGTAGTACTGCAAAATCTATCGCAGATTTGATAAAAAATTCTTAAGTGTTTTATGCAAAAAAGGGCTTTAAATTCATTCTAATGACTTTATAATAATATCATTTTCATAGCATATAGGTTTTTAAAGAAATTATTGTTGTTTATTTTATAAATAACGGACGAATTTCCCCAACCATCAGAATTGGAATTATCATTACTTAATTCGAATTGGGGAAAATGGAGGAATTAAAAAATGAATGAAGAAAATTTAATTTCAAAAAAAATGATTAAGGATTCAATAGAAATTTCTGATCTAGTAATTAAAAATGGACTTGAATCGGCAAGACTTAATGGAGAAGAAAATAAAACCTATAGAGAAAAATATATTCAGATAATAAAAAAAAGCCTTGACAAGTTTAGAGCGGAAAATGGTAAAACACCAAATCAATTACTTGATGGATTTTTAAAAAAATACATACAGCAAAAGAATTTTGTTGATAATTTTGAATCAAAACAATTTACATTTTATGGGCAGAAAGTAAATTCCTATGTATGGGCTTGTATTTCAAAAAAAGATTCAAATATCCAATTAAACCGAGCATCATATTATCCACAACTTTATATTTTGATTAATAGCCTTGGTATAAAATTCGGCTTTTGCTATGGATATTATGTAGAAAATAATAATCAAATAGTAGAAACTGTTCGTTCAAATAGTGATTTACCGAATGAAATTTTAAAGATATTAAACAATAATCACGATTTAAATCTATATTCAACTGTAGACGCTGAGAAACAACCTAACCCCAGTGATAGATTAGAACCAAATTCACCAGAAAAAATAAGAGATATTTGGTCGAAAGATTGTCATATTATAGCATTTATAGGCAAAAATGATATTGATGATACAGTCGCAAATAGAATTACCTCTACTTTTAATGATCTTTTCAATCTTTTTAAGACAACTTCTTTAGTACTAACCTCACAAATTGACCAAACAAAAAAAGATGATAAACTATCTAAATCCGATGATATACAAATACTAAAAAATGGATTTTACAACTATCTAATTAAGAAAGGTTATTTGTTTGATACAACTTTTATTGAAAATTTTCTTTTATCCTTAAAGGTAAAACCTTTCCTTATTCTTACTGGTAATTCAGGAACTGGAAAAACAAAAATCGCTTTATTATTTGCTCAATATCTTAACGAAAAAAGAAATACAAGATCACAACCATACATAGAATCAGATGTAACTGTAGGAAAATCGGCAACATCTGGTGGGTGGGCTTTTCAAAAAGATGCTTTTTTTTCAAAATATCCAAATTTAAAAAAATATGAAGGTGTCTATCCAATTGAAATTAATGGAAAAAAGAGTTATGGTCGTTTAGAATTAACTCCCCGCCTCTTTTATGATTCTAAGGATCAAGATTTAAAAATTATGCTTGATACTTTATCGAAACAGGATTATAACAAAAAGATCCAATTAAAAATAGAAATTCCGAGCGCATCAATTACTACAGATACATGTTATAAAATTATTCCTGTTGGAGCAAATTGGACCGAGAATAGACATATTGTTGGTTTTCATAATGTAATAACTGATACATATCAAAAAACAGCTGCATTGGATCTAATTCTATGTGCTATCAATGAAGAAGACCGTCCACATTTTCTTATCCTTGATGAAATGAATCTCTCCCATGTAGAACGATATTTTGCAGATTTTCTCTCAGCAATGGAAAGCGAAGAAACGATACCGCTTCATAATTCTGATCATATTAATGAGATTCAAAAAATTCCTAAGAGCATATCCATTCCTTCAAATATTCTTGTCATTGGTACAGTAAATGTTGATGAGACAACATATATGTTTAGTCCCAAGGTTTTAGATCGAGCAAATACAATTGAATCTTATATTCTTCCCGCCAAAAATTATATGTCAGGTATTTCAACACAAACAGAACCCATAGGTGATATTGAATACCTTGAAAATCCTATTTCAGACATTGATATAAGAAAATGGAATATCGATAAACTCCATGAAGAATTTGGGAATATTAAAACTCCTGATGGAAAATTATTTTGGGATGTTTTTTCTGATGAGCTTACTAAATTCCAGAATGCGTTGAGGAAATCTGGTTTTGATTTTGGTTTCAGAGTCATAAATGAAATTACACGTTTTATGTATGTCGCTTGGAAATATGAAGGAAAACCATCTAATTGGAAGAATTGGCAGAGATATTTTGATGCCCAGATAAAACAAAAAATATTACCAAAAGTACATGGCGCTCAGAGAACAATCGGAGATCTTCTGCAAAAATTATTCAATCTCTGTTCAATGCAGGACAATCAAAAACCTCCACGAGATACTTCTTTATCAGAACTTAAGAAAATACCTTATCCTTCATCTATTGAAAAAATTAAGGAAATGGATCGTATTCTGCACGAACAAAGATATGTGTCTTTTACAAAATAGGCGAATAAAATGATTTATGTCAATCGAATAGAACAAAATGTTGTAATTGAGCTTTTTGATCAAAATGAACAATCAATAGGGAAATTAATAATTAATGCGATAATGCCGTTTTATTCAAATAATGCTGAAGATGAAACTAAATTCAAGAATTTTGTAACTAAAACAATGGAATTAAAAAATATTCCAAAAGTAGAGGATCCAGATAATAAAACACCAATCCAATATAACCAAAAAAAAGACTTAAATTCTGGTGCGAGAATCATGCTTCTCGAGGAAACCGGCTATCAGGTGATGTTCAAGTTAAACGAGAATATGAAAGTGTTAAAAGAAATCAATATTTTTCCAACTATTAAACGAGAAGATGAAAAATCTGTATCTTTCGAACAAATAAGAATTAAAGACGAAAAAGATAATAGGACCGTAAGTGGAATACTCAACTTTCATGGTTATGTCGGAAAATCTTTTTTTGATATAATGCTTGATGGAAAACGTTCAAAACCGCATCCGTTTGAGGTACGATCAAAAAAAATTGGTTATGAAGATCAATATCCATCAATGATTGGAGATCTCTCAAAAGCAGCCTCTGGTTTGATATTTGAATTTAGTTCGCCGTTGTATCAATGGTATGATTTCGGTGATAAGTCCCGAGATACATTATATCAAGATTTCATGTTTTTAGAATACCTATTTAGACCAAATAATTTACCTCATGCTTTAGATATAATTAGAAAAAATATTTACAACCGCCTTGAAACATATAAAGAGGAGGTTCCAGTTTCATTAGTTTCATCAATATCTCCTGAAGGTTTAATAGAAATGGTTTCATCTCCTAATAATTTAATTAAAAAAGAAGAACCTCCATTAAACTGGCCTTTAGAAATGAAAAATTATATACCAATAGTTATGATTCAACAATGCAGTAAAGAAAATATTGACACACCTGAGAACAGATTAGTAAAAGCTTTTCTTCATTCTTTAGATATGTTAATTATTAAACTTAAACGTTCTACACGCTACTTAAATGAAGTTAAACCTGGAATGGGCTATATCGATAGTAAACTTATTGAATATTGTCAAATAATTCATGAATATATTTCTGAAGATTGGCTTGTAGATATAGGTCAACTTGAATATATTCCGTCAAATTCACAGATATTGCAAAAACGAGAAGGTTATCGAGAAATATTTCAATTTTTCCTTAACTTTGAATTTGCTTTTAGATTACATTGGTTGGAGGTTGAAGAAAATATTAAAGGATATAATCAAAAATTAAATCAACTTTATGAATACTGGTGTTTTTTTAAAATTATCAAAGCTATTAGTAGAATTACAAACGAACAAATTTTTTTTGAGGATCTTTTTGAAACAACAAATAATAAGTGGAATATACAATTAAAACGGGGAAATAAATCAAAAATAAATTTTACATTAAATATTAATGGAAAAAATATTAATTTATCTGTAATGTATAATCGTCTTTTCTCTAAGAATACAAAAAATCGTTCATATTCTCTACCATTTAAACCAGATTACACGATTTATATTAAATATGGAGATAGAGAATCATTTCTTCATTTCGATGCAAAATATCGTTCTGAAGGAGAAATTCTTGATTTCTACGAGAAGATTGGGTCCTATTTAGATATCGATAATTACTCGGATTTACTCAATAAAGATAATATAGCACAAAAAATAATTGATGAAGAAAAGCTCGCTGATGATCTCGATACCGAAGAGCAAATTTGCAGATCTTACAAAGCTGGTGATATTTACAAAATGCATACATACCGGGACGCAATTCTGAAAACAGAAGGTGCTTATATTTTATATCCGGGTGATATACAAAAAATATTTTTTATGGATGAAAATGAAACAATTCCTTCTGTTGGTGCTTTTCCTTTAACTCCTGGAAAAAATGGTATAGAAGATCAAGAAATCGAAATGTTCATTCGAGCGATTCTGAGAACATTAATAGATAAATATTCGTAAAAAATAAAAAGGTGCTAAGTATTTATCAAAAAGACATACCACTAATTGAATTATCATTTCCAAACAATAAATCAGATTTTTCAATCCATAATATATGGAAATTCCCTGGTTCTTTTCATCCTCCTATATGTAATTGGATAATTACTAATTTTACAAAAGAATCTGACATCGTATTGGATCCAATGTGTGGGTCTGGTGTGTTACCAATTCAAGCTTATATTAATAAAAGAAAATCATACGGTTTTGACATTGATCCATTTTCCATTTTAATGTGTCGTGCGAAGGTAAAAGAATATGATATAACGGAACTTAAAAACGATATAAATACCGTTAAGAATAAATTGAATAAAATTGAAAGAAATAAAGAAGAATTGGACAAACTAGCACTAAATGATGAAAAAGAAGTTATTGAACCTTTACCTAAAATTTTTAACTACTCATTTTGGTTTAAAAACTATATTTTAAATGATTTAGGAAGGACACTTGCTATAATAAATGATATAGGTGAAAATAAAATATTTTTTCAATCTTGCCTTGGATCAATTACAAGATTTGCTTCAAATGCAGATCCTGTACCAATTTCCGGATTGGAAATCACCTCGCATATTAAGAAAAGGAATAAACGAAGAAAAATAAATTTTATAAAAGAATATCAAAAGCGAATTGAATATTCCTTTAAATTAATTGAACATTTTAACATACATTATAATTCAATTGAGAGGCCGACCTTTAATAATCTAGAAATTAAAAAAATATATGAATTGCCTATTGAACCTAATGCAATCATTTTTTCGCCTCCGTATTGTAATGCCATCGAATATTATAGAAGACATCGTCTTGAATACATGATTCTAGGGTTATTAGAAAGAAATGAAATTGTTGAAAAATCTAGGGCATTTATAGGAAGTACATCTGTTAGTACCCGAGAAGAACCAATAGTAAATGAGGAAATAAAAAAATTAAAAAAAGTTCATCAGAATACAAAAAAAATCCATAATAGAATTACTCGTTTTCATGTAAACAAATATTTCGTTGATACAAGAGACTATTTATCCACGTTAAATAATCTCCTTCCTAAAAACGGAAAACTCACAATAGTAATTGGAGATAGTGTTGGTGGGGGAGTAAGAATTCCGACAGGAGATTTAATCCAATCTTTAGCAAATAATGCCGGTTTTTCCTGTGAAAAGACTTACATTTATCCTATAAAAAATAAAAGAATGAACTACACTCGCAGAAACAGCGCAAATATTAAAACAGAAAAGATATTATTCTTTCGTAAAAGATGAAGGAGATCTGCATTTAGATGAAGGTCTTCGAAGAGCTTATTCGGAATACCAAAAAAAGATCCTATTCAGAATATGTATCTGATAATATGGAGAAAGAGAACGCGCAAGTAGATATCGGAATAAAATATCTAAACACAATGCGAGACAAATTTAGAGAAAAAGTAAAAGCAGGATTTCAAAGTTGGAAACTTGGAACTGTTACCGAATCAATGATTTTTAAAGCGAATGAAATTCTTTCTTCAGGTTCCGTTTCAGCTGTCGATGGAACAGAGATGGTTCCAGTTAATCTAATTCAAGGAATGTTTTGCCAAGTTGGTGTTGGGAGTATTAATTATTCGACAAAGGAACCAGAGATTGATGTTCAATCGATTACATCAAGTATTTCGATTAGCTCAACACCCGAAGAATTGTTTCTTTCTTTAATTGATAGATCAAAAAGCCGATCAGAAACAAAAGAAGTTACTCAATACGATATTAACGCAGCTATGCAGTATTGGGAAATCGAGCATGCACTTGGATTAAAAACTGAGTGGGTTATGCTTGATGGTCCATTAATCCGTTCAGATATGGTCCAATTTGATATGGGACGTGAACTGTTAAAAAAGATTGTCGAAAGAAAAAAAATATGCGGTGTTGTGAAAGGGAGCAAGACTAGATATTACCGGGTATTGGGTTCTTTTTTAGAAAATAATGAATACTTAATCATTGAAGACGTTTTGAAATTTTACGAGGAAGGAGGGTTTTCTCAAGGAAGAGGCTTAAAAGACAATGAACGAAAATTCCTTGAGGAATATGGTATAAATATCCTTAGAGGCGTATATAAAGCACAAAATAAATTTTATATTTTCGAAATTCACAAGGATATTTTTGAAGAAGGAATTTCAATTATTATGGCTGATTCGCTTCGTAATCCTAGGGGCATTCCATTCCTAATTGATTTGATTGATGGTAAACTGAGTGCAATGTTTTCAAATAATATATATCAAGCAAGAATGCAAAGGATTTTACTTTCTAAAAAAGCATTTATGGATAATATAGACGAGAGGTTGTTACGATCATGGTAGAAACTAAATCTGGAGTTATTTTAGGCCACACCGGTCTTGACGACAATCATGCTGAAGATGGTGTTTCACTAATATTCTCAAAAGATAAATTTGAAGATGAGGTCTTTAAGGGGATGTTTGTTATCATCGAAAATGATAAGGATAAATTCCTTGGTCAAATTCTATCAGAACCAAAGAGTATACCTGTTACGGGTAGAGTTGATAATCCTCTTAATGAATATCCAATACTCCATCAGGAAACTGTAAAATATATACCTGATTACAAAATTGTCTCCCAAGTTAGGTTACTAGGTCAAATATATGATAACAGAATTAAAGCTAACTTTATTCGACCTAAGCCAGCGAGCAAAGTATATAGAGCCGCTGAGGATCTTATCGATGAATTATTCCGAGTTGGCGAAGGGGCTGCATTAGGACGACTTATAGGGTACGATAAATCTTGGATTTCTGTTTCCTTCAATGATAACGTCGCCAGAAAACAATTAGGAATTTTTGGCACGACCGGATCAGGAAAATCAAACACGACTTTACGAATAGCAGAAATGTATGCTGAACAAGGTTGGTGTATCATTCTTCTTGATTACCTAGGAGAATACATTGAATGTAAGAAAGAGAGTAGTGAAAAACATTTATTCTCTGATGATCGTTGGAAGGAATTAGATATCTCTCCGAAAGGAGCCACCAATGTTGAAGTTTTTGCTCCTGTCAAAGATTCCGAATCACGATGCGATACTAGGTTTTTTTTAAGAACAATGGATGTAAGCTCTGAAGTCATTTACAATTTAGTTGCACCACGAGAAGAGGCGCAAAAAAGAAAATTAAGTGTAATTTTACAAAGAATGCGCCGTTCAAATATTCCTTATCATCTAGCAATGATTAAAGACGCATGCTATTACAGTTATCAAGATCCCAAGGCTCCTTCTTCGGCAATTTCTTCATATTACGTTATGTACGAACGAACAAAAAGCCTTCTTGGTAAATCAATATGGGATCTCTATTATCCATCTAACAAGCTAAGAGATAAAGTTAAAGAGGTGTTCAATAAAGGTGAAGAAGACCATGAAGAATATGAAGAAGATGCTGAAATCATCTCTCGAGGTGACGAAGTAAGTTCCAGCTTTGATAAAGATGTTGAATCCTTAACAGGGATAAAAAAGAAATCTGATATGGCTTTGGGAGAGGAAGGCCGTTTAGATATTAAAAAATTATTGATAAAAGGAAAAATCAATGTCTTTAATTTCAAAAATTCAACAGAGGATGACTATCGAGCTACAACTCTATTCATTTTATCTGAACTCTTCAGACTTAAAAAAGAAAAAGCAGAAAAAATTACAGATTTACCAAAAGTGTTAATCATGATTGAAGAAGCCCACATACCATTTTCGAATGAAACCGATAATTACCTTTCAAACATCTTGATGGAAACCGCTAAGAAAGTGTTCAAGATTGGCCGACATTATTACCTAAACATGTGTATTATCACACAAAGACCGACTGACTGTGATTCAGCATTACTAAGCCAAATCAACACACGGATCATTCATAAGCTAAAGACTCACGATGACATAAATAGAGTGGTTGTAGGCGATATTGAAGAATTTAAGTCCTCTATACCAAGGTTATCAGTTGGGGAAGCCATGATTGATTGTTCAGAATGGGTTACTCCGCTATACATACAAGTTGCTCCAAGCAGATCAAAAAAAATTGATATCAATTATGAATAATAATGATAATAAAAGAGATAGAGATAAAGAACTTTAGATCTATTCAAAGTTGCAAAATATCATGTAATAATTTAACGGTCCTAATTGGAAGAAACGGATCGGGAAAATCTTCTTTTTTAAGTGCCATTGATATTTTTTATAACATTTCAGCAAAGATTTCGAAAGAAGATTTTTTTAATAGAAATATACAAGATCCAATTGAAATTCGAATTTCGTTCTTTAAATTAAACGAAGATGAAAAAAGAGAATTTAGTAGCTATATCAGGAACGAAGAAATAATTGTTACAAAAATAATTAAAGAAGCTGATGGAGAATTTGTTCAACAATACTTTGCAGCAGCTATGCAAATACCTCAATTTTCTGAATTAAGAAAAATGGAAAATAAGCGAGATATGATTAATGCATGGAAAAAAATTGTACAAACTGGTGAATTATCTGGATTGGAAATTGGTAGAGCACGAAGTGCAGATGATGTAGAAGGATCTATGGCTGAATATGAAAATTCACATAGAGATCTTCTAACTCCAATCGAAAAGGAAACACAATTTTTCGGGCCCAAATCAATTGGTGGTGGAAAATTAGATAATTACACTAAATTTGTTTTAATTCCCGCCGTACATAAAGTTTCAGAAGAGATATCGGGGAAAAAAAGTGCAATTTATCAAATGTTAGATGCTTTAGTATTAAGAAAAATAAATACTCGAACTGATGTTCAACAATTTTTAAAAGAATTTGAAGAGAAAGCAAAAACAATTTTTACTATCGAAAATTTTTCAGAACTAGTAGAATTGGGAAATTCAATATCTGAAACACTAGATAAATTCTCGCCAGGATCAAAGTTAAATTTAAATTGGACTGAAATTGAAAATGTTCAACCTCCAATACCTGAAGCAAAAGCCACTCTAATCGAAGACAATTTTGAAGGCGAGATTACTTATAAAGGACATGGTCTTCAAAGAGCATTAATAGTAACTTTATTCCAACAATTGGCAAAAATGGCAACTCCTGAAGAAGCGACAGAAGAAACAACTCCTCAGGAAAAAAAAGAAATTACTGGTCTTGACCTAATATTGGCAATTGAAGAACCGGAACTATATTTACATCCATCAAGATGCCGCTATCTTTCCGAATTATTATTAAAGATCGCAGATGAAAAAACAGGTTCAACTCAAAATCAAATTTTTTATACAAGTCACTCTCCATATTTTGTTGATTTAAATAGGTTTGATTCAGTCAGATTAATAAAAAAAGATCCGACTAACGTTCCAGTACCGTGCAGTAATGTTTCATGTTTTTCATTAAACGAAGGTGCTAAGGAATTAGCAACAATTTGTGGTGTAAAGACAGACACCTTTAGCAGAGACAGTTTTAAGGTAAGAGCATTGTCAGTGATGAATACGATTGTAAATGAAGGTTTTTTTGCGGATAAAGTAGTCGTAGTTGAAGGAACTGCAGATGCTTCTGGACTTTGGAAATTACAGGAAATTCAAAATAAAGAATGGACAAAAAAAGGAATAGTGGTAGTTCCAGCCGGTGGGAAAAATAATATTGATCGACCAGTAATCATCTTTAGAGGCTTGAAAATCCCCACCTATTTTATTTTCGATGGTGACTCTCATTATAAAAGACAAGAAGACAAGAATGACGCAAAGAAAAGAAATCATCGTTATCAAAGATTAGGGGGAGTTACTAAGGTTGTAGATTTTCCACCAGACTTCATCAATGATTCATATGCAGTTTTTAATAAAAATTGGGAAGAAGCAATTAAAGAAAAAATTGGAGTGGAAAAATTTACTGAAATCACGCATCAGGTGGCAAAGGAATTAGGATATGAAGACTGCGATAAAGCATGTAAAAGTATCGAAGGGTCTTCAAGGTTGATTGAATTAATTTATGAAAACAAATTGAGACTCCCTTTTTTTGAACAAATAATTGAAAAAATTACAGAATTTAATTAGAATGCTTTTTAGGGGAAATAACCGTTCGTTATCCTCTAACAATTGACAATTTATCATCACTTGATAGCTGGACTGCAAAAAAATAAATCCTCACAGGATATTTTCCAGTATACAAATCAATAAATGTCTCATTAGAATCAATGTTTAAAAAAATGCAAATAGCATAGTTGAGATTTTCAAACATCAAATCAAGTTTTTCGAAATCTTTGATTGCGAATTTTTTCGAGGAATTTTGTATCAAATGGAAATTGGCGAATTGTAGTAATTTTATGGATTCAAAGAAATGGAGAAATCATACCAACATTAATTTTCAGTGACAATGTTGTTTTAAGGACAACATCATCAGAAAATAATGAAATTTCAAATGCATTAAATATAATTTTCTCGGGTTTAACTGCTGCGTCTATTTTTATAGGAGTCTATTTGCTTTACCGCTTATCTGAAATTATTAAAATGACAAAAAAGAATCAAACACCTCCTGAAGAAATACATGAATATGAACAAGAACCACCACAAAATAACAATCCTCCACCACCCGAAGCTGGACAACAACCCTAAACAAGTATTTGTTAAGATGTCATTAGAGTGGTAATGTCAAAAAATAAAATTAGATTGTTTTCTATTGATCCCTTTCTTTTTCCTCCCTTCATTCCTTCCTTCTTTCTACAATATACACACTAACAACCGCAGGAACAAAGAACCCAACCATGTACCCCACGTAATGCGCCAGGATATTGACAACCATCCCATCCACCACCACTCGTTCCGGGAACAACGTCTGTGTCACGGTACTTAAACAAAAGAACAACCCCATCAGGATCAGCACGCGATGGAAACGACTCTGCACCGTCTTCCCCAGCTCAAATATCTTCCCAAGATCCGTATACGTATAATACAACGAAAGACCGATCAACACCCCCAGCACCACCACCCCCAGATAGTACCCGTAGATCAAAGAGATCAACGCAAGGTTGATGTATAAAATAAACCACAGCAGCTGAAAGATGCTCCTCTCAAACCGTACCGCATGGTACTCCCTGATATAATGCAGCAATGAGAACGCAAGATACCCAAACAACCCGGCGACCACCGCAGAAAAACCATAGCACGCAAGATTCATCCCGATAAAAAAGAATCCTGCGACATTGGCAATCGACGCAACCAACGGCAGCACCACAAATAACAGTAGCATGTTCACGTACAGCATCTTATAATTCGTCAATGCATCAAATGAAAAGACAAACACCAGCAACACCAGATACAGGATCAGGTTTGACAGCAAATGAAACAGATCCGTATGCAGAAAGTTCGATCCAAGCAGACTGAGGACCGTCGGAGCATCCGGATACAGCGACAGCGAGTCCTTCAGAACGTCCGAATACACGAACACGACCACAAGAACTAGAGGTATGACGGCAAAGTAGACGATCCCGGCAAGCCACAACCCCTTGCTCCTTTTTGAATCCATGGT
>CAYXPY010000016.1:0-38158 GCA_964467345.1 uncultured Thermoplasmatales archaeon | reverse complement strand
GGGCTCGTGGTCTAGTTGGTTATGACGTCTCCCTGACACGGAGGAGGTCTTGAGTTCGAATCTCAACGAGCCCACTCCACTTCTTTTTTAAAAAAAAGTTGTTTTCTGAATACCGGTTGCTGGCAATTCTGATGTTTATTCCATCGATTGAGTCGTGGATGGCCCCTTTTTTTCAATGGGGACAACCCCTGCCATCTGTTCCGCTATCACATTCGTAATCGCGGTATGCGGGTCGATAACGTATTTCGTGTTCCTCTCAAGAGAATATTGAACAGTCTCTAATTTCTTATACATCTGCGCCTCGTTCCTGAAATATTTTTGGATGGCGGTGTTAATCTTCTCTATTTTTGCTGCCTCTGCCTCAGCGACTTTCACAATAGCCAACGCCTGTCCTTCCGCCTGCAGAATCGCCGCCTGTTTCATCCCTTCTGCTTTTTTGATCTCTGCCCGTCGCAAACCATCTGCCTGTGTCTCAGCAGCGGTCGCATAATCGATTGCCGCCTGTTTTTCATTCTCCGCCTTCACCACCTTATTCATGGTATCCTGGACATCCTTTGGAGGATCAATCTCCTTTAATTCCGTGCGGACAACCTCGATGCCCCAGTTCGCGGTTTCACTGCGCAGCGTACTCATCAGCTCATTGTTGATTCTGTTTCTATCGCTATTTGCCTCATTCAAATTCAGAGTGCCGATGATGTTCCGGAGGGTCGTACGAGCCAGATTTACGATCTGATACTTATAATCAAACACATTGTACTGAGATGCTTTTACCGAGTCTTCATCGATTTTGACTTTGAAATACACCTGCGCGTCGACCTGCGCATTCAGCTTGTCTTTCGTAATAATCGTCTGTGGTTCTGCATTGACCATCATTTCAGTAATGTTCACTTTAATGATTTTTTCAACGACAGGGATTATCCATGCAAAACCGGGTTGTCGAAAACGACTATACTTCCCCAATCGTTCCACAAGCCCCCGCTGGGTCGGTCGAATGATACGAATCCCCATGGAAAAAAACCATACTAAGACAGCGATGAGCAACACCCACCCAATGATTCCAAGTAAATCCATTCACATCATCTCAAATTTGATAACAAAAACGGCTTTATTAACTCTTTTTTCTGCAAAAAATACCTTTCTTCAAACAGCTAAATGAGTAAATCTACCATTCAATACGTTCTTCTGTTTACTTTGTCGTCTTTTTTAAGAACGGCCAGACATCATCAACGGTTTTTGCGCTATTTATCAAACTTTGTCGTTCTTTCCACCATTCCGTGCCCTGTATATCCTCACGACACTTCACAAGTTTGTCCTCAGCATGATTGATTTCAACGACCCGCTTCATTGAATGAAGGGTATATTCCATATATACAATCACATCGCAGAGAACATCCATGTCTTGTGCAAGCTCAGGATTAATCATACTACGAATCTCTTCCCCAACAAATTCAAGAGAAAACGCAGGGAACTTTTTATTTAATAAACCCATACGACGAACCTCCAATCATCATCACGTATGATACGCTCTCTCAGTCTTATATGGTCTTTCTCCTTATAAGTTCTCGCTTCAATTTCATAACAATACATTCAAATAGCATACGCTCTTTTTCCGGGCCCGTGAAGAACGAACGAACGAATTCTCCTAGTGATACTCTTGCATCTGCGAAGGACCAGACGGAAGGGGTAAAAGCCCTGTTAGGAGACCCAAAAAAAGCAATCATCAAACTATCATGGCCGATGATCGTGGCAATGACGGTACAAACACTCTACAGTCTTGTCGATGCCATCTGGGTATCTGGTCTTGGGGCTGACGCGCTTGCCTCCGTCGGGTTCGTCTTCCCGTTACTCTTCATGGGAACAGCACTTGCCACGGGATTAGGCGTCGGTGGAGGATCAGTGATTTCAAGAAAAATCGGTGCAAAAGATAAACGTGCAGCAGACAACGCCGCGGTTCATACCATGATCCTCATGGTGATCCTTGCTGTGTTATACACCGTCCCCTTGTTTGTGTTTTCAGATACTATTTTCCAAGCCATCGGCGCGGGACGCACGACAGAGACAGCATCGCTATATGCCCGTATCATGTACTCTGCAACCATCATCGGTTTTTTTGCATTCATCGCCAATGCTATCCTACGATCCGAAGGAGACGCGAAACGAGCGATGCTTGCCATGGTCCTTGGAGGAATAATCAACGTCATATTGGACCCGATTTTTATTTACACCCTAAATCTCGGAGTCCCTGGCGCAGCCTATGCTTCCGTTCTATCTATGAGCATCTCCGCACTGCTCCTCTTCTACTGGCTCTTTTTAAAACGAGACACCTACGTCAGTTTCAGCTTCCGCGAATTCCATTTCGATACATCAATCATGAAAGACATCTTATATGTAGGCCTCCCGGCATCAGTGATGCAGCTTTCCATGTCTATTATGATGTTTATGATGAACATTATTGTAGAACGGGTCGGTGGTATTGACGGCGTTGCGGTTTTTTCCGCAGGATGGCGGGTCGCAACCATGGCATCTATGCCTTTGCTTGGAATGGCCACCGCAGTGGTCTCAGTCACCGCAGCTGCCTATGGCGCCCGTGCCTATGAAAAAATAGACATCGCTCATCTGTACGCATTGAAAATCGGAATAATCATCGAAACCTCAATTGCGGTTGTCACCTTTGTCTTTGCCCCAACGATTACCGCTGCGTTCACACAATCAGCAGACACCGCCAGAATAGCGGATGACATTACCACATTCCTGCGCATCATCTGCATCTTCTATCCTGCAACTGCGTTTGGGATGTTGTCCTCAGCCGCATTCCAAGGAGTTGGAAAAGGGATATATTCGTTGATGGCAACAGTGCTGAGAACCATCATCTTAATCGTGCCTTTGGCTTGGACCTTTGCAGTTCTCCTTGGATGGGGGCTCATCGGAGCCTGGTGGGGCTTGGTCATCGCAAACATCATCGGGGGCGCAATCGCGTTCATCTGGATGAAAATCTATGTGAATGGATTACTAAAAAAACCGCTTCCCGCAGGATGATAAGAATTATATGACTGGCCTCTGATGCACCACGTAGTGATGAACGAACCTTTTCTGAGCTGTTCCAGCGATGATGAAGATCTTGAGTACTGAAAAAAAACCATTCTCAGATATGCCGGGAAAGCATATCTGCCACTTTTTCTAAGAACATCCTATCCTGTGCATCAAACGCAGCCGGGCGGTCAGAGTCGATATCGATCTCACCAAGGATGCGTCTGCCTTTTTTGATGGGAACGACGATCTCTGAGCGTGTTGAGAGAAAACACGACAAATACCTGTCATCTTTTGAGACGTCATCGACAAGTTCTGTCTTTTTACTTTTCGCTGCCGCACCACAGATCCCCGTGCCGATGGGGATACAGGTATGCTCTGTTGCCTGTGCCCCCC
The DNA here is from genome assembly GCA_964467345.1 of uncultured Thermoplasmatales archaeon. GTDB lineage: Archaea > Thermoplasmatota > E2 > DHVEG-1 > DHVEG-1 > SM1-50. The sequence goes on along the minus strand of CAYXPY010000016.1, from coordinate 34,735 downwards.
TCCAGGGACCCAGAACCAGAACTTTGTCTTTGACAAGATAGATGCCGACCCAGCTGTACTTCTCAAACTCCTCATAGAGGACATCGACGACATCCTGCAGAACAGTCGAGGAGTGGTGTGTTTCAAGTACGTTTGCTATGGTTGTTTCAGCGTTCTTATAATCCAAAACCATCACCATCCGTCAATAATCAAGAAGGCTTGTCTGGGAGTTCTTCGGACCAAGGCAAACAGGGACGACCGGGGTATCGTCCGTGGGAAGTTCGATGGTACCGTACTTCCCTCCGCCCCCGGGGATGATGACCACCTTATGATCACGGAACGCCTGGATAGCTGTGGTGATCGCTGGAATCGTCACCTTTGCTATCTCATGAATGTCTGCGTCAAGTAGAACGTTGATTTCAGAGCCGAAGACGTTGATAAGCTCCTCCCATCGTTTCGTAACACTCTGAGTAAAAGGCGTGTGCTGTCCAAGAGATTTGGTGATAATCTCAGAGAGGGGGATCAAATGCACGTAAGGGGGCCGGTGATCCGGGTGTTTTGGTTCTTTGAATGTCGCGATTTCCCCGATACGGTCCCGGACTCCTTTTTTGATGCGTTTTCCACAACTGCATTTCCAGCGTCGTTTGAGCGCCTCATCAAGAGAATAATGGGTGTAACAGGAGATGCAGGCAGATTCGTTATATTTCCCTTCCTGAGGGGGGAGACCGACATTCAACACAGGTTTATTCCCCCCTGTTCGAAGGATTGCCTTTTTAATTTCAGTAAATGTTCTATCTTGAACCTCGAAGCGAGTAAACTCCCTGGCAAGTCGTACAGGATGAGGGCTGTGACAATCTGAATTTGTAAGGAACGTCAATCGATGCAGTTCCTGGATGGTGTCTGCATAATCTGTATCCGCACTCAACCCAAGTTCAACAAAAGAGATGTAAGGGCTCATGTCTCCATAGCAACTCTTAAGAGAGGGGTGGTACGCATACATCGCTGTCCAGGGGGTGAATGCATGCGCTGGACCGATGAGTGCATCAACATCCTTTGCAAGGCTGGCAAGCTGCTCACCATTCATATTGACGTTTGGTCGTCCATCCGTCTCAAGGTTTTTTGATTTTCCTTTAATCGCTTCTTTATATGCCTCAACAGCGGAAAAACTAGGGAAATAAAGGAGATGGTGAACACGGGATGCATCCTCAACTTCGGTGCTGAGAATAAATCGGGTGTTGTTCAGTTCGACGGTTCCTTCATCGATGACGGTACAGTTTTTGATCTCCTTTAACCAGTTGCTGTTCAGACAATCCCCCGTTGCCAATAGATTGATGCCTTTTCTGGGTGCCTCAACGGAAAGAGAAGCAATCGTCATTCTATCGCTGGTCGCCCCTGAATAGCGTGAATGGATATGGAGATCTGCGTTGACAAGCATTGATATCCCTTTTCTATTCTTTTTTCATCATGCCTTCTTTGGTTTCATCCTCTGACAGGGTGGTCTTCGAGCTGAGTGGTCGTTCTTCGAAGAGGCGCACATGGGCGGTTATCTCCAGGACTCCAGCAACGAGAAGGATGATGCCGGCAACCAGGAGAAGATAGGATCCTATCCCAAACCCCCACTTCAGCTCAATGAGGCCCCCGTCGACCTCAGGGGTTAGTATGTCATACTGTCCGCTAAAGGGTGCTGCAGAGATTGCTTGCACTGCAGCATTCATCTGTGCGTTTCCCTCAAGAGTGGGTGGTGAGAAGAGAGGAATGACCGAGGCGATAGCAAGGATGAAGAACAAGATAAGAACAAAGGGGATGAAGAGGCGTATCCCACGGAGAACGTATTTTTTACCAAGTTTGTTGCTCTGAGACACCCCAATCGTTGACAGAACAAGAAAGACCAGCCCGATGGCGATGATAAGATAGAAGGGTATCGCGATTGTGCCTAGCGGGACAGGACCGCTTCGGTTCGGTAGTCGTATCTGTATGCCATTGATGCCGTCGACAGACACAGCGTCAAATGACCCGGTGTTTTGGGAGGGGGGAATAACGACGTTGGCCGTAACGATGTACCAGGGAAGGAACAATGCCAGGATGGTGATGATGATTGCGACGATACAGAGGATGTTTCCGATGCTTTTTTTGTTCGCAGCGTCTATGTAAAACAGTGAAAAGACACGGGGTCCAAGCCCGGTTTTTTTCCTGCGACGAGAGATGAAAAAAATCAAAACAAGAAGAGAAAGGAGGGTGAGTAGAACAAACAAGAGGACAAAATTATAGACGAGCCATTCAAAGATAAACAACGTGTCGTTTGCAGGCTGCAGACCCGAGGCCCATATGGTTGGCTGCCACATGGTTCCTTCCTCCCTGTATTTCGGGCCTTGCGGACCTGCTTCTCCAAGGATCGCTGCCTGAGCAGCGGTTGACTGGTCGGTCCCAACCCATCCCCAGTGCCCAGCGAAGTCAAGCCAGGGCTGAGTTGATAAGAGCTCTATCGAATAGTCTGTGGGCCGTAAGATTCTACCATTTTCAGCGACGGTATCACTTGCAAGACCGACTTTGCCTGAATATGGTTTGATGTAGTTGGCATGGCTGCCTCGTGCGACATAGACTTTGACATGGTCTCCTTCTTTTTCGACTTGGCTCCAGGTTGCTTTTTGTCCGGTATGATGCTGGCTGAACATGACTTCAGAGGGCTGCCCGTTGGAAAGGACGACCTGGACCATCTCCCAGTCGCCCTCATGACGGTTGAGGTCCCCGCCGTTGAATGCGTAAAAAAACCAGTATTGAATACTATTTGTCGATGGATCAACATGTGCATAGACGGTGTATCCAAGGGCGGTCATTTTTGTTTGATAATCATTTTCAATGCCATGGTCATCGACGGATACAGAGCCTTGTTGATTATCAAGATAATACCCTTCAGAGGAATAGGTGGCCAGCATCTCTGCTGTGGGTGCGGTAGACAGGGGGGTTGGGTTGCCGATCTCAAAGAGATGTGAGTTCTCCAGCGCATAGGAAATATTTACAGGAAAACATAATTCACCGTCGACAAAATATAGAATAGGAGCGTATTGTTTTGCAAGGTCTTCGTCTGCTGCTGTTGCTGTGATGACAAGGGTGCTTCCAGCGATAAGTAAGCCTATCATTATTATGCTGAGTAATCGTTTTTTATTCATGTGCCTCCACCTGTATGGTTATTGTATGATAGTTATTTAATTGTTCTTAAAATTCTGTTGAAAATACCGCTGAAAACGGGTGGTGTTTTATATTGTTTAAATACCTTTTTTGACATTTTTAATTATTAAATGATGTACTAAACAATGTAATATTTTAATGTTTACTTAGAAAACATATGACCTGAAATTATTAAGGTGCGCACGATAGTAACCTTTATTAGCCTTCACTCCATATGAGTCTCCTAGAAATCTACCCTAGGAGAATGGGATACAAAACTCTGACATAAAACAACCGGAACTAGTGTAGACTTTGTCACGAAGTGATGACTATGAAAGACAACAAAATTATCCTAGAAAGCTCCTACAATTCTGATAAAATCCAGGTCCTCGAAGGCCTCGAATCCGTCCGAAAAAACCCAGGAATGTACATCGGCAGCACCGACATACGAGGACTCCACCACCTCGTCTACGAAGTCGTCGACAACTCTATCGACGAAGCACTCGCCGGCTACTGCACCACAGTACAAGTCACCATCCAAAAAAACGGAGCGGTATCGGTCGCAGACAACGGCAGAGGAATCCCTATCGACATCCACGAAAAATACAAAATCCCCGGCGTCGAAGTCATCCTCACCATGCTGTACTCCGGAGGAAAATTCGACGGACAAGCCTACAAAGTCAGCGGAGGGCTCCACGGCGTCGGCGTCTCCTGTGTCAACGCACTCTCCAAATGGCTCGAAGCAAAAGTCAGAAGAAATGGAAAAGAATACCAGCAACGCTACGAACGAGGAAAAACTGCCACAGATCTCAAAGTCATCGGTAAAGCAAAAGACACTGGAACCACCATCACCTTCATCCCCGATAAAGACATCTTCGAGACAACCGAGTTCGACTACGACACCATCGCAACCCGCCTCCGAGAAATGGCATTCCTCAACGCAGGATTACAAATAGAAGTCACCGACGAACGCACCGACAAACATGAAACCTTCCGCTACGACGGTGGAGTCAGCGAATTCGTCATCCACATCAACAAAAACAAAACACCACTCCACCCGAAACCCATCTACATCCAAGGAGAAAAAGACACCGTCCAAGTCGAGATCGCCCTCCAATACACCGATGGATACACCGAGAACATCTTCACCTTCGCCAACAACATCAACACCATGGAGGGAGGGACACATCTTGTTGGTTTCAAAGGGGCGTTAACCAGGGTCCTGAACGATTACGGACGGAAAAACAAACTCTTCGATGAAACCTTCGGTCTCACCGGCGAAGACAGCAGAGAAGGCATCACCGCCATCATCTCCGTTAAAATACGAAAACCACAGTTCGAGGGACAGACCAAATCAAAACTGGGGAACTCAGAAGTCAAAGGAATCGTCGAAAGCGTCGCCTACGAAAAACTCTCCGAGTTCTTCGAAGAAAACCCACCTGTTGCTCACGTCATCATCGACAAAGCAGTCCTCTCCAGCAAAGCACGAGAAGCCGCACGAAAAGCACGAGAGCTTACCAGACGCAAGGGGCTGCTGGAATCGTCTGCGCTTCCCGGAAAACTTGCAGACTGCTCAAGCAAAGACCCTGCACAATCCGAAATCTACCTTGTGGAAGGAGATAGCGCCGGTGGCTGTTTTTCAGCGGATACAAAAATAGCCCTTGTTGATGGAAGAAATCTTTCATTCAAACAGCTTGTTAAAGAAGAAAAACAAGGAAAACGAAACTTCTGTTATACCATAAAGCAGGACGGGGCAATCGGGATTGAAGAAATAAAAAACCCTCGAATAACAAAAAGAAACACTGATGTTATTAAAATAATCCTTGATAATAAGGAAGAAATCATCTGTACACCAAATCATCCTTTCATGACACGAAATGGTGTATTCAAAGCGGCAAAAGATCTGACTCTTACAGATTCGCTCATGCCTTTACGACGACAATTATCAAAAAAAGAAAAACGAATCACTATCAAAGGTTATGAATTAGTATACGATCCTCTTATACACCGCTGGATATTTACTCATCTTTTAGCAGACAAATGGAATATTGAAAATGGAATATATTCACTAGAAAAGGGGTCGCACAAACACCACATTGATTTCAATAAAACAAACAACAACCCGACAAATATCACACGATTTCCAGGAGAAGAACATCTACATCTTCATAGAGAATTCGCAAGTAAAACACTTCATACACCCGAAGTAAAAGAAAAATGCAGGAAAATAAGACAAACAAAAGAATACAGACAAATAATCAGCAATACGATGAAACAACCGCAAATACGAAAACTCCTTAGCACGCGAGCAAAAGAACAATGGAACAACCCTGACTATAAGGAATATATGAAAAATAGATATCTTGAATTCTATAATAACAATGAACAATTCAGAAATGAAATGTTACACCGACTTTACGAAGAACAACGGAAATATTGGGATGATGAAAAAAACCGAGAAAAACAATCTCAGCGTGTTAAAGAATTCTTTAAAGAACATGTACAAAGGAAAGAACAATTATCAAAATTAGCAAAGCAACAATGGCAAGATCAGAAATTATTAACTTGGAGACGTGAAAAAACAAAGGAACAATGGACGCCTGAATTTAGAATAAAAAGAAAAGAAGCATACAACAAAATCTATTATGAAAACACTATCAATGCATTACGGAAAATCTACGACCAGCAACAATACATCGATGTCGATGCATATAATGAACTACGGAGACAAACGAACAATAAAAACCTGCTTCTGTTCGATACCTTTGTCAATCGATTCTTTGAAGGAGATACCGGGGCAGCAGTTGAAGCCGTAGAAAACTTCAATCATAAAATAATTGACATCATCCCGATACAAGAAAAAATAGACGTCTATGATATTGAAATCCCACATACTCATAACTTCGCTTTAGCAAGCGGTGTATTTGTTCATAATAGTGCCAAACAAGCCAGAGATAAAGAGTTCCAAGCGATTCTCCCGCTGAGGGGAAAAATCCTTAACGTCGAGAAAGCACGGATGGACAAGATCCTCAAAAGCGATGAAATCCTTCATTTAATCACCGCTATCGGAACCGGGATAGCTGAAGAGTTCAACATCGAAAACGCCCGATACCATCGGATCATCCTGATGACGGATGCAGATGTCGACGGAGAACACATCCGCACCCTCTTGCTTACCTTCTTCTACCGGTACATGCGACCACTCATCGAGAAAGGTTATTTGTACATAGCACAACCGCCCCTGTACAAACTTACCAAGGGAAAATCCATAGATTACGCATACTCTGAGCAAGAACGTATGCAAAAGGCAAAACAACTGGGGGAAACCGGCCTTGGCATCCAACGCTATAAGGGTCTCGGAGAGATGAATCCAGAGCAGCTGTGGGAAACCACCATGGACCCGGAGCAACGAGTGATGCTACAGGTTACCATTGAAAACGCAGTGGAGGCAGACGAACTGTTTACCATACTGATGGGTGAAGCGGTAGAACCCCGAAAGTTATTCATTGAGCAACATGCCAAAGATGTGGTGAATCTGGATATCTAAGGTGATGAAAAATGACCGATTCTGTTAAGAAAAACGATCAACCACGCGACATCAATGAAGAAATGAAACGCGCGTTCATCGATTATTCCATGAGCGTCATCATGAGCCGTGCACTGCCGGACATCCGCGACGGCCTCAAACCCGTTCATCGACGAATCCTCTACGGGATGAACGAGATGGGTATGGGGTACGAGAAGGCCTATAAGAAGTCCGCTCGTATCGTCGGTGACGTATTAGGAAAGTACCATCCTCACGGTGATCAAGCCGTCTATGATTCTCTCGTCCGCATGGCACAGGATTTTTCACTCCGATATCCATTAATCGCCGGTCAAGGTAATTTTGGTTCGGTTGATGGGGATTCCGCTGCCGCTATGAGATATACAGAAACCAAGATGGCAAAGATTACAAAGCTCATGCTGCAGGATATCGAAAAAGAAACCGTGGAATGGCGTGATAACTTCGATGGGACGTTAAAGGAACCAGAGGTCCTGCCAGCGATTTTACCAAATCTTCTCATCAACGGATCGTCCGGGATCGCAGTGGGTATGGCCACGAACATGGCGCCCCACAATCTCTGCGAGGTTATCGACGGCATTATCCGGATGATCGACACCCCGGAGATCTCCACAACGGAACTGATGGATATCATCAAAGGCCCTGATTTCCCCACCGGTGGAATTATCTACGGTCGCGGTGGCATCCTTTCTGCGTATACCACAGGACGAGGGTCGTTGATCGTTCGAGCCAAGACCTCAATCGAGGAAGGAGAACAGAGGAACCGGATCATTGTCCATGAACTCCCCTACCAAGTCAATAAATCAGTACTGCTTCAAACGATTGCAGAACTGGTTAAGGAAAAGAAAATCGAGGGAATCTCAGACCTGCGTGATGAAAGCGACCGGAAAGGCATGCGGATCGTCATCGAACTGAAACGGGACGCTATTGATGATGTCGTGCTCAACCAGCTATTCGAACATACAGAGCTGCAGTCCTCCTTTGGTGTCTTGAACCTCGCCATCGTCAAAGGCGAGCCAAAGGTTCTGACCTTAAAGGAGATCCTCCAGCACTACATCGAATACCGTGTCGAGGTCATCACCAGACGAACCACCTATGATCTGAAGAAAGCAAAGGAGAAAATGCATATACTGGAAGGCTTGATGATCGCGCTACGGAACATCGATGAGGTCATCAAGATCATCCGACAGAGCAAAGAGGTAGAGGAAGCAAAAGACCGCCTCATGAAACGGTTCAGCTTCTCAGATATCCAAGCCAAAGCGATCCTGGATATGCGGTTACAAAAACTCGTCGGGATGGAAATTGCAGCAGTGGAGAAGGAATACAATGAAACAAAGGAGCTTATTGAGCAACTCGAGGCGTTGCTTGCGGACCATCAGAAAATCCTTGCAGAGATCAAACGAGAGCTCGGAGAGATAAAAGAGAAATTCGGTGACTCGCGACGCACACAAATCATGGAAGGGGAAGTCGGTATTGACATCGAAGACCTCATCCCTCAACAAGAGGTTGTTGTCACAATCACCAAGGATGGATACATTAAACGGATCCCCACGGAGACCTATCGGACGCAGCATCGTGGCGGCAAGGGTCTGATTGGTGTGAGACCCAAAGAAGAGGATTTCGTGGTGGACACCTTTATCACCTCCACCCATGACTACCTGATGTTCTTCACAAACCACGGGAGAGTCTATTGGCTGAAAGGCTATAAGATACCGGAAGGAGATCGGTATGCGAAAGGGAAAGCCATCATCAACCTGCTCCCCCGACTAGAGGAAGGCGAGACGATAGAGACCGCAGTGCCTATCCATGAGTTCGATGATCAGCAGTACCTTATTTTCGCGACAAAGAAAGGGACCATTAAAAAAACCGTGCTCTCAGCGTATGGGAACATCCGGGTCAACGGGATCATCGCCATTAAACTAGAGGAAGGCGACGAGCTTATGGGTGTACAACTCTCTGATGGGACCAAAACCGTGATGATCGCCACCGCCGGCGGGCAGGCATGTCGTTTCAACGAAAAAGAGCTCCGTCCCATGGGACGAGCGACCCATGGCGTCATCGGGATTCGGTTGAAGAACAAGAATGACGCTGTTGTCGCCATGACGGTCGTAGACATCACCGGTTCGCTGTTCACCATGACTGAAAACGGTTTTGGGAAACGCTCCCCTATCGATGAGTACCGGATGACACACCGGGGAAGCAAAGGGGTCCGGACCATTGTGACCAATGAACGGAACGGAAACGTGGTGTTCGTCAGCCAGGTCACTGACGATCACGAGCTTATCATCACCACGGAGCAGGGAATGACCGTACGCATCCCGGTCCGGGACATCCGAGAACAAGGGAGAAACACGATGGGGGTGCGGATCATGCGACTCAATGAAGGCGACAAGGTCGTCTCCGTGACACAAGTCCTTGCTGAGCAGGTCAAAGAGGAAAACCAGACTGAGTCTATCGAATCCATGCCACTGGGCATCATCCAAGAAAAACCACCAGCAGAGGAACTCGCATCACCGGTTGTGACACAAGCTGAACCGATACCATTGAAAGAAGCAGCTCCTATCCCACCGCTATCGGTCACCCCGAAAGAAAAACCCAGCGAAGCCAAGAAAGCAAAAAAAACGTCCGCACCATCGGTTCCAAAAAAGACACAACCAAAGAAGAAAACACAGACGAAGAAAGTAAAAACAAAAACACCAAAAAAACAAAAAAAACCGGTCACAAAACAGAAAACAAAAAAAGCCAAAGCAAAAAAACCGCTTGGTAAAGCAAAGAAAGCAAAACAAAAACCAGCTAAAACAAAGAAGGCAAAGAAAACAGCAGTGAAACAAACAAAGCCGAAGAAAAAAACAAAGCGGAAGAAATAACCCTACGTCGTCTTTTTCTTCTTCTTAGGACATTCCGAGTTGATACAGAGGTCCCATGACCGTCGACCCTTCATTCTCACTTGAACAATAGGGCTGCTGCAGGCATCACACAGCTTCGTCGTCATCGTCAGACCCCCCTGTTGGGGAAGCGAATACGTGTTCTTGCAATCCGGGTACCCAGTACAGCCGACGAACCGTTTGGCTTTCTTGGAGACACGGACCATCAAGGGCTTGCCACATTTCGGACAAGGACCTACGGTGTTCTGCGCTTTCACCGCGTTATTGATGTTCTCCTTGATCTTCTCCTTCTCAGGTTCGAGTTCTTCCATGACCTTTGTAAGCATCTGCCGTGACTCCTTCACGGTCGCCTCAAGTGTCTTTTTCCCCTCAGCGATATCGTTCATATCTGCTTCAAGCACCGCAGTCATCTTTGGTTTGACAACATCGCAGTCGATCAACGCATCAACAACAGCAATCGCAGTAGATGTAGGAGTCGGGGTGTTGCCCATGACATACTTACGGCCATACAATTTACTGATGATCTCATGACGAGTGGATTTCGTCCCAAGGGAAAGCTGCTCCATTTTCGCAATCAAAGCACCTTGAGTATACCGCTGGGGTGGCTTTGTCATATCCCTCTTGAGGGTGATTTTTACGATATCGAGTTTTTCTCCCTGGACAAGAGCAGGAAGCTGCTTCTTTTTATCCTTGAAATACGGGTACAGGTGTTTCCAGTTCGCCTCAATAAGTCGGTACCCGCTGGCTGTAAACGTTTCACCTGAGACATCAAGCCTGACATCAGTAGTCTCCGAGACTGCATCTTTTGCGAGTGTTGCAAAGAACCTCCGACAGATCAACTCGTAGATTTTCTCCTGATCCTCACCGAGTTTTTTTGAAGGAGCATCCACAGGATGAATCGGGGGATGATCCGTCGTCTGCTGTTTCCCACGGGTCGGATGACTACGACCGTTTGTTTGAATCTCTTTAACCTCTTTTGAGAAATGAGCGTTCTGCAGTTTCTGTAAAATACTCTTAATGTTCAAGGATGGCGGATAGACCGTGTTGTCAGTTCGAGGATATGACGTCAACCCACTCATATAAAGCTCCTCAGCAATACTCATTGCTTTTGCAGCTGAAAAACCAAGGAACGATGCTGCCTGGATAAACGTCGTAGTGTTGAACGGCGTAGGTGGCAGCTCATGGTTCACAACCTGCGTAACCTCCTTGACAACAGCCTCTTTGCTTTCCTTTATTTTTTCGTAAATCTCATTTGCTGGCTGCTCCTCTCGGAATACACCATGCTCATGGGTTGCCTCAAAAGCAGTCTCTTTTTTTACCTGTGCAAGAAGAGTCCAATATGGTTTTGGGACAAACGTTTTAATCTCTTTCTCCCGTTCGACCAACAAGGCCAGTGTGGGAGACTGCACCCGCCCGATAGAAAGAAAATCCCGTCCAAGGCGACGAGACGTCAAGGAGATAAATCGTGTCAACACCGCACCCCAGACCAAATCGATGACCTGACGTGCCTCTCCAGCGCTTGAGAGATTATAGTCAACCTCGGTCAGATTGTCAAAAGCCGTATGTATCTCATAGGGGGTCAATGCGCTATACCGGGCTCTTTTAATAGTGGTAATCGATGGATTATAGCTTTTCAAAAGGTTGACGACCTCAACCCCGATCAGTTCCCCTTCTCTATCAAAATCAGTTGCAACGATAACCTCAGGGGTCTCTTTTACAAGACTCTTTAACGCTGAGGCGATGCCTTTTTCACTGACGTTCTTACACGGCTCTACTTCGATGAGTTGATGAGGAGGAATCTTTGTCCACTGATTAAATCCACTGGGGTAATCAAGGTTAATAATATGGCCTTTTAACCCAATGACGTCCCATGGTTCATTGTTTTTTGTAAAAGAATACACCGGGATTTTCCCAAGAAAGTGACTTTTAGCCTGACCCCCGGAAAGGATATAGGCGATTCTTCTCGCAGCGATGTTCTTCTCACAAATCACTAATTTCATGGTCGTTCCTAGTTCGTGAACCAAACATTAAGATGTGATATAACTAGTTTACGATAGAGGAAAACGCAAGGTTGAAACTATTTATATGATGATAGTATTTCCTGATGTGAGACTATGACTGTTCAGATTATTATGGGGTCGTCCTCAGACATGCCCATCGCAGAAAAAACAAAAGCAATCCTTGAGGAATTCGGAATCACCTATGATGTGAAAATCGCATCTGCCCATCGAACACCCGATATATTGAAATCGATCGTTGAGAACAGCACCGCTGATGTCTTCATAGGAATCGCTGGTCTTTCTGCTGCATTACCCGGCGTCATTGCTGCACACACCATCAAACCCGTGATCGGGGTTCCCGTGAGTGGAAAAATCAACCTTGATGCGGTTCTCTCCATTGTTCAAATGCCCCCAGGGATCCCTGTGGGTGCTGTTGGACTTGACCGGGGGGAGAACGCTGCCCTGCTCGCAGTCGAGATCCTTGCCATACACGATAAAAAACTTTCAAAAAAACTAGCTGACTACCGGAAAAAGATGCGAGAAAAAGCATTGTCGAAATAGAGGAACAACTGATGTTTAACGCAGAGAAATTCATTGAAAAAACAACAGCAAATCTGCAGAAAGAAATCACAGGGAGAGCGCTTATCGCATTCTCCGGTGGCGTCGACAGTACGGTCTGTGCCGCGTTAGTAAACAAAGCCATAGGAAAGCACCTCATCGCAGTCCACGTCAATACCGGGTACATGCGCAAGGACGAACCAGAACAGGTGAAAAAAATGATGGAGGACCTGTCATTAAACTACCGGTTCGTTGATGCAAGCCAGCAGTATTATCATGCCTTAAAAGGCGTCGAAGACCCAGAGAAGAAACGAAAGATCATCGGGGAGAAATTCATCAGAATCTTTGAAAAAGTGGCACGAGAGGAAAAAATCGAGTATCTCGTACAAGGGACGATTGCGCCAGACTGGATTGAATCAGGGGGAGGACTTCGAGACACCATTAAATCCCATCACAATGTCGGTGGATTACCAGAGGATATGAAACTGAAGCTTGTTGAGCCACTCCGTGACCTCTACAAAGATGAGGTACGGAAGGTCGCCCGTTCGCTCCATCTTACGGTTTCAGAACGCCAACCGTTCCCAGGCCCCGGTCTGGCCATCCGAATCATCGGTGAAGCAACGCCAGAACGCACCGAGCTGGCCAGAGAAGCCTGCGACATCGTTGAAAAGGAAATCGAACAGGCATCAGCACAAGGACGCATGCAGCTCCCCTGGCAGTATTTTGCAGTACTCATCCCGATACGAACCGTTGGCGTACACGGCGACAAGCGTGCCTATGGGAACACGATTGCCATCCGCGCGGTGCAAAGCGTCGATGCGATGACCTGCCATTATAGCACAATCCCTCATGATGTCCTAGATGCGATTTCAACGAAAATTACCAATACTCTTAAGGAGAAGGTCAACCGGATCGTCTATGATGTGACAAACAAACCACCAGGAACAGTTGAATGGGAATAACCGTATGGTACGAATCTACGTGGTTGATAACGGAGGACAATGGACGCATCGTGAATGGCGGACGTTGCGTGATCTTGACGTTGATACAAACATCGTCCCCAACACGACCCTGCTAACCGAATTACAAAAAGAAGGCATCCAAGGACTTGTTCTCTCCGGAGGAGCACCACGGATCGGCCTGGATAGCACACTTGGGAACTGCGCTGAATACCTAGATCATGCCGACATCCCCATCCTTGGCATCTGCGCTGGCCACCAATATATGGCACGTCATTTCGGCGGCACGGTACAACCATCCAAGATCCCTGAGTTCGGCCAAGTGGAACTTACCATATACAATGACGATGACCCCCTCTTTGAAGGGGTCTTAAAAAAATCGATTGTATGGGAATCTCATAACGATGAGGTCACGGTGTTACCAAAAGAGTTCATCAACCTGGCAGGAAGTGACAACTGTAAGATACAGGCCATCAGACATAAGAAAAAACCGTTCTACGGTCTGCAGTTTCATCCAGAAGTAGAACATACGCAATTCGGTGAACAGATCTTTAAGAATTTCATAGGCCTCTGCGATCAGTAATTTACGTTGTTTTTTTCCTTCGTATGCTCTTATATATCATTTCGATAAAGATAATGAGCAGAAAGAAAAAAAGACTCACCGTAACAAAGCTGCCGAAGATAAGTAAAATCATCGTAAAGAGATCGTCTTGAGAAAAAACACCACTGGATTCGCTTATATACCGACTCCCGTACAGGATTACGAAAAATATGATGGAAAGAACCACGGCTACGATAAATTCAAAGGAATAATTCCTTTTTTCAGCACAAGGGGAAAGGGTCTCCTGGCGTTCTGATGAATCAGACCTGCCGTTGGTTCCTGCTGTTTGCTTATTCGCTGTTTCCTTGCTCGTACCACCAGATCCTTCTGTCTGCGACCCCGGTTCTTTTCTCTGATGAGAAAGAGCAGCAACGAACTTGTTATACTCAGCCTCAGATTCAAAAACAAGAGACGCCCCTTGGTACCCACAGTTCCTACAGACCTCTTTCCATGAGGACAACCCAGAGATAATCCCGTCACCAAGCGTGCCGATACCAATATTTTTACTTCCACAAACCGGACAAGCGGTTATTTCCATTCTTGTCACCATACCTCATTTCCATCGTTTGAACAACATATGCGGCAGACCAAGCTGATCAAAGATTTTCCCAACAACGAAATCCACAAGGTCTTCGATCCTCTCTGGTTTATGATAGAACGCAGGCATCGCAGGCAAAATAACTGCACCGCTTTCTTTTGCTGCAAGCATATTGCGAAGCCCAGGCATATCAAGAGGGGTCTCCCGAAGAACTAAAATCAAGGGTCTGCCTTCCTTCAGACAGCAGGTTGCTGCCCGCGACGTAAGGGTATCACCAAACCCATTTGCGATAGCAGAAAGGGTTTTCATGCTGCACGGTGCAACAATCATGCCATCGAGTTGAAAAGAGCCACTCGCAGGTCCCGCTGTAATATCATTGTTCTCATACACGCTCTGTGCTTGTGTTTTCAGAATCGTATATGTATAAGAGGTCTCATGGTGCAGTATCTTTTTTGCACCCTCAGAAACGACCAGATGAACCTCGTGTCCCATTTTCGTTAATTCTTGAAGTAATCGTATGCCGTAAATACTACCGGAGGCACCTCCAATACTCACAACGTATCGCATACTTTACAAACCTTCTATCGCAGCAATAATATCAGCAAGGGTGGTTTTAAAATGCCGGTCCTTCTCAATGGCGGTGCCTGTAATGATGATATCAGCCCCTGCGCTTACTTTTTCTACTGCGGTCTCAGGGGTGCGGATGCCGCCGCCGACAAGGATTGGAATCGAGGTGTTGGCCTTCACTGCCTGAATCATCTCATCTGGGACTGGTGAGGGTGCACCAGAACCGGCCTCTATGTAGAAAAACTTCATACCAAGATATTCTGATGCAAGTGCGTACCCAACCGCGGTCTTGGAGTCATCGCGTTTGATCAAATCAGCTTGCCCGATACGTCCTGCGGTCATACCAGGCTCTACAATAACGTATCCCATTGATATTGGTTCAAGCCCTGAGTATTTCACAAACGGGGCTCCTTTGACATGCTCCCTGATGACGTAGCCCAGATTATTTGAGTTCAGCAGGCTCATGAAGAAAACCGCATCAGCGTATTTACTGAGAAATTTCGCTCCTGAAGGAAAAAGGATGACGGGAAGGTCTGAGTTCTTTTTAATGGCTTGAACGGTCTCATCCACCTGCTGTTGAGACAACAAGGTAGAGCCACCAACCATTATCGCGCTACTGCCTGCATCCGTCACAATCTGGGCGATCTCCCCTGCAATGGACGGGGTTTGTTTATCCGGGTCCAGTAACGCAAAATGCAGTTTTTTTTTCTGTACTTGCTTTAGGATTCTCTCTGCAATCGTCATTGAGGGGGAAAAGAGCATCAGAGGTATAAATGTTTCATGTCTTGGGGAGCAGCTGGGAGAGGAATTGTTCAGAGCACGTAGCAATGACACTGGTCCTCTCCGCTAGAGTAAATTCCATGTCAAGGTCTTTACCATCAATTGTTTTCGCAAACCCACCCGCCTCCCGGACAATCAGTGTGGCTGCAGCGACATCAACAACGCGAAGAATGTTTTTTCCGACGTAATAAAAATCAAGGGCACCTACTGCGACAAGACACATCTCAAGTGATGCGGACCCATACGATCGGACGTTGCCTTTTTTTGACAAGTGACCTGCCTGAGTGGTGAAATTCTTCCCCAGTGAAATCGACGAGAGCATGTCAGCGGAGGGCATCTCGCAGACATGGATCGGTGTGTTGTTGAGAAATGCGCCACGGCGTTTCTCCGCAGTGAAAACATCACCGGTCGGGATGTTTTTCACCACACCATAGGAGATATCGCTAATAGTCCGAGTACCAATCCCAAGAGAAACCGAATAGAACGGAATCCCTCGATATGCGTTACGCGTACCATCCACCGGGTCTAACACAAAAACAGAGGTACCACCGAAATCCACAAACCCTTTCTCTTCGCTAAGGAGATTTACCTTCACCTCTGATTTCTCAAGCATCCGAAGGGCGACATCCTCAGCGATTTTATCGATGTAGGACGTCGGTGAACCAGAAGCCCCGATACCCACGGTTTTCCCAAGCTTATAAAAATTATTCTTCGATTCCTTTCGAACTTCTTTACTGATTTTTTCAACGAGTTGATGAGCGAGATGCTTGAGTTTTTCATCCATAGCTAATCACTTTATGTTTATTCCAAGATACGTAAGTGCCCAGCTGATGTAGATCGTCAGAAGGATCATAATCACGGCAGCAAGGATTAATCCAAGGAAAATGACCACAAGTGACCGTGAGAATCGTAAATTAAAAAGATAGGCTATCAACGCACCAGTCCATGCACCGGTAAACGGGAGCGGGACTGCGACAAAGGTGAATAAACCAAGATATTCATAGTTCCTAATCCGCCCGTCTGCCTTCTTGCGGGTCCGGGCGAACAACCAATCCATGATCCGCACCCAGAACGGAAATCTGCGCAGAAATTTCTCCACATACCCAAAGAACAGCAGGATGAAGGGGATCGGCAAGATATTTCCAGCAACAGCAAGAGGGAACGCCTGCCACCACTCCCATCCGTACTGCAGCATCGAAAACGGAATAATATACCGTGCCTCAAGCCAAGGGAGCATGGAAAAAAAGAAAATCTGAAACCATTGCGGTAAGAAATCAAACATCCTTTATACCTCTCTGTATGTACCAAATCCCTGTTTCACAAGAACCTGCCGGTCATCGATGACCCTCTCACCGCGGATAAACACCACAGAGGGGAAAACCCCAGGGAATCCTTCAAAGGGAGTCCACCCGCATTTCGAATGCAGCCGCTCCGCAGTAATCGTCTCTGTTTTCTTCAAGTCGACTACGATAAAATCAGCATCTTTACCGACAGCAAGGTTCCCTTTTGGAAGGTTCATGATCTTCGCGGGTCTTTCACATAACAACGAAATCAGGGACTCTGCAGTCAGTTGTTGATTTTTCATCATGCCTAGCAAAAGCGGATACATAGTCTCAACTCCGGGAACACCAGAAGGAGCCTCGTTAAATTCAACGTTTTTTTCTTCCCTGGTATGCGGTGCATGATCCGACTCAAAGACATCAAGAATACCTTGACGCACCCCGTACCAGAGCGCATCGCGATCATAACTCGATCGGATCGGAGGGTTTACCTTATAGAATGTTTGATTCGTATTCAGTCGTTGCACATCAAAGAAAAGATGATGTGGTGTGACCCCGACGCTAAGGTTGCTTGGTCTCCTGCGGATGACTTCAAAACCCTCAGAGGAGGACAGATGGCAGATGTGAACCGGTGAGGAAACATCAGAGCAGCTGGCAAGGATGTTCCTGAGAGCGGTTTCTTCACAGTCGGAGGACCGACAGCGGAGATGATCAATCAGAGTTTTTTCCTCGTCTTTATTCTTCTGTAGACACTGTTCATCCTCTGCATGAAACAAGGTGATCTTCCTTGTTCGATTGGTTTCTAATAATGCGACTCGAATATTCTGAGAGCTAAGCTGCAGCGAATGGGTCGTGCTGCCGAGAAAAATCTTAAACCCACTACAAAACGATGATATCTCAGCGATTCTCCCGATATTCTCGTCTGTGACTGCTGCGTACACCCCGAAATCGACATAGCTTTTTTCAGAGGCCGCCTTAGTTTTTTCTTTCAACGCCGGGATGCTTGTGCCATGAGGTTGGTTGTTGGGCATGTCAAAGACACAGGAGATACCTCCAAAGGCAGCAGCAAGAGAACCAGTGGAAAAGTCCTCTTTATGTGTAAAACCAGGGTCGCGAAAATGCACATGAAGATCGATGCCAGCAGGCAAAATGAGTTGATTACCCATGTTCAGATGGGTGTCTGCCTTAAGAATTTTTTTAACCTCAATGATTTTTCCTTGATCAATGGCAAGGCAGCCTTGTTCGAATGTCCCGTTATGGTACAGTTTCCCTTCAATGGTGAAGTCCATCCAGCTGAATCTCCTTAATTGGCCCCTGTGGTTTTGTTTCTGTAAAAATCTGTCCTTGAAACGTTGAGATCTTCGTAGCCTTATCAAACCATGCATCAGGAGGCAGCCCTGCCTTCATGCAGACCTGTGAGAGATACTCCTCAGCTTCCCATGCCTGTTCGACAGGGACTTGGGGGAGGAAAAGACCTTTATAAAAGCCTTGTTCGACCAGAAGACCATCCCGTCCTATTACAATGGATTTCAGGTACTCTTGGGGTTGTTGTACAGTGACTCGCTGTGGTGTAGTCAGAACCGTGGTTTCTACGACAATACCATCAAGTTCTGTTAACTGTAAAGGAGGAAAACGGGGGTCTCTTGTGACTGATTCTGCTGATTCAATAAGGGCGTCCTCCAAGGTCATGATCGGCAGAGGAATACCGATACAGCCTCGCAACTCATGATCAGGGAAGGTATGAAGCGTGACAAAGACACCTTGTTTTTTATGAAAAGAGTCACCCAGCGCGGATGATGCGTGTTCCACGCGTCGGAGATGCTCCTGGATGACCTGGCGTGCAAACTGTACTGCTCTCGTGCCTTCTTCAAGAGTCAACATCACTGACAGTATCAAGAAGAACATTAAATAAAATGTGGTGGAGAGGAAACCCTCCCCTCCGACGTTAGAGTTCCTGTTCACGCGTGAGGACTACGTTAAACACCCGTGGCGCATCACCGACGTTCAGCACGATCCTGCTTGTGGCTTTATATGTGATGTTCTGTCCGCTTTCATTGACAAGCTCTTCGACCGTTACGTTATAGGTACCCGGTGTAAGCTCGATTGTGTAATTTCCTTTCAGATCGGTTTTTACGTTCTTTGTGATCGCGGTGTTGTTCTCAACGGTTGCATCCTTTGTAAAGAAGACGGTCATGTTCGCCTTGCTTAGACCATTGTACGTCGTACTCCCACTTACGGTGACCGATTCTTTTGTTAAGGCGATGTCATAGGAAACGGTGCCTTCACCCACAGAGATAAACAGCTTGCCGGTGAATGTGTATACGGTGGTAACTCCTTCTGTTTTTTTGACAGTGACGTTATAGGCGCCGGGTGTTAGTTTCACAGAATAGAGTCCTTGTGCGTTTGAGTTAGCGGTGCTTTGTTTTGTCGCAGTATTGTTTTGCACTGATTTATCAGGTATGAAAGTAATCGGAATGGTACCGATTTCTTGATTGTCATGGATGGTGACTCCATTGACAACAACAGGAGCATACACAAGTGAGATATTGACCCAGGTGGTCTTGTTTGCAGTCAGGGCCACTGTTTGCTCAGTGAGATAATCAAGGTCGCCCGTCGTCGCGTTTGCTTTTGTTGCATTAATCGTGTACTGGCCAGGTATCAGCGAGGAGAAGGAATAAGATCCCGAGCTTCCCGTTGTCAGAGAGTCTACGGAAAGCTGCGTATCATCCAGTTTGGTGTAGGTGAGCTGAACGTTCACATCACTGACTTCCTCACCAGCAGTGTATTTCGTATCACCATTGCTATCACGGTAGATGACTCCTTTTATCTCAGATGGTTTTGGTTTGGAAATGTTGTAGAAGTTCGCATCCGGTTCAACATTGACTGCTTGCCTGTTCAGAAGTGTGTAGTTTCCTTCCACTGCTGAGAGATTGTATTTACTGGGATAGAGGTTCCGGAAGATGAAGTACCCATCCTCATCTGTTACCACCGGTTGAACCGGGTTACCGAAGTAATAATCCTCAAGCTGGACATTTATACCGGAAAGCGGTGTATCAACAGAGGGATCATAGGTGTTGTTGTTATTGTTGTCCTGATACACGTACCCTTCGAGAGTTGACAGATTCACATCAATATCAAACACTCTCCAGTACCGTGAACCGTTACGACGCATCGCTTCTGCATCTGTGACTGGTGCATAGAGCAACTCCGTCGTACTGTTAAACGTGATGCTTTTCAGGAAAACATCATTGGCGTAGGTGAAAAGCAACGTGATGTTTCCGCCTGGTGCCAGAAGGTTAAAGCTTCCATTTTCATCGGTTGCCATGAAATCATGCGGGAATCCGTATTCATCAAGAACAGCAACGGTCACAAAGGAAAGAGGGGTATTGTTGCAGCTGATGGTTCCATTAAAGAAAGCACCCTCAAAGTATTTCGCTATGACGACTGCGCTTTTTCCCTCCCCATAATAGGGATAGGGGGAGATATAGACAGGGACGAAATGTTTCATGGCATAACAGGGGATTTGTTGATTGGGTGTTTGAAAATTCCCACTTTGGTCCTGTTGCGCGGGGGTTCCAATATATGTCTTGTAGAACATGGTTTCGAAATAATCCTCTTTTGTGACGGAGGCAGTTCCGGTGATGGCGATTCGGTTACGTTGCTCCTGAGGCATATCGTTCAGCTGCTGTGCAGTCCATTGACCCTCAGAACCTTGGGATCCATCAGTATTGACAGTATAACCAGTATAAACGACTTGGATAAAATCATCCTCGGGATTATAGAATTGTGTCCCTGCGGTCCGAAGCGCTGTCAGGATGTTGCTTTTATCGCCAAGGAACGCAAAGATATTGAAAATCTGCTCATCATATCCCTCAACCCCATAATAACGGATACTGTACCCTGTTGCTTCCTGAATGTCATGGTACAACCAGGTGATTTGATCATCTGTCAGACTCTCATTGAGAAATTGTTGGATGTCATGGTAATACGCATTCTCAGGATATTGCTCTCCCACCTGTATTGTTTTACTCAGTTCCAGGTCATAATTAGCCCCGATTGGTTTACCCTGCGAGGGGGATTTTTCAGGAGTCAACATCCAAGAGGTGATTTGCGTGGTGTTATCCTTTCCAATATGCCTCTGCAATACGCTGATGACTTCGTCTGAGAATCCAAGATCATTGTTATCTCTCTTGTTTCCTTCTAAGAGGCGGATGATCCAGACCGCGATTCCTTCCTTTTCACTTTTCGCGGTATGGAAGTTCGCAGCAGGTGGAATTCCGTCTTGGAAGTTATCTGCGACCGTCGGATGGCCTCCGACAGCGACAGCATAAAACCCATAGTCCCACCAGGATATATATCCCGGTCGTTTCGCGGGATCGGTAATCTCCGTGTCTTGTTCACTGAACCAGGCGTAGGCATCAACCCAATACTGTTCTTTATAGGAACTTGAGCCGAAAGCGGAGGAATGACCTTCCCCGAAGAAATCATATTTCATATTACTGGTGCCATTCTTCGTCGCCGCGGAGGGCACTGCTGCGTCAAGAGCAAGATAACCGTTTGGAATAATGATGAGGAACGCGATAAAGAGAACGCCAACGATATGATAGACTTTGATGCCTTTTCGTATCCCACGCAGTCCACCGCCTGCGTTTCGAATATTTCGAGTCATTTGTTTGTAGTCAACTTTGCTAATCACAAACCAGATAATCCATCCGGAAAGGATAGCGATGAGTGGTACCATGTCGTTGAGGAAACGCCCTGCGGTAGAGGTCAACCAGACGTTAATGATAAATAAGGCCAGAATCATGAGATAATCTCTCCGGCCTTTTTGTTTGATGTATTGATAGATAAGGAAAGCAAAACCAGCCCAGGCCAGCCAGTACAACGCCGGTCCAAAGGACATGACCGTTCTGCTCATATTATACGTCCCTGCCTCCGCAATCGTCAAGGAGACCTTTGACCCGTAAATCCCAGGACCGTAGAGAATCTCACCATATTTGGCTAACGGTGTAAAAAAGGATATCATTGTCGGGTTATAATAGACGATATAAAGAAACCCTGCCGCTGCAAGGCCGACAAGGGCAATAAGCGGATAGGAGAGAATCCAAGGGATGCGTTTGCGTTTGAACAGGATGCAAAGGCCACCGAAGAGCAACACCCCAAGTGACAGATAAAAGGTGATATTGAAAAGGTCACCTTTTGCAGCAACAACAGGCCAGGAGATAAGGAATCCGGCGAACAATGCGGTGAAAATACTGATAACAAAACGCTCCTCAACCTTGTTTGTGAACAGGTCGAATAACAGCTGAACGACAGCATAGACGGCGATAATCGTGTAGAGGAACTGTGCTTCTACCCAAACCATGGAGAGAGCGGCAAGGGATACGCCTGCAAGCAGTGCAAAGAGAATACGCCGCATGAGATCGGTTTCTTTGATGCTTTTGATGAGGAAGAGGAATGTAAGGAAATACAAAAAGAGGTTAAACGAGTCATGATCGAACAGAGCATAGGCTGAACCGTGCCCAGAACTGAGGTGAATAGGGATTAACGCGATCAGTAAGGCGGCGACAAGTCCTGCTTTTTTTCCAAAAAGTATCTTTCCGATAAAATACACCGGAAAGACGAGTAACGCACCAAATAACGCAGGAATAAACTGCATGGCATACCCTAGGGCATCCGCTTCATTCATGAAGGGAGTGAGTAGGTGGCTAAAGCCAATGGCAGACATGACAAGAAGTGGGGCACGTCCCCCTGATTTGCCAAATGGGTAGGCTAGAAGTGGATCGTTTTCAGAATAATACGGAAAACTACCTGTTTCAACTGTTTTCTCCACCAGCCTCATGTTATAATAGGGGTCAGGACCTGATAAATAATAAGTATCTGACAGTGTTGTACCCTCAGGATTAATATTGACGTTAGAAATGATGTTGAAATACGAGTTCATGAAGAGTACTAAGAGGAAAATCGCTATCAACGACACTCCAATCCACCAGTTTTTCTTCAGTTTGAAGCGTTTATGATCGGGTGTCTTTGTTAGAGTGATTTGTTCTCTTATTGAAGTTGATTCTGTTTGTATGGGCATTTTTAATTCTGCTCGTTTCCGCATAGGTTTCACCCTAGGTTGGTTACAACCGTAAATTGATGGTCTTATAAATAACTTATCTCCGCACTAGTAGTTCCGAAAGTAAGGAGGAAAGTCTTAAAAATCTTACTAAAATAGAACTCATGGACCTTCTAATGACCTTTTCATAGACTGAAAGACAAAGAAACACAGATGAAAAACAGGATGAATTATTAAAAGAAACTTCTTACTTCTTTATATATGGAGCGGTTTTTAGGAAGGTATCGGCGATACAGTCTGCAGCACTGACCTTACTAAACTCTGTTTCAATTGTATCGGTTGAAATGATTTCATCGCAGTCAGCAGAAAGGAGTTTTTCCTTCGCCCCACCGACAAACAACCCATGGGTACAAGCGACAACAACTGATTTCGCACCTTGTTTTTTCAGTTCTCGTATTGACTGAGCCATGGTTCCACCGGTTGAAATGATATCATCGATGATTGCGACATGTTTCCCAGATGCATTAAGTGTCTTTGGGGTTATCTTCACCGTGGTGCCATCGATACGTGTTTTTTCAAGGTAATCGTATTGACAACCAATGAGTGATGCTGCTTCTTTAGCTCGTTCCTTTGCCCCTTTATCCGGTGCTAAGACAAAATCAATGTGCTTTTTCATGAGGTGTTTGGCAAGAGAACCGACCGCGGAACAACTATACGCAGGGACCATAAAAAAATTCAGTATATGTTCCTTGTGCGGGTCGACGGTGATGACACAATCGGCACGGAGGCTTATATGCTGAGCGATAGCCCGGGCGCTTATCGCCTCGCCTTCTTCGAATTTCTTATCTTGTCTACTGTAGCCGAAGTAAGGCACGGCAACCGTGATTTTTTTAGCTCCCGCATCATGGACTGCCTCTTGCATCAGAAGGAGTTCGATGATTTTTTGGTCAGGATATGCGGTTTGAACCATTAGGACGTCCTGGCCTGTGATATCATCAAGGAGTCTGATGTAGAATTCATCATCAGGAAACCGTTTGTAAGTGGTATGAAGCAGTGGTTGTTGAAGTCTGCGTGCTAACTGTTCTGCAACGTTTTTTGCTGAGGTTCCCCCAAGGATATACATAGTGCGACCTCGTAAATAGTCCACGTCTTTTTAGTGATTTCGTAAGAAAGTTTTTATAAGAGTGTGTGCTTAGTTCCTTAGTACGTGAGGATGCGATGCGGCGAGATATTCTAGCCTCGGTAATACAGGTTGTAATTTTATTCGGATCGGTTATTTTTATCTACTTGGGTTCTGCGGCGCCGCTGTCCGATAATCAAGTGGATGCTACGATAACCTGTACATTTGACTCAGGGTCATGCTTGACGGTGCGCACACAGATGCTTGTCAACAGGATAAATGTATTTGATACTCTGTATACAAGACAAGAAATTGAGGAGATGTCAACGACCAATCCTTATGTCATGGGAGCGATTATGCTCCGTCTGCATGAATCTGTAAAAACACAGGTCGAAACAGCGTTTTCTTCTGCTGAAGTCGATACGATGAACATTATTCCTTCGTATCAAACACCCTATTTTATTGATGATTTCCAGGTCAATCTCACACCCGCATCCTTCGGGTATAGTAGGTCACTGAATCTTACGAACATCATAGATGGTTTCCTGGACATGGGGGCAACAATCACCTATCAATTCGACTTGAAGGCAGAGCAGGGATGGAACACGACTTTTCGATACGAGCTTCCCAAAACTTTGACGCTGGCGTACGCGAATACCGCAGATACGAACCCGGAGACAAACACGGTCAGCTGGATGATTCGTAATTCGGCGGGAAACGATGCAGGAAAAGCAGCAGTGCTGTCGGTACAATCAAAAAACCCTACCACCAGTGCCTCTGAAACAGAGGATGTTGCTATTGAATACATCCTGGATACACGATCCATCGATAATATCAGTTTTATTGACTCTATTCTCTTGAAAAAAGTAGACATCCGACGGTACAACATCTTGCCTTCGTTCATTACTGATGTTGGAAGTCTTCCCGCTGATGGCCTTCGCTTATGTATCGAGAATGGCCTCTTTTCTTGGGACGATTTGTTTGAAAACACGGTTCAGCCTATCGAACAGCAGACAACGCCATTGCTTGAAAACTCGTCCTTAAAACAAACACTTCATCTGTCGTTTAGTTGGGATCCTGAGAGTACTATCAACTGTTCAACACCGTATAACATCACCTCCATGGATGATGCACCGGTACTTCGAGCGAATTTCAAGGATTCTCGTCTGCAGCTGATGATTTGTCAGATACCAGCACGCGCGTTCTTTGGGCTAATACATTCTGGAGCGACTGCACGGATATCTCCTGTGGATCTTAATTTTGGGTTGGGGCTTGAAGGGCTTATGTATCCTTATGAGATGATACTTCTTCTTCCGAGCAATCTTTCATTGGATGGAAAAAACACCTATACGTGGAATAAAACAGCCCTATTCGCGGGGACTTTTGATTCTGAGATCCAGCCGACACCTCCCTACAACGCTGAAAATATTGAAACACGTATTGATATCGAGCTCTTGAAAATGGATTTGAACGTTGTGAGTGCGTTGACTGGAAAAACTGAGTTGACCGCTTCAGCTAAGATGAAGGAGGATAATCGGTTTTATGTGATCCAGCGGTCTCAGATTTTTTCCTTCTCCCCGAAAATCAATCTGACGTATATGAATGCGGATGCGTTCCGTCTTTGCGTACAGGAGAACGTGTTCAGTGAAACCGACATTGATACGTTTCTTTCAGAGAAAAAAACCCTGTTTCAAGACCGTTTATCTGAGATATTCCATGGCATCCCCGTGAATGGCATCATTGATAGGACCATGTTTTCCAACTCGCTTGTGTGGGATGGCGATATCTCCGCAATGGATGCGTTAGTACCAATCGTGGTTTCTAATTATGCGACCGAGGTATACACGGTTGGGTTTAATATGTCATTATGGCCGGCTGAGTTGACACTTGCGCCTCAACAATTCACCCTCCAAGGTCTTGAGAATCAAACAGTGACGTACCGGATAATCTTTCCCCGGGGCGTATCGGTAAATGTCAGTGAAACGACAGGCAAACCCCTAATAACAGGGACAACAAATGACGGGCGGAGCTATGTGGAACTTGTGTTTGATGAAGATTCGACGATGCTTTCGACAGAGCTCACCTGCGTCTTGAATGCCTCCCCCGTGTATGTTCTTGGGTTGTTCTTACCATGTATTCTTGTGTTCATTTTATTAATTGTACTAATCGTCATTATCTATATAATACGGAAGAAGAAAGGTGGTCTGCGCAGAGGAAAAGCAAAACTCTTTGCACCGGAGGATAACGAACCTGTTGCGTATGATGATCAGGACTATTATGTACCACCGCCGCCTTCGTCGAAAAAGAGAAGATAGCTTTATTTTTTCATTCTTTTCAGCAGGATTGGTGCTAGAGAGATGAGTGACGGTATTGTTTTGACAAGGGGAAAGACTAGTTGTGATGGATAATCAATATCTCCATATGTGTTGATGATGTCGATTGCTTTTTTAGTGTTGAGTTTTTTGAGATATTTGTTGATTTGATCATCAGTGAGTCTGGTGAATATTTTTCTGAACTGCATGCCAAGAGACAGTTCTCGTCCGATCTCTTCGGTCCATCGTTTATGATAGGTTCGTAAGAAAGACTCGTCGAAGTGGTTTGCTTGGAATGCGTCCTCAGCGATGCTACTGCAATGATTTGCACAGACCAAACCGGTGTACAGCCCGCCACCGGATGTTGGTTTGACCTGCGCGGCAGCGTCCCCTACAAGCATGATGCGGTCATCGGTCGTCTTTTTCAAGACTCCTAAGGGGATAGTTCCACCGTATCGTTTCATTATGGTCGTCTGCTGTAGTAATGGTTGTTGAAGAAGGGTGGTGAAGTAGTGCTGGAGAGACTGACGGCTGTGCCTTCCTATGCATAATCCGATTCGTGCAGTGGTGCCATGGCTGTTTGTTGGAATGACCCAGGCGAAGAACCCTGGAGCGATCGTTTGTCCTACGAAGATATGGACGAAATGCGGGTCGAGGAGAGCATCGGAGAGGTCTGCACCGATACCGGATAATGTTTCCGTTGGTTTTGGGAATGCGAAAAGGTTTCGTATTTGTGAATGGGAACCGTCTGCCCCAATGAGAAGCTTGCAGCGTACAGTGCTTGCTTGGTTGTCGTGTTGGCAGGTTAACTCGATATATTGATGATGTTTTTTTACAGAAATCACTTTATTGTTTAGAGAAAGAGCTGCACCAGAGTTCGTCGCTTTTTTTGCTAAGTGTTCATCGAAGGATCGGCGGTTTATCACTATACCATGGATTTTGTTACCACCGATAGCGAGTTCTGATCCATCTGGGCTATGGATGATTGCCCCGTATATTCTATTTTGAATGATTCCTTCTTTTGGGGATTGTGTGATGTCTATGACACGTTTTGTGACGAGCCCTGCGCAGTGCATCGGTTCCCCTATATCTGAGTGTTCCTCAAGAATCGAGACGTTGCGTCCTTTTGCTGCGAGTTGTTCTGCGATAAAGCATCCGATTGGTCCTCCTCCAGTTATAGCGACATCGTATTCATCCATTGATGTTTGGAATATCAATAAAGATTTATAATAAACACGGTATTACAGGGCTCCATGGTTTTAAGAATCACTAGGATGATGGTTATAGTGGGACATAGTGGAGCTGTATTCCTTTTTAACAAGAAAAAGGAAACAAACGACCCTCTGAAAACACCTGAGACTACCGATCCATCGATGATTTGTAAATTTGTGCTGGATAGCACAGGGAAAAAAATAGGGGAAAGTGTGTCTGTGAATCAAGATGTGTTAATCATTAAATCAGGATCTTTATTTTTAGGAGTCCCCTTGAAACATGTGGAATCTGGGGAGAAGACCTTGGTGGTGAAGGGTATTTTTGATTTCACAAAAGCTTATGAACTGGGTGAGAAATGGCGGAAGGAATCGTATCGTGAGATGAATCAGCATGACTCCCCAGAAGATAAATCAAAGCGATTTTGAATATAAGATGGTGTTGGTGACTCGGGTAGATCTGCCTCTTTCTGTTGGTAAGCTTGCTGCACAGGTGTCTCATGCAGCGGTAGCCTGTACGCTTTTAACGAAGAAAAACAAGCCAGAATGGTTTTCAAAATGGCAGCGGGAGGGAGCAAAAAAGGTCGTGGTAAAGGTGGCTGGTCTTGAGGATTTTTTCCCACTGGAAGAAAAAGCAGGAACGCTCGGGATCGCAGCAATCATTGTGACAGATGCAGGATATACAGAGATAGAGGAGGGCACCCAGACGGTTCTTGGGATTGGTCCTGCGCCAAGTAATCTTATTGATCAGGTGACAGGAGAGTTGCCATTGTTATAAAACGTGATTGAAGAATCGTGATTCTGGCTCCGTTCATTGTTACTTAGAATTCTTTTAATGTTTTTTGTTTATTGTCTGGTAGTACTACGTTTCTTTCTACTTCTCGCCATTCAAGTCCTTGTTCCTCAAGGAGTTTTCGTACCATGTCAGGGATGCGTGGTGCGCAGAGAATGCCGCGCACTTTTGGTTCTTTTCTGTCCTTTTTGATATCTGTGACATACATCCGGAGCTGATGGACAGAGCTGATTGTCGCAAGACTTCGTTTTACTTCGATGACCACCGGTATATGATTCTTATCAAACCCGTATAAATCAATTGAGCCGGTTTTCACTGGTTTTTCGCGTTTGGCTATCCTGAGTCCATCCTCGATGATACTTGGATCGTTGACAATTTGGTTTACGACATCGACCTCCATCCCAGCGATGACGAGGCTGGCGTGATCCACAAGCGATGTTGCTGTCACCAGTTTCAGTTGGCGGAATGTCACTTTCATTTTCTCAGGTGGTTTGAGATGCCGGCAATTCAATATGAGCTGGTTGTCCTTTGTGGCAAATTCGGTGATGCTGCCAGTGGGTTGCCAGTTGACTGGTTCTCGCATGACCGGTTGATGAACAAGGACGGTTCCATCCTGTTTTATCATGATGAGCCGCTCCCCCCAGTCCAGCAATGATTTTGCCCGACCGTGATAATCTACTATGCATTCTCCCATCACCAGGAGCATGGTTTTCTCTGGTTTGGAGGAATGATGTTCTTTGATAAAATGTAATGCGTCTGAGGGGGAGGGGTGCAGAACCGTATGCATATATCAGCTCCTTTGATTTTATTTGAGGCGATGTCTACTTAGACGGTCAGACGTGCCTGTCCTTTCATTTTGTAGTTGGCAAGGTCCTTGAACATATCGTCTTCTTGTAGCACGGTCAGTAACTCCTTTGAGGATGATGACGAGGACATCTGGATCTCCGTGGTTCTTCCATGTCGTCCTTTCGAGATGACACGGGCGGTGATGATACCAAGCATGTCAAGCTCTGAGATGAGATCAGCGGTTCTTCGTTGTGTTAAGCAGTTGTATCGTGCTTTTTTGCATAACTCTCGATAGATGTCGTAGACTTCTCCGGTTATGAGTGCTCGGGTGTTACCTGCTTTTTTATTTTGTTTATCAAGGAGAAAGATGGAATAGAGCACCAGTTTTGATTGATTCGGAAGCGTTCTGACGACCTCAGTGATGCGGTCAAGCTCTATTTTGTTCTGCGCGAGTCGTACATGGGATTTTGTTATTTTTGTAACTTTGTTTCGTTCGGCGAGTTCTGCAGAGACTCTTAAAAGGTCGAGTGCTCGGCGTGCGTCTCCATGCTCTTGAGCGGAAAGGGCAGCGCAGAGCGGTATGACGTCTTCTTCGATGACACCGCGTTTTAATGCTGTTTTTATTCGTGCGCGTAGTATGTCTTGGAGTTGTTCGGCGTCGTAGGGGTAGAATATCATGCTTTCTTCCCCGAGGCTTGATTTGACTCGTGGGTCGAGGAAGTCAGTGAATTTTAAATCATTGGATATGCCGATAACGGAGACCCTTGCGTTCTCAAGTTCACTGTTTATTCTCGTGAGATTATAGAGGGCTTCATCGCCTTTTAGTTTGTCGATTTCATCAAGCACTATGACGGTGACGCTTTTTTCTTTGTCCATCATTGCTTTTACTTTTGTGTATACCTCGTCGGTTGGCCAGCCGGTGAAGGGGACATGGTCGTTCCATTCGTGGATGAACCGGTTTGCGATGTTCTGCAGTAATCGGTACTGAGTGTCGACGATTTCACAGTTCATATAAATGAAATTGACTTTTTTTCCGGTTTGTTCGCCTTTTTTCAGCAGTTCTTTTCCTACGAATTTGACGACCGCGGTCTTGCCTGTTCCTGTTTTCCCATAAATGAAGATGTTAGAAGGTGTTTCTCCTTTAAGAGCAGGGACGAGAACGTTTGCAAGATCGTTGATCTCTTTTTCGCGATGAGGGAGGATCTCCGGCATATAGGTCGGCCGCATGACCTCCCGGTTCGTGAACAAGCCTTCGTTGTTAAGTAGGTTGCTGAATATGTCTGTAGTGACTGAATCTTTAGGAATAAAATATGCCTCCTCGCAAGGTCGTAAGGATTTACGGTATAATAAATTTTTGTGTTCAAATTCATTTTATGTTTTCTCCTGTTGATAACAAGGAAGGGGGAGGGGATGATTTCGCATGGAAACAGATAGCATGCACAGTTTTAATCTTAATATTTTTTTAATAATATAATTTTAAAAATGACAATATTCAAATAGTCCAAAATACATATATGTTCAAGACTACTGACGTCACGAACTTTCTCACTTTTCGACTACCACTCCTATGATAGTTTCCACACGAAATAAGGGGGTCCCCCCAAACAAGACAAACAGGAGAACTCCTCCTGAATAACCCTATACATACAAAAGAAAAAAAATAATGGAGGTGGACCTTTTTAGTTACCACCAACGATGATGACGTCTTTCACCGATTTAATGGTCTCAAACGGGAACACCAGATGACCGACCTCATCCAGATGATACAACCGTGGATCAATATCCTCAGAAGGCTCTACAAGAATACTGAGCAACTGACCAGTTCTTCCGTCCACCAACGAATTCCTTAGAATGCCGAGGTACAAACCCTCTTCACTCATAACTGTTTTTCCTCTCAAATCACTCTCCAGTACTTTCATCATATCCCTCGTTTTTTATACAACTCTTACATATATTGAATGTCTCGTTCTTTTTTATCCTTTTTGGCGATACTACTCCCCATATCATCCTTCACTTTCTTATAATATTTTATCACATCATCAGTCAGACTACCCCGGGCCTCAGAAAGCGCCCGCTCGAAATGCACTCTGCGGACCTCCTTATTGGTAATATCCTCACGCAGGGCAAGCATCGCAGCCTCACGACACAAGGCATCAATATCAGCACCAGAAAATCCCACGGTCTTCTCAGAAAGATCATCAAGAGACACATCCTTTGCAAGCGGCATATCCTTCGTATGAATCTTGAATATCTCAAGCCGCGACACACCATCCGGTGCCGGGATCAACAACAACCGGTCAAACCGACCAGGACGCAGCAAACCAGGATCAATAATATCGGGCCGGTTGGTCGCTCCAATCACCACGACCCCTTCCATGCTTTCCAGACCATCGATGCTTGTCAACAACTGGTTAACCACACTCTCGGTCACATGAGATCCTTCAAACGTCCCACGACGCGGGGCGATCGAGTCGATTTCATCAAGGAACACGATCGTCGGTGCTACCTGACGAGCTTTCTTGAAAAGCTCTCTGACCGCTTTTTCACTTTCACCGACCCATTTACTTAGTACCTCAGGTCCCTTAATCGAGATGAAATTCGCTTTTGACTCATGAGCAACTGCCTTTGCCAACAGCGTCTTTCCTGTCCCTGGCGGTCCATATAATAAAATCCCACGCGGCGCCTGAATCCCCATCCGCTTGAACACCTCCGGCTGGGTGAGAGGCCATTCCACGGCCTCCTTCAGACTCTGTTTGACGTCTTCCAAACCACCGACATCGTCCCAGGTCACTTTTGGGATCTCTACGAAGAACTCACGCAAAGCAGAAGGTTCAATGCCACGGTGCGCGTTCTTAAAATCATCCAACGTCACCTCCATCTTCTCAAGCAGCTCGATGGGAATTGGTTTTTCCAAATCAATCTCAGGTAAATACCGCCGCAGCGCGTTCATCGCAGCCTCACGAGCAAGCGCGGCAAGATCCGCCCCGACGAAACCATACGTGATATCTGCGATCTCATCAAGAAGCGCCTCTTTTGAAATCCGCTTTATGAACTCCTCAGGATTATCCCGAATCGTGGCAAGCCGTTCATTGATCTGTTGCTCTGCGCTGACATTTGCCTCTGAGTCCTCCACGTCATACGGCAATAAATTTGTAATCTCCTCAGCGAGCAATCGGATGACTTTCTCATAGAACAACGGAGGCAGTTGATCCTTAAACGAGGTGAAGGTCACATCAAGATACTTACCGACAAGCTCTGCACGTTTATTCCTGTCTTTCGATCGTAACATGCTGCGCAGCAAATCAGAGATATGAATTTTCTTAATCCCCTGTTTGATGGCCGTCAGAACCTTCTCCTCATTGACGATTTCCCCAGCATACATATCAACAAGACCCGGGTTAATCGGCATTCCTCGTGTATGAATCATCAGGATTTCCTTTCTGCCGCTTCTATCAGGAACATCAATACGTATCTCCCGGTCAAATCGTCCGGGTCGTCGTAATGCAGGATCAATGACGTCCGGGATATTTGTCGCGCCAATGACAATAACCTTTCCCCGGCCTTTCAGACCATCCATCAGAGTGAGCAATTGAGAAACGACACGACGCTCCACCTCGCCATGGACTTCACTGCGCTTCGGAGCAATCGCATCAATCTCATCCAAGAACACAATCGAAGGAGCATTCTTCTGAGCCTCCTCAAAGACCTTCCGCAGATTCTCCTCACTTTGACCATAAAATTTACTCATGATCTCTGGACCATTAATCGTATAAAAGTTCGCACCTGATTCATTTGCGACTGCTTTAGCGATAAGTGTTTTTCCTGTCCCTGGAGGACCGTGCAGGAGAACTCCTTTTGGCGGATCGATTCCTAACCGATCGAAAAGCTCCGGATGTTTCAACGGCAGCTCAATCATCTCTCGAACCTTTTGAATCTCAATATGAAGACCACCGATATCCTCATAACTAACTCGAGGGCCCTCCTCTTCAGTGATTTTTGCTGCTTCTTCCTTTACGTGTAATACGGTCCGCTCTGTGATCATCACAATCCCATGTGGGTTGGTATCAACAATAACGAACGGCAACGCGTTCCCAAAAAAAGCAATTCCGGGGATGATAATCTCATCGCCTTTGGTAATAGGCCTCCGTAACATATTTTTCTTAATGATAACGTCGATACCCATACCAAATTCAATGCGTTGGCCTTCTGGCATAAGCGGAGCAAGTGATACATCCCGGGATTCTTTTACTTCAGCGCGCCGGATTTTCACCCGGTCCCCTAACCCGGTTCCCGCGTTTTTCCTTGTAAGGTTATCAATACGAACAAGTCGTTTCCCTTCATCCGAGGGATGCGCCCGCCAGACCGAGGCTGCCGTTACCTTTGTTCCTTCCAGTTCGATAACATCGCCAATAGAAAGGTCAAGATCCATTCGCGTCTGATGATCAATACGTGCTCTTCCATACCCAACATCTTGCTGGAACGCCTCTGATACTTTTAGAACAACTTCTCGTACCATAACTCCCACCAGTCGTAGTTACGGTGGCCAGAAGAATAACATGTATTATAAAGTTTTCTCCCCTCAGTAAAATTCAGAAACACGCGCAAAAGGAAAATTACATAAAGAGATTCTATATTTTCTCTTCAATAATTACCGTCTGGGGGAAATACATGAAATTCAAATACATTGTCATTTTTCTTTCGATTCTCTCATTAAGCATACTCTACGGCGTCTCACAACTTTCGCAACCAGAACCGGTCTCACTTTCCACTCTTTCCAGCTACGAAGGACAACAGGTGATCGTTCAAGGGGTAGTCACAGCATACCGAAGCACGACCTTCGGGTCCCAGCTCATCACACTTCGGGATGCTGATAACGAGTTTGTCACAGCCGTACTCTACCTCGAAGAAGGCGACGTATTTATCGAATTCGGCGACGTGATCGAGGCGATCGGACAGGTGCAACGCTATAAGGACCAATGGGAAGTAGTGATCCGCAACCCTCAACTCATCACGGTCATACAAAAATGGAACAACGCCTCTTTTCCCCTCTGGCAGCTTGCAGAACATCCGACACGGTACCTCGGATCCAACATCAATATCACCGGTTTTATTACAAAAAAACAACAATCCACCTTCGTCTTATCCGACCAAACTGAGACCTATGCCCTAGAGGTAACATGCTCCGCCGCCGAAAGCACCCTGCTTTCAAATGGTGATGCTGTCGCAGTCGCAGGACGTTTTATCTACGAACCGTGCACACTACGATTTCACCTACAAATAACAGAGCCAAACCACAGAATCACAAGAATAAGAGGATGATTACATGGTTGATTTTGCTCTCATCATTATCTTTTGTTTTCTTGGAGTAATCATCGGTGTTACTACCGGGCTGCTGCCTGGTTTGCATGTAAACAACGTAGCGATGATTCTGCTTTCATTCTCAGGTACCATTATCGTCATATGTAGCTCATTGTTCTCTAATAACCTCTCAGAGCAATTCATTTTGGTTCTCATAGCCGGCTTTATCCTCTCTGTTTCAATAGCTCATTCGTTTATCAATGCGATACCTGCAACCTTCATC
>CAYXPY010000015.1:0-46905 GCA_964467345.1 uncultured Thermoplasmatales archaeon | reverse complement strand
TGATATTTTTTATTTCTATATTGGTTTGAATTTTCTGAACCACGCGTCTGAATTCAGAACCATGAAATAAACCAGGGGTTAAAAGGATTTTTCATGACTCTATGCTTGTTTTGAAATCGAAACATTTATTAAGTTATAACGTTATAACAATTACTATGGTAGAAGTATTCGAAGCACGATTAAGAAAAATAGGAAACTCTCTTGGTATCCTCGTACCATCACATATTATCGAAGGACTCGGATTCCATCAAGGTGATGTTATACAGGTTGCAATACCCCCCTCTGAAACACTCAAAAGAAACGAACTTCTTTTGGAATTGACTGGTGTTGATAAAAAGAAAACAACTTTTAAAAGGGAAAAAGAGGAGCGATACTAATGTTCGTAGACACTTCCGTTATTATAGAAATCTTCAGAAATGACAAAAACTCAAAAAAATTCCAGGACCTCTACACCTATCTCAAAGATGAACCACTCTTCATTTCAATAATCCAAATCGGGGAACTAGCTGATTGGTGTTTAAAAAACAATATTGACCCGGAAAAACGTATCACCAAACTGAAGCAAATACTGAATGTGATTCCTCTGAATGAGAAGATATGCTATGATGCGGCTCAATTAAAGTACAGCATTCGTAAAAAAGGAGTGGCAAAATTTGGGCTTCTTGATGGAATCGTTTTTGCGAGTGCCCGCTCGATCAATCAACGTCTGTTAACAACGGATTCTGATTTTACGAAACTAAGCGATGCGATTGTGATTTGATAAAAAAAAAAAAAAAAAAAAAAAAAAAGTCCATGGAAAATATCGCTGAGGTGATCGTCGATTTTCTTGTCAAAAAACTAATTCATCAGGATAAATATCTTATCTTAGCTCGCTTACAGTA
Organism: uncultured Thermoplasmatales archaeon; assembly: GCA_964467345.1. GTDB lineage: Archaea > Thermoplasmatota > E2 > DHVEG-1 > DHVEG-1 > SM1-50. The sequence continues at coordinate 46,024 of CAYXPY010000015.1, read as the reverse complement.
ATTGTAACCGTTTGACAGCTTTGAAATGCCGTTGATTGAATGTGTAGAGTTTTGCTTTCCTGTTTATAGCAATGGCTGCTATCATTGAATCGATTCGTGAAAGCCCATTCTTTTCGTAATCGGTTTCAAGTGTTGCTGAAAGGATTGCATCTTCTTTTGAAAATGGGATGATCTCGAGTTTTTCTAAATCGGGCACACTTTTTTTTCCGTATTTGAGCAAACCATAACTCATCTCGTGAAGTGTCAGCGAAGAGATAGCGATAGTTTCCCCTGTGTCCGTAAGTTTTTTAAGGGCGATGTCACCTTGTGCACTATGTTTATCGAAGATTTCGATTAACACATCGGTGTCTAAGAGAATCATATACGATCACCCGTACCGATGCTCTTTTCGTTTCTCATTGATATCTCTTATCAGATCCTTTTTGTTGTTAAATTCTATGCAGCCTCGAAGATTTTGTAATATCTCTATGTTGTTTTTGCTTAGTCTTTCGAAGAGGTCACTGAAACTTTCATTTTTTCGTTTCATTGCAAGGAGTTGATTGTAAACCTTTGATTTTACAGTAATCGTCTTAAAGCCCATACATTAAACATATGTTTAAACATATATTTAATTTTTTCTATCGTTTATAAAAAAAAGAAAAGAAAGAGCCCGTGAGAAAATACCGCTGAAATCCTTGTGGATTTTCTCATCGAAAAATTTGACGAAAAAGACAAGTTTTTTAACAACTAGACCATGGGTCCATTGATAGATAACTGGCCATCACCCACTGTTTTAAATGTTTTTCAGGTCTCTTTTAGGCACATTGTTCATGTGATAAAAATCATTTTCTATCTATAGATTTTTCATTTTTCGTATTCATTGAATGTTAAAATACTGGTCTTTTTTATGGTAACGAGAAAAAATCTTCATTAATTAACAAGTGTTAATTTTAAATAGTGGAAACACATCTATTAAAATAGTAATAATCTATTATATATTATATTAAATAAAAATAAAAAGGGGTAAATAACATGACAATAGACAAAAAAAAATTATGCGTTGTGTTCGTTGGGATTTTTCTTTTTTCATCACTGGCATCTGCTGTGAACACTACGAACAAATCCACTACCGATGATTCAAAAGATATCAACAACCTGTTTGATGGTTGTTTAACAATTCCTTCAGGCAATCTAGGAGAAGACATCGATCCCTTAGTTGATCTCGAAGTCACGGTGACGATACAGGAGATACGAGCGTTGGACACCATAGATGATGTCGGGAAAGCAGATTTTTTCGTCGTCATCTACATAAACGATGAGAAATTTAAAAGCAAACCATGGTTCAATCAGGATTACATACTAGAACCTTGGTCCGCAACACTCAATGTACCTGACGAGGAAGAAAACGTCTCAATTAAAATCCAGCTCTGGGACTGGGAACCTGGTCTTAATAGGATCTGTGACCTCAGTGATAATAGTGGTGTTCTTCTGGGAAAGTATGATATAGAACTCGTCTACAATTTGAAGATAGCACACTGGACCGGGGATGACTATATCTATCCGTATTTCGCCTGGGCTGACCTTAGTGGATATGGCAGACTTAATGGATGCGATGATAACAGCATCTATCAGCAAGATCGCGATAGTTTGATACTCTTTGATATCACGCAAACTGATTATGACGGCGACAACATCCCCTATTGGACTGAGGTAAATGCCTATCACACAGACCCAACCGTCGACGATCGAGGAAGGGATGATGATGGTGATGGGGTCCCAATAGAATGGGAATTTAAATGGGGGACCATACTTGATTATGATTATCATGCAGAAACCTGGATGTTTGTCTATTTCTACAACCCATTTGAATGGGATGGCTATTCCAGTATGGATTTCGATAACGATGGTTTGGATAACTTTGAAGAATATCTGACATCTCAATGGGGGTCGGATCCGTTTCGAAAAGATATATTCCTAGAGCTTGACCAGATGGAAGAAGGACCAAACGGGGAACCAGCCAGCCTCTTTCCTGAGCTAAGCAAGGAGCTGCTTCGAGACCCATTCGACAGGTACAATATCTATCTTCATCTGGATGATGGATGCATGGGCGGAGGGGAAATGATTCCTTTCGACCTTGAGACACCTTATGAAGAATTACTAGCCATCTACCAAGAGTATTTCCTCCAATATGATGAGGACAACTGGAGGAAGGGTGTGTTCCATTACGGATTACTCGTCTACGATGCGACCTATGCAGGATATGTTTTTGGGACAGACGATGGGTACTGGGGTGCCTATCAGATTTCAAGTAAAAGGGTTGAAAGACCCATCCATCTCGCTTCGACCCCAAAAGGAAAAGCAGTCGCTTACGCAAGTGTGTATATGCATGAGCTAGGCCATACGCTGGATATCAGAATACCTGGTGGTCATGATATGGATAGCTATTACCCCTGGCAGCTTGGATGGTGGAAATGGCGTCCCTATAAAAGTTGCATGAACTACGGATACACGTATGTACTGGTTGATTACTCTGATGGTTCCAGGGGTATGAACGATCATGACGACTGGCATACCCTTGATTTACTCGCCTTTCAGAGAGATATCTGATACACCAGATTGTTAATGATTCATTCATCTTTCCAGTTAATGGAGAGGAAAGCCTTACGATGAATTTTTATTAAAAATTTATCCATTTTTTTTAATTTGAATGAAGTACAGTACAAGCAACGCAGGACCAAACACCCAGGCTGCGTACAGAAAGGTTCGAGAAAAACCAAGCAGGACTGCCAGAGTACCCGTAATCATCCCAGCACCGTTCAAACCGACGTTTGCTATTCCGGTGAAGATACCGTACTGCGTGGCTCCAATTCGGGGATTAGTCACATCCATGAACAGGGCACATGAGGCGGTGGAATGCCCGCCCATCAGGAATCCGATAATCCCGTAGATGATGGATAGTTTCCACCAGGTGTCCGTAAAGATCAGAGCAATGGTAAACACGATATTAAAGCCAATGAACAGAAAGAGGGTTGATTTCCTCCCAATCTTGTCTGTCACCATGCCTCCAACCAGTGAACCGACCACGAGAAACACCGGGAAAATCATAGCGATAACACCTATCTGTACATCGCTCAGACCAAGGCCATCCCTCATGTAGATGGGTATGATAAAGGACATGATGCCTTCGTTCATAAAGACAAGCGGGGAGAACAAGGCTACCAGCAGGACTGTCTTTTTTTTGAACTCTGTAATGGCAAGCGAGATGATCTTTTCCTTTTGTTTTTCTTTTTTTGTTTCTTTGACAATGAAGGGAAAAAGAAGGATGAGGAAGATGAGGAGAGCATTGAGGAGATAGACAGAGCGGTACCCGAATTGAACGCCGATAAACGGGAAAAGAGCGGCACCGATCGCCCAGGCGCCGTATTGGCCTGCGTACATCGAGCCGTTGATTTTCCCCCGGTCCTTTTGTGTTGAGACATCCACGGCCCAGGCATCGGTGGAGACATCGATGAACCCGATGCCGACGTGACTAAGGAAGATCAAAACGGTAAAAGGCATTAGTGAACTGCTCGGATTAAAGAATGAGACGAAAAACATGCAAGAAACAGAGAGTATGCCCCCGAGTATGATGAAGGTCTTTCTTCCGAGTTTTCTGAAATGGTCAACGACGGGGCCCCAGACGAATTTAAGCATCCAGGGGATGTTGACGATGCCGACGATAAGGGTGGTAATCGGGATGGGGACTGCTTGTTCTCTAAGGTACAGAGCGGTGGCAACAGTCGTTATCGCGATCATGAGTCCTTCTGAAAAATACAGGCTCCCAAACAAGAAATATTTCAAACTTTTTTTATTATCGATTGTGACCATTCAGAAATAAATAATAATTTGAAGATTTAAATATGTATGGAAGGACTCTTTCTTTTCTATTTCTTTTTAATTATGTGTCATCCGTGACAAAAGAGACAAAGCAAAATGTGGTTTTACCACAACGATGACCGAGGGATGCGTAGGAGAGTTTTTTGATGATAAGCAGTTAGGAGGGATCAGCCCTTTGCCGTTTTTGAGTATACGGTTTCTCCTGTTGGCACGTCGTTTTTCTCCCCGTGTGAGAGCTTGTTTCTCCTGGAATCGAAACATTTATATAGGGTATTAACAATTGTTAATGCAGAGAGGTGTAATTGTTGATGAGCGTATCTTTTTTATTCTTTCCTCCCAAATCCTCATCAACAATTAACTTCCTATAACTCTCTTTTGATACACACGTTGAAGCAAGGAAAAAAAATTATTAAACGTCTCGTCAATCCTTCTTGTTCCCATCATTTTTTCTTGGTCTGTTGAAAAAGCCTCCGATAAACACATACACATTGATGCAGAGAAGTGGCACGAAGAAGAAAAACAAATACTCCTCCACAGGTAATCCGAACACATTTCCTATGATTTCATTTTCTGAAAAGGTCCAAAGTCCTAATCGGACAGAGAGTTGATCCCACACAACTGCGATGACGAATAACACCAACAACGCGATGCACAGTGATTGGAGATGGATTTTTTTCCGATTAAGATAGAGAAGAAAAACATTCGGTATAATGACAAACACAGCGAGGAGCTGGAGGTATAGATACATGAAAAAAGAAATGATGGCTGATGTTAAATAGTCATCTGTGGCGATGAGATGTTTTAAAGCTGGGAAATTCAATACATGTCTTGAGGGTGAGACAACATGAATGCTATACTACGACAAATCGACGGTTGTTCGTTTATCGGCAAAGCAGATAGCAACCATTGGGTGCCAATTGACAATATGAAGGATCATGCAGGTTCCGATGCGGCGACCCGTCCAATGGAGCTTGTGCTCCTAGCATTGGGGGGTTGTACCGGCTGTGATGTTGTCACGATTTTACAAAAGAAAAAGGTTGCACTCGATGGATTGGAGATTCATATCACTGCCGAACGCGCGGAGGAGTACCCGAAGGTTTTTACCAAGATCCATCTCGAGTTCGTTTTTGCTGGGAAGGATCTGAATCAACAGCATCTTGCACGAGCAGTAGAGCTTTCACAACAGAAATACTGTCCTGTGTCTGCGATGCTCCGACCGTCAGTTCCGATCACCACCTCCTTGCGCATCGTCGAAAAAATCCAGGGTGCCCCTCAGTAAGAAAAATTTTTTTATTTGATTGACGAGAAAAAGAACGTAGTCTTGGGCAGGTGTTTTTGGCTTGTTGTTTTGACAGTCGATAACCAAATATATGTTTCTCATCGGCTGCATCGGACCTTGCGAATTTATAGTGAAAACGGTGTTTTTCTTAGGGAAATGGCGTATAAAACCGAAAGTGATATAAACAACGGTTAACAATTGTTAATTAGGGGCGTAAAATATGAGGGAGTATCGTTTTTTTAACCATCTTTCCTCCTCTCCTCACCAGCTAAAAAAAAATAACTTTCTCAATTTTACGTCCACCTTTCCTTACATTCTTCAGTAGTATTTCTCAGCCCTAACGAAACCGAGGCCGTCCTTGACTGGAAAAACCATTCATCGGCTCATACGGATTAAAGGCTGGATCACCATACAACATCCGAACATAGAACGTCGGTGGCTCTGTATCAATCTGTTTTTCTCCGCGTAACGCTTCACCGATGCTCCAGTCATCCACGATTAAATGATTCTCCAGAACAGTCAGACCAGACTCCTGACCGGTTTCCCGTGTCGCACCCACAAAACCATTGCACCCTGCATGAAGCATCGCAAGACCAATGCTCATCTGCGCAGGAAGACCATCGATACGTCCCATCAAACAAGCTGAGGTCAGAAAAACACTTGGTTTTTCATAAGCCCAGTCTTTGACATGAGCAACATCGACCGCCTTTGAATACATATCAAGACCATAGTACGAGGCAGGAATCCAGAACCAGTCACCATGCCCAAGATATTCAATGTAGTTCGCACCAGTGAACACCTCAAATGCCTCTATGAACTGCCTGCTGTTGCGTAAAATCCCATAGACCTTGGAGGAAAAATTATAGCTACGGATTTCCCTTGCGTAGGGCACCTGATGGAAAAGCCCCCCGGTCTCACCAAATCCCTCCCCGAACACGAAACTGAACCGATGATGCCAATCATCTGTACCTTGCGGAGTTCCACACACTGTTTCGTAGAAGAACGTCCGTGCGATCAATGCAGAGACATCAGAGACATCCCAGCTGATGAGACGGCCCACTGAGAGAGCCTGTTGGAGAGAGTACGGGTTGTCAGAAGGTAAACCTGTCTCCGGGATACCACCTTGAGATGGACCATAATAATACTGAGGAATCATTGTGGCATCCGCAAGAATCCCAAGCCATGCGGGACCAGTGAGATATCCACTGAGAAGACCATGTGCATCAAGGGTTTCCAGTGTCCGTTCCAATTGGTGGACCGTCCGGTTGACCTTCTCGTTCGTAAAAGGATGGAGGTCTTCAGAGTACCAGGGACCCGCCCCAAGACCCTCGGCAGCAACCGCATAGGACGCATCGGTAAGCTCCCAGGATGCATTGGCGATGACAAGCCCACCATGGGCCGCGGTGAGGTACGAAGCAAGGCTGGAGAGGTGTGGGATCTGGGGGAGATGCGGAGTCTCAAGAGTTGAGATGGTTGTGTCAACCCTAAGAGAGACGTCAACCCATGACAACCCTCGCTGGATGAAAAACCCTCCTTTTATCCCATGATACACCTCGATACGAAGGCGATACGGCCCTGATGCATTGCAGGTGAGGGTCTCAAGATACGTTCTCCCAGGATCGTATCCCATGCTATTGGCATAGGCAACAATAGTTCCCTGTGGATCAGAAAGCGTCATGAAAATAAGGGGTTCAACAGCAAAGAATCTCCCTGAGAATGACTGTTGTCTTTGATTGATTTGCCCAAAGATTTGCACACGGGTCATGCCCGCAGGGACATCTATTGTATAATACCGGGTATCGTTCCCAGCAAGATTAATTTCCTTGTTCAGCAGAATGATCTTTTTATTGGTGACCTGGTCAAACACAGTCATTTCCGTTGTATTAATTGCTCCGGGAGGGATGATATCGGAAGGATTCGTCATGGTAAGATAATGAAGTGAACCGAATTTCTCTGAGATGAGAGACAACACAGCATCGGTGATTTCCTGTTCGGTTTCAAGGGCGATCGTCGTGATGTTCGGCAGTTGTATAGAGACATCACCGATGAGGAACGCATGGGTGCTTTGCAGTTGCGTGCAGACCGCTTGAATCTCGCCATCGTTCTCATCAAAGAGCAGGATAGGCATGCTCAAGTAACTTGCCAGTGGCGCGGCAAGAAGGCTGAGATGATACGCCTGTATTGTGCCATAGGGGAGAACTAGAACCGCTGGCGCAGTGACAAACAGCTCCGTTGCTATCATCAGAGAGACTTCTGGCGCAGGGCCAAGAATCTCCCTTGTAGGATACGCCGTCGTCAGAGGCTCACCAAGCACCAGGATGGTCTGATTGACCGGTGTGAAATATGATTCAAGAAACCGCGTCTGCGCATCAGTAAGATTCCCTGCATGAGCAACAAACAAGGGTAGAAGCCCACTGGTATTCGTCTCAGTGTCATACCAACAGGCACTACTCGTACTTATGATACTATAAAAGGAATCGCTGTCAGAGACGACGACAGCATCACCAAGGGAATTGCGAACAGAGGCAGAAACAACACGGTGTGAAGACGGAAATTCAGTCTGTCCTTGTCCGAGGCTTTGTCCATACACACTGGAAATAAACAGGAAAAAACAAAGGATGACAGTCACCGCAGCTCTCATTACCCATATTTATAAACAAAGGGATATTAATACTCTTTGTATCACTGACCAGTCGATTTCAGTGTGGTAGGACAGGACATATGTCCCTTCTGATGATAGCCTTAAGCAACCAGGTTATTTCTAAAAAATTACATCTTTGAGGGAGTATCAAAAAAAAAAGAAAACGAGAAATAAGGCTTAGTCAAAAATTATTCTTATTTCTCTATGATTTGCACAAAATTTATAGTTCCACTGATCTCAATATGCAATCTCCCATCATCAGTGTCTTCATTCAGATAGATACCCTTGAACAGCAACATACGAAGCTGCGGGACGGTGTCCCCCTGATGCTGCCAGAGAACCTCTCCGTTTTCCTCTGAATAGATAGTAACAGTTGATGTCTCATTGAATCGAAGGAACCAGTAGAACACATGGGCACGATCATCGTTGAACGGACGTGTATACATTATCTTCCACATACTTGTCCCGATTATCGAGGGAAAATCTTTTTCGGTTAGTTCACCTTCAGCGACGATATAACAAGCACCGAAGCGTTGTATCTGAGCTGGTGTTGGTTGGCTTGCTGATACCGCGGGTAGAGCCACTGCAAAAAACAGCATACAAATCAATATTCCGCTCACTTTCCTTTTCATAGATATTCTCCATAAGTCGATACTATTGACAAGATTATAAAACTTCTAACGGTCTTTTTGTACAAAAAAAATAAATTAAATGATAAAAACACGATTACGGACAAAAAAACATGGAAATTAACAGACAAAAAGCCCCTGAAAAATAATATATAACCAATGAAGATATTAACTCTTATCTGGTTGAAAAAATATAAAAAAGGGATTTTGTGTAACCATGAACAGAAAAAAAACAATCATCATTTGCATTGGAATCTGTTGTCTGTGCAGTGAAACGTTCTGCGTTCATGCTTCCATATTCTCAAACACACCGCAGATTCCTTTTATATTAAACGTTGAACCAGAAACATACATCGAGGTGAACATCACAGGAATCTCCTATGGTCATGAGTTACTCTGGACGGCAAATACGACGGGGACGAACTATGAGGAATCCGCAGTGACGTATGCTGACGGTATCGCTTACATCGGCTCGTGCGCCACCCACGGGGCGGGTCATGATAAGATATTTGCGGTGAACACGAGCAACGGGGAAATCATCTGGAGCAATGAGACAGGACCAGGATATGTCGGCCCCGTTATCGATGGTGATGTGGTCTACATCGGGACGTGTACCCATGGATACTATCCTAACAACGAATATATGTATGCATTTAACAGGTTCACCGGACAACAACTCTGGAAAACACCAATCTACGGTGGGATCGCAGAATCAGTCCAATACGACGAAGACAAACTCTATTTTTGCTCTGGTTTTTATGACACGAAACTATACGCATTGAACAAGGCAGATGGAAGCATCAATTGGACATATCCAACTGGTTATGCTGTCTGCCCCAACAAACCAATGCTCAAGGACAACGCACTCTATGGTGCGTTCTGGAACGGCTATAATACCGGAAAACTGTATAAAATCAATGCAACCACAGGTCAAGAGATATGGAACAAACCGTTGTCTGCAGGCCCTTGGGACAATTCAATAACCGCTGATGGTCAGGGACGCCTCTTTCTAGCAATTTTTTATGATAATACCATGAACGCATACAGCGAAAGCACAGGACAGCTACTCTGGACCTATCCGCTGCATGGCGGGTCTTTATCATTCAATGCGTATCATAACGGACGGGTGTTTATCGCAGACACCTTTGGATACGTGTACGCGTTGACTGCCAGTACCGGTCAACTCCTCTGGGAAACAAAAATAGGTGGTTCATGTGATATCAGCTCCCCGACAATCAGTGGGGGGCTTATCTTCATCGGGACACGGGATGGAATAGACGGGGCGTTTTATGCATTAAACGAGACAACAGGCTCAATCCTCTGGCGATATTGCATCGGTGCCAGCGTCACCGCGCCACCCTCGATCGTGAATGGACTAATGCTCTGCGGCTCAGATGGATGGGACATGTATGCTTTCGATGTCGGTATCGGAAGCGATGAATGGCTGCTCCATCGCTATGATTCCTGGAACAGTGCCTATTCTCCGACGGGCGTAATTCGGTGGGAATACGTAAAAACTTCTTGCAGTACCCCGGGAAATACGACTACCTGTGTGGTAACTAACACCTACGATCATCAGGTACAGAACATACTCCTGCATCTACCGTTCTCGGCATACTGGTACACCGAATCAGGGGACCTCCTCAAAGAAAATGCTGATACCTATCTCATTGAGTCACTCCAGAGTGGAGAGACACGTACTTTTCTTATCACACAGATGTATAATCCGTCGTTTGAAGTAAACATCACGAACCCAGGGAACGGCATCTATTGGAAAAATAGGAGACTGCTGGATTTTTGTATTCCCCTTGTTTTCGGTCCGATAGACATTGAGGTGGAGATAATCAACGCAACAGAAATCGACCGGGTCGCGTTCTATCTTGATGATGCCCTGCAAGTGTGCGATACCGAGGCCCCCTTCAGCTGGCGGTGGGATACACGATCATTCGGCTCGCATATCGTAAAAGTCATCGCATACCATGAGGGAAACTTCGCGTCTCAGAACGTAAGGATATGGAAGTTCTTTTGAGAGAATACGCCAAGTCCTTGTCTGTAACATTGGAAGAACAAATGGGGAAAAAAACGATGATTTCTTCCTCGAAAAGAGATTGGAAAAATTTATTAGTTGAATAGACGATGATTCCACTGTGCGAGAATTAGATTCTAAGGACCATAAGATACTCTACCATTTGTTTTTAAACTCCAGGCAATCGCTTTCATCGGTCGCAAAAAAAGTCGGCCTTCAGAAAAGCGTTGTGGAATACCGCATCAAACGACTGCAAACCAAAGGTATTATAAAAAATTTTAATGCGATGATCGATGTCTTCAAACTTGGATTCTCCGTCTATCGACTCTACATCGTGTTGCAGTACGCCTCACCGGATAAAGAAAAAGAAATCATCAACCATTTCGTCAACCACACTAATACCTGGAGTATCGCATCGACGAAGGGAAAATACGATCTTATCATCACGATTCTGGTCAAATCCCCGAATCATTTCTACGCGTTTTATGAGGAGACCCTCCGACACTATCGGTATTATTTCAAAGAAATATTCTTCTCCCAGTTATACGAATCATTCGGATACAAGCATTCCTTATTGGTCAATGATCTTGCTGCTTCCCACGAACGTGCGTATGAATACCGATACGACGGCAAGACCGTCGATATTGATGTCGTGGACTATAAAATCCTTAACTTGCTAGCGAAAAACACTCGAATCAACAGTGTTGACATCGCAAGCCAAATCAACGTGTCAACCGTGACGATCCATTCCCGGATTACCAAATTGATCAAATCAGGGGTCATCCAACGATATTCGATCACCATGGATATTAATAAACTTGGATTACGTGAGTTCATTGTGAATTTGTCGCTGCGTGATTATAATAAGAAAAACCAGATCATCCAATACCTTAGCGATAACCCGTTCCTTTGGGAGATCCATAAGGCGATCGGTGGGTATGACCTGGAAATCACGTTGTATGCGACGAATTTCGAGCACTTCTATCGAGTGATGGAAGATCTACGGAAAAAATTCCCTGAGGACATCGCTAATTATGATTATTTGTATGTCACAGAAGTGTTCAAATCAAACATACTGCCTGAAAAGATGTAGTCCATCTGTAAAAAAAATGGGATATTCTTTTTATGGCTTCTTCGCTCTTTTTAATACATTGTCGATGCGTGTTTTTAACTCTTTTATCTCGATGGGCTTCTTGACATAGTCTTCTGCGATGAGCGCACCAGCATGTTCTGCGAATTCATCGGTTCGAGCGGTCAAGAAAATAATGGGGATATCCTTCCATGCAGGGTTCGCTCGTAACCTATCAAAGACCTCCCATCCGTTCATCTTTGGCATCATGATATCTAAAAGGATGAGATGAGGGATTTCTTTTTTCTGCAGTAACTCAAAGCATTTATCCCCGCTTTCGACAGGGATAATCGTATACTCTTTTCCGAACAGATTTTCAAAAGAGGTTTTTATGAAATAAATCTGATCCTTTTCATCATCGACCAACATGATTTTTTTCATAGTGTGGGGACCTCTAGTGACATATCAAAGAAGTCTTTAATATGGATTTCTACAGATGAACACAGAAGATTGAACATTATATTTACCTCTGGAAAACCTTGTTTCTGTTAAAAGAGTATTATGCCCCCGGCATGGTGAAGAGCACCGTTGTGCCCTGTCCAGGGCCAGGGCTCTCTACCCAGATACGCCCCCCATGCCGTTCAACAATGCGCTTACAAATCGACATCCCAAGACCTGTGTTCTGAATATCATGACGAGCGTAGTCCGCCTTGTAGAACTCATCGAAGATCCTGTCGATTTGCGCCGGTGTCATCCCGATGCCGTTATCTTTGATGGATATGAGGACAAAATCATCTTCTTGCGTGGCATCAATGGTGATTTCACATTTCTCTGAGCAGTACTTCGTCGAGTTTTCAAAGATATTCGTCAGCAGTTCCTCAAACCGTAGGCGATCTACCTTTATCGATAAACCAGGGTCGATAGTATTGGAAATTTTCGTATGGCTGTCCTCAAAAAGGATTTTTTTATTTTCGATGATCTGATCGACTTCCTTGAATAAGTTTACTTTCTCAAGGGAGAGCTTTGTGTTAGGGGAGTTTAACACTGCAAGCTCAAGGGTTTTTACGACAAGGTTTTTCATGTAATTCGCGTTTCTATGCAACACGGAGAGCATCTCTTTTTTTTCGACCTCGTTTTCCTGTTGTTCAAGCAGGGGTATCAAATTTATTAAAGGTCCGAGAGGGTTTTTCAAATCATGACCCAACTGGGTGATAAACTCGTCTTTTTGTTTGAGTAGTTTTTCTACTTCCTTTGTTCGTTCACGCACTCGTTCTTCAAGGCTCTTATTTAGGACGCTGAGTTCCTCCCGTGTGACCGTGAGATCCTGGTTTATCTGCTCGAGACGTCGTGTCTTCTCCTGGAGTTCCTTTGTCCGTTCTTCGACGAGTTTTTCAAGATTCTTGCTATAATCCTCCAAATTGTCTCTGGATATTTTAAGATCGGCACTCATCGTGTTAAAAGCAGCAGCAAGCTCACCGATTTCATCCTGTGACTTTATCTTTACCTCAGAGCCCAGGGTTCCTTTGCTCATGTGACGAACGCCTTTGGTCAGCTCCCCGATGGGTGCTGAAACGAAATAATTAAAAAGGAAGAATATCAAGAGGAATGAAATGATGATGAATATCGCTGAATGCATGGAAATCGTAAGTATCAGATCTTGTGTCATAGTATCCAAGTTTGCTAGCGAGAATATGTAACGGACCGAGTACCCATGACTTCCCCATTGCTCGAAGAATGGTTGCATGATATCGACATGTCGAGTCTCTTCGTTGATGAAAACGGAGGACACCGAGTCCCCTGCCCGTTGGATTAATGTCTCGTTTTCAAGGAATCGCTCCCCATTTATTCGTTCATCGTATTTTCCCTCAATAATCTCTGTTGAGTCGAAAAGTATCTTCCCATTGACATCGACGATTTGTATCAAAACAAGGTCGCTATTCAGCCTCATCACATCATCGATGATCTCAGTGAATTTGTAAAAACCAGACTGGTAGTACGTAGCATAGTTATCGACTAGATCTGCAACAGAAAGACTGGAGAAGGAGGCAGCGTTCGTGATAAGGGAATCCTTAGCCACTTTTGATTCCCGGTCAATGATAACCAATGAGCTTGTGAGAAAGACAACAAGAAGGATGACAAGCAATGGGAAAAAAATCTTTAATTTGACACTGTGGAATTTCTTCATTCCTAGCTGCTCCAATAACTATGTATGCCACCTCCGTTATTTAACAGTAATTTCTTCCACGAGTGTACTAAGATCCGACCGTGGATTCCATTCAAGAAACTCTGGAAAAGCCACGTTACAGACACTGATATACAGAGGGATACAGGCAACATCGTCCATAGCGACCCGAAAGCCATCCTTCATCAGATTCATCCGTGTTTTTTGAACCATGGTGCTGGCTATCTCTGAAGTTATTGTATCAATGGTCTCGTTGGAGTAGTACCCAAAGTTATAGGATCCTCTCCCGAGTGGATGGTCCTCAGATCGGAGAAGATAATCAAATATCTCCCCACCATCACCAGTCGCTGGGATCCACCCCGTGAAATAAAGGGGAGAGTCACCCATGAACATTTTTGTGTAATAGTCCTCCTCGGTGATATTACGGTTGACACTGATGTTTATTATCTGTGATAGTTGTCTGACTATCTCCTCAGAAATCTCAAGTTGTAGCACGTAGTTTTCTGGGCAGTCCAATGTCATGGTAAACCCGTTCTCATACCCTGCCCGCCGGAGAAGCTCCCTGGAGAGGTTCACATCATAGGGTACACGTTTTATTTCAGGGTTATATCCGAAAATTAGAGGTGATAAGAACTGTGATGCAGGCTCTGCCGCCTGACCTAATATGTCAGTGATTCTGTCAACATCAATGGCATGGCAGAGTGCTTTTCTGACCCGTACATCTGCCAACGGGTTTTTCATCCCTGGGAAACTACTACTATTCTCTCTGAAATCAAAGCTAAGGTAAAAAACGGTCGGGCTGGAGAATTTTTTTATAGTAATCCCTGAAGTTTTTTGTATTTCCGCGACATACCGCTCTGGGATATGCTCCATGATGTCGATTTCTTTGGTGATGAGTGCGTTCTTTCGATCTTCGCTTTTCTGTATTATTTTGTAAATGACTTTTTTAATGGCTGGTGTTCCCATCGCATAGTCTTCAAAGCGGACTAAGGTTATGTGATCATCACTTACGTTCTCCAGGAGTTTATATGCCCCGGTCCCGATAGGCCATTTTTCTGTTGTTTCCTGCTGGTATTGCTTGCTGGCGATGGGGATATTGGTCAATTTGTTGAGAAGAATGGGAAAGGGATGATAGGTTTTGATGTCGACGGTATAGATATCGACGATAGTGACGTCTTCGATCTCTGTCAGGAGATCCCATAACACATGGCTTTTATTATTCCGGATAAAATCAATCGTGTATTTCACATCAGAGGCGGTAAAGTTATAGCCATTATGGAACGTGACGTCGTCACGCAGGAAAAATCGCCAGGTGCAATTATCCGGGTTATTCCAGGATTTCGCTAGTTTAGGGAAAAGCTTGAAACTATTGTCAAATGCCACCAGAGGATTGAAGATATTAAAAGTAATCCCCAGGGTATTTGTATCATAGCTCTCGATCCAGGGAAAAAACCCATGGGGCGCTTCTCCGATCCCAATGATCACTTGTTCGATATCTTTCTGATCCCCTGGTTCGGCTTGATTGATGCATCCTGAGAACACTACAGACAACACAAGGATGCTAATCGCTAGTGGAACTATTTGTTTCATGGTCTACCTAACAGAGTAATAGGGAATTTTTTTATTGATGGTGTGATTCTGAAAGTTCAAATGAACTATCCCTACATATCTTTAACTATCCTCTGAGAATTAAAAAGTATCTTTATATTTTTTGTACAAAGAATCATATTTTGATGAAAAAATAAAATTTTATCCAATTCTTTAGCGTGCTTGATACTCAACAGAAAGGAATGGATTTCCAATGAGGATGTTTCCTGCACATTCCCTCTGGGGGTCCCTGTCCGGATATCGTTGCTGGACAAACGAGGCGGTTTCAACGTAGGATTCCATGAAAAACCAGGCGTTACCAAGATACGCATTGTGGTCCCTCATCGCCTCGTAGACCAGATACTTATATTCAGTCCCGTAACTCCAGGATGTCCCACTTGCTGCTTGACCGATGGACCGACCAAACACATAGGAAACCGCGATGTTGATATTAAACGGTGTCGTTCCGGGTGCGTCCCAGAAGTCAGCGCTATGACATCCGTAGAGAAACGTCATTAGAGACCCTTTGGTGAGACAAAGGATTTTTAGTGATGAGAATCCCCCAACATCCCATGCTTGATATTTTGAGGCTGCATGTTGCCATGTATCAAAAACCTCATAGGTTGTGCTGCGTAACTGTCTCCATATCTCCTCATCTTTTGTTAGATCACTGTCCTCTCCATCGGTGTCGACATTCGCAGACCCATAAATATCCTGCAGGACAGGCATGACCCCGATCGGCCCGTAGAAATTATTGTCATAGTCCTCGTGACAGGCGACAAACGCTGCGTTGTTGACAGTAGACTCACCTGTATAATACATATGAGTTTTTTCTAAGAATCTGTTCATGAAAACCACTTGTCCAATGAGCGGGGGTCGTAGCCAGCAGACCCATATTTCAGGTCCTTCCTGGGCACCAAAGGTATGATAGTCATAGAAACCATCGTTGTCTGTATCCTCGAAATCGCCATCGAGGTCTTCGTAAAACACGCTGATGATCCCACTGTTGTTCCCGACCCCTTGTTTCCAGAGTGCGTAGGGGATCTGGCCGACAAGCAAGGCTCCGACGGTGGCATTCCTTGCGTATTCGTTTTGGAGGATATGCCGTATCTCTGCAGGTGTGATGGGTTGGAGGCTTCGAAGACCATTGACAAGTAGTATTGTACATTCGACGGGGAAGCGTTCTTCCACCTCGCTGAGATATCGGTGGAATTTCTTCTGCATCCAAGGATAGAGCTGAGCATCGACAAGAACCACGATATGATCCGTGTCATGAGAATGAAAACGGGATGGAGTCAAACCAGTTTTTGAAAAAGCATCTGTTTTCGCATACGCAAGACTCATCGTAGTGATACATAGTATAAGACAGATCAGGATACAGACCATGTTTTTTCTGATGAAATCAAGCCTCTCTATGTATCAATGGAGATGAATAATTTAAATGTTTTGTATTGGATAATAATATGTTTGGTTTTCTACAGAGCCTTCAGCAGGTCCTCTACTGACATGATTTTTGCAAAACCTCTGCGCAATACCTGCAGCTCCATTTCATGAAACTCGGGGAAATGTGTTGCAGTCACATCACTGCCAAATATGACCTTAAAACTCCGTTCGTAGGCTTGTCGAGCGGTTGTTGAGCAACAATAATTCGTAAGCGTCCCACTGATGATTATTGTGTCTTTTCCAAGGTTCTTCAAAATGGTTTCCAGAGGGGTTTCGTAAAAAGCCCCATACGATGATTTATGGATTACGAGTTCACCATCGACAGGTGCTAGTTCATGCCAGACGTCCCCGGTCAGAAAAAACGATGATTGATCGATATCTAATCCAGGAAAACGACTTGGCATCAATGGCAATGTACGTGGTCTATCAAGATACTGATGTGTCCTTGAATAGACTGTGAAAATCACAGGGATTTTTTTCCCACGGCAATGATGGAGTAATCGTTTCATGTTTGATACTCGTCTGGTAGCCTCAGGCACCCAATAAGGAGACCAGTGGGGTTTTACAAACTCATCCTGCATATCGATAACAAGCAAGGCACATTTCTCAGGTTTAATATCGAAATTGACGTCACCTTCCTGATATGCTTTCCGTGCAAGTTCAAGCACGTATTCCTCTGAGTAATCCATTTGTCTCATCGCCGTTAGGAATGGAGAGTTTTTTTATGAATATTGCGAAGCGGAAAAAACTGATGTGAGCAGTTCGCTAAGAATAAGGGTGAAAAGAAGGATATCAAGCAGGTGTGTGAAGGGGTCACGCATGCGCAACCGCAGGAGGTGTGGTATTCTGGTGACCTCAGGACCTTCGTCAGGTATAACAGATGAATTCGTGAGACGATAGAACTGAATTGAATATGATGGCACTTCGTGGGTGTAATGTAGGGAGGGATTGATACAGAAATAAAAGTTGGCTACCATCGAAGGAATCGTTCCAGCAGCGAGTACAGAAGGGGAAATCGCAGGGAAAACCCCCAAGGGAGGAAGACCCCGTTCTTTGGCATACTCACCTCAAGTGTCCCCCAGTCGCTCTCTGCATAAAAGACGTCACGTGCTTTTACCTGAATAGCATAGGTTCCTTTTGTTGTAAACGTATGGCTCAGGGTGTGTTCTTCACCTGAAGCAAAGGGTCCCACCCAGCTGCTGTTGGTCCCATCATCCCAGTCAACGAAGTAAAACACGTCATCGTCCTCAGCATCCACAGAGACAAACGAATAGTCGTACGATACACCTTTTTTTCCTTTGGTTGGACCGTCAATGGACGGGGTCGTAGGTGCGGTGTCCTGTACAGTTGTGAGTGTCTGCAGACGATACCCAGAGAGGCTCCCACCGGTGCACTGAACAAGAACGCCCCCGGAACCGGTCTCCCTGCCTGATGCAGTATCATCACTCATGGTCGGTGCAACAATCGTTTTTGTATAATGTCCAGAGGAATCAGTACTGACCTGCCAACTGTCCCCTGATGAAGGAATCTGAATCGTGATAGCACCGGATTGGACCGGGGCACCAGAGCTTGTATACACCGCCTGGCCGGAAATCAGGACAGGAACACCAGGGGCGGCCATGGAGGGAGTGATGTCCTCTGAGATGGTGATGGGTTGAGCTACCCGGGAAAACGATTGAAGGGTAAGACTGATCTGAACAGACATGTTTTCGTCACTTTGTTCAATGTTTGATTTTACGACATTCCCAGCATCAGGTGAAAACCAGGCCTGGGCCTCGGGACGACCGATCTCGTAACAGTCAAAGGTCCCTGCAGGAACAGTTACCTGTTTGTTTTGTGTGCATTGCACGGTCTCATCAATCCATTGGTTTCCATCGAACGGTTGCTCGTATACCCCTTGGATGCTGAATGAACCGCTTATGGTGCTCAGACACGCAAGTTGCCATTCTTCCCCAACAAATAAAGGAAAATCGTACAACTCCATGGGTGGTGTGGAGCTGGTGAACAGATCCATTTCGTAGGGGAATGGGATCCATACCACGAGAATCTCGCCGTCTGAATGCAGTGTCGTGGTTATTTCCGCAAGATCGGAAACACGAATAGAGGACGTCCCGGTGATTTGACCGGTAAGCTCCCCTGAGAAACCCTCCATGTCGATATCTCCACTGATATCACCGGTGATGGACACCTCATAGACATCATCTGTTCTGCCTACAACTTGTTGTCTGAAGTTATCGATTTTCCCGTAAAACGACCCATTGGAACTTGAAAAACTGAGAGGCTCGACTTTATAGGTCCACTGGTCTCCCAGGTACCATGTCGGGATGTCTCCTTCGCTTCTTGTTTCAGAACGAGTCGGAGATGATACGTCTGTTGTTAGGTTAAAAGAACTACTTCCAAAGACAGGATGTATCGCTAGACAAAAAAATAAAATGCTTATTGCAACAGCTATACCATTCATTCTGAGATTCTTTTTCATGTTCTTCGTACTCATGCTATTCCTTCCTTTCATCTCATTAAGCTGGTGAGACATTTAAATGTTTTCAAGAAAATAAAAGTTACTGGTTTATGTAAAAAAAACGCACATAAAGGCAAAGTGAGGTAACATCAACATACCAATTGAATGAATATTATACAACAAATGACGGAGATACCGGGCTTAATTTTTTTTTAATGAGGAAGAAAGATACCACCAGAAGACGGGGGGTTCTCCAAAAAGTTATTGAGTCGTTATCCACGTCGCAATATCTGAGATGATTTCCTCAACCACATGCCCCTCAAGTACATACTCAGCGCTCGAGGGAACACCGGTTCCAGCTATGAAGAAATGATTCAGCGACGAGTACGCTTTCAGACTAACAGACTGATTTTCGGAAAAGGTTTCATTCCATCGTGCAAAATCAGCCATCGTCACTTGATAATCCCGCTTCCCCTGCAGAATCAGCAAGGGGATATGCAACGACTGCGCGGTGCTCACAGGATCGTAAATTGCCAGATCAGCCCAGTACGATTTCGGGGCACCAAGGACGTCTTCGCCCTCCTCGATATCCAATGTCTTTACCTTCATCACCAGACGTGCGAGTTCTTCAAGCTCAGCGGATTGATTGACATCGCTGAGGTTTGCAAGATACCGGGTCTGCTCTAACATGAGATCCTCAAGAGGACGACTCGGAGCGGCGAGCAGAATTAATCCTGCGATACGATCCGTTTGAAGTGCGATGCGCGGGGCCAGCATCCCACCAAGACTATGCCCCAGAACAAAAATCCTTCCGTGGTCCACGAACGAGGATGCAGAGAGGAAATCCACACCAGCAACTGCATCTGCAATGGTCTCCTCTTGAACAGTTAAATTGGTGAGCTGTGCGATCTCCTCAGGATATTGAAAGGTGCGTTTTTCATATCGTAAGACCACAACACCTCTTGAAGCAAGACCCCATGCTAGGTCCTTAAATGGTTTGTTCGGACCATAGGTCTCATCCCGATCATTTGGTCCTGAGCCATGGACCAAAAGCACCGCGGGGAATGGACCTGCCCCGTTTGGGATGGTAAGCGTCGCAGGTAACTTCCAGCGCTCCAAACCAAAACTCACATTTTGCTCGGTGAATGCATTCAAATCGACATATGATGGTGGTGAATAGGCAAAGGTCTCAAGAGTGGGAACAACCAGCAGACTTATGATTCTCTGCTGGACATTAAACGATATTTTCACATCAAGAACCGCGACTTTTGAGAAATTACAGGTGACATAGACAACGCTATACCCAGATTCGTTGACCTCACGTGTTCGCACAATCCGAGTAATATTCCCATTTGGGGTAGCTATCTGCTGTTGCCAAATCAGAGCGAACTGCTCAGCAGTGATTTGTGAGGAAATAGAAGTGTTAAAATAACCATAGACACCAGTAAAATCCCCGTCTATGAGAAGCGTGACGATGTCAACAGCAATATCTTTTATTGTTTTCACAGGGGGTTCTTGTTCTGTAGGCTCTTCAACACAACCGGAAAGCATCGCCCCGGCGATAAGCATAACAACTATCAATGATATGATTTGTTTCATGAGACTCATCTTCTTTTTTTTCCCAATCGGCCGGGAGAATATGCGGAGAGATTGAATAAAGTTTCTATGGCAAAAAAAAAAAATGATATTGGAATATCGATTATTGTTTGACGTATGATTTCCGTATCATTTGTAAGATTTTGTGTGAGGATGTAGCGATTTGTCAGAAAAAAACGTAGAAAAGGTTTAAGAGGAGGGACCGTTTCAAGTTCTCGCTATATAAGAATCCAAGGGGGACACTATGAATTTATCCGATGTACTAGATATCACAAAACAAGAACCACATTGCGGGCTTTGCAAGATCGATTTCCTTGATACCGGTATCTGTCAAGCAGGTAAAAAACATGGGTTTGTCGCCTACTGGCCTGAAGGAAGAATGGAGCTGGCAAGAGCCTTGGCAGAACATGAGGTAGAACCAACGGAAACACTCATTGATATCGTGAATTCATGTAACCTCTGTGGGATCTGCGATCGGCAATGCACTTTTATCACGCAGCGTCGACCGACCAAAGCACAACATGCCCTGCAAGATTATGTAAAGACATTACAACCAGGGTCACTCAAACGCTTCCCCGAGGACGACATCCTTAGGGATCTTCGAACAATCGTCGGGAACGATCAGGCGACGAATGATCCGATCATCATTGCCTCGTATCTCCGATCAATCATCAAACAAAAATCCACAGGAAAATACTATATTGTGATGCCGAAAACAACAGAGGAGATAGTGGAAATCGTCAAACTAGCTAACAAATACAAAATACCGTATCTCCCCCGAGGAAACGGGACGTTTTTTGGTGTTGCGTTGCAAACCCTGCTTGCTGAACCAGCAACGATAGAACAGGGGATCATCATCGACCTCTGGAGAATGAAAGATCTGGACATCGACCCGGAGTCCATCACAGCGACCATTGGACCGGGTGTGACGTCTTTTGAGCTGCAAAAAGCAGCACACGCTCACAAGCTACGGGCCAACGTCGCTGAGGCTGAATCCTGCGTCTGTGCGAACGCCCAGAACCTTGGCATCGTCACAACCTGGAGCAACACATACGGATGGGGGACCGATAATTTCATCGACGCGGAATACATCGATTCGACAGGGACGATACAACATCTCAGCGACAAGGAGATCCCCAACCCCTACGCCTCTGAACAAGGCCTCTTAAGCTTGTCACTCATCCCTTCGGTCATCGTCACGAAGCTTACTTTAAAACTCCATCAGATCCTTGATGACGAAGAAGCAGTGTTCGTCCCCTTTGCCACTCTTGCGGATGCATTGGATTTCGCTCATAACCTTGCAAAAAGAAACATCGGCATCTCCCTTGCAGTCATCTCAAGGAAATATCTCACAGAATTTATCTCACCGACACATGAGGTCGCTGAGGACTTCAACTTCATCGCAGAGAAGTATCTGAAGCTGAACTATGTTGTCGATATCATCTGCGATTCCCATAGCAAGAAAATCATAGAAGAGTTAGCGGATGTTTCGTTTGGTCATGGAATGATTAAAAGCCTTATCCTTGGCTCATCTAAACTTGCATCTATGAAGGACAGCAGCCTGCTGAAAATGATCTCTGAGGAGGAAAACCCCTTGAAAGCGGTGTTTGGGGGACCCATGAGGAAACATTTTGAAAAAGGTCTGGCTGCCCAACCAAAGGACCTTGTGAAAGTCTATGACGAGGACCTCCGGGAGTTCTTTGAGAAACTGTACTCAAGACCTGAACTCACCGATCCTATCTGGCTTCATTCCTTCCGGATCCTCCCCTGTCGCATGGAACGAAAGCATATGTGGATGTACCGAGGCGGGTATATGCCAGGTGACACGCAGACCATCCTGAAGGTGGTGGATGCCTTGGAAAAACCAGCGGAGAAATACGGCATCAACGGGGCATTCGGGTTCCTCAGCTATCTCGAACGAGGTAAACTAGCGCATTTGGAATATGATTACTACTATGATCATACCGACCCGGAGGCACGGAAACGAGTCAATAAAGCGATCGTGGAATCCTGGAGACAACAATTCGCTATCAAAGGAGTCACCCCTCTTGAGTTCATCTGCAGCAAAGGACTCCATAGAAAGGAGCATATCCTGTACCCATTTCTCCCAGGGTTATCAGAGGAGGAGCTTGAGCATTTTGAGGATTTAATTGAAACACTCTTTGGAGGTGAAGACACGTGGTAAAATATCTCTCACAAGAATGGGCTGAGCAAGCCAAAAAAAAAGTGATAGCGGAACTTGATAAGGCAAAAGATCTCAAGAACATGAACGCGTCGTTGTTAAATGTCATTCAAAACGTCCCCCCGGACAACACAACCATGTACTTCTACATTAAATTCATCGGAGGGAATCTGGAAGAGCTTCTCACCGGATCCGATGAGACGATAAAGCAGAAGGAAGCGGAGTTCACCATCACCGGGGATTATACCACCTTTGTTCAGATAAGCAGCGGGCAGATGAGCTCTGCGATGGCGCTTTTAAAGAACCGGGTGAAGATGGCTGGAAACAAAATGAAGGCACTGACCATCACAAAACCGATTGATACCTTCAACGGTTGCATCAGCAAGATTCAGACCGAATATTAACGAAGCAATGAGAGGAAAAAAATGGTTGAACACTCCCAGCTAAAGCAATGGGCAGAAAGATTGCAAAAATTAACACCACCAACGCAACAGTGGACAGCAGTCGACACGGCGTTACATTCACCACCACTGTTTTTTACGGATTATTCGAAGGCACAGGAACGCTTGCTTCCCGCGATTCTGCACACGTTCAGACATCATTATCAAAACAACTTCCTGTATCATAGAGTCTGCGAGGTCAATGGTATCACCCCGGAGGCTATCAAGTCTCAACAGGATGTAAAAAAGATACCCTTGCTCCCTGATGCTTTTTTTAAGGATTACCCTGATGGGAGTGGTTTTTTGACCTGGTTGAAAACTATTTTCACCGGGTCGCTTCCGAAACCGGTGTTTAAAACCCACAATCCCTCGTATGATGAGATCATCGAGGAGTTCAACAAAAAAGGCACCAGTATCATGTTTACGAGCGGAACAGGCGGTCGCTTCAGTTTCATCCCCCGTGACACACGTTCATGGAACCGGGTGAAGTACAGTGCGATGAGATCAGTCATGGAACTGATGGATTACAATCCTACTGATCAAGTCATCCTTCTCATTCCTGATCCGCGGCAAACCAATCTAACCATCGCAAGTCTCTTCGGGATCGCCTATGATTTGTATGATCCTGCGAACATCCATGTCGCTTTGGATATGAAGATCACCACGCAGTTCCTCCGCATGCAACGGGATGAAACCATCGGTCTATCAGAAAAGATTAAAGCAAAGGCGTTGTCGACCATCAGCCCCTTGGTGCAGCGGAACTCTGATCTGCGGGTTATCCATCTGCTGGAACAGTTTGAACAGACAAAAAAACGGGCCAATATCGCTGGCCCGCCGTTCTGGCTTGACCGCATCATGGAGCGGATGAAGAAAGAGGGGAAAACGGTTCGGTTACCTGACAGTCAGATCCTCACCGGAGGCGGATGGAAGGCAGAGGAGAACAAACGGCTCCCTGAAGACTCATTCCGTGAGAAGGTCCAGGAGATCCTGGGGATCCCTGAGGAACGCTACCATGACGTCTATGCGATGTCTGAATGTAGTTCAGTGTTCCTGAGCTGCGAAGGGCATTACAAGCATATCCCACCGGTCATCATTCCTCTGGTACTTGATGAGAATCTCAACCAGCTTGACTATGGGCAGGTCGGACGTTTTGCCTTCATCGACCCTCTCCCAGATAGTTACCCTGGGTTTATCATCACTGGTGACAAGGTAAAAATCCTTGAACGCTGCCCGAAATGCAACCGAGAAGGCCCTGTGCTTGATGTCGAGGTGACACGGATGCCGGGTTTCGAGGGTCGTGGCTGTGCAGCTATCATGGCTGAATTAATGCAAAAGGATGGTGAGGAACATACTGCGCTTCCCGTCGGATGAATGGATCCATGTCTTTAAAGAGGAGCTGAACAAGAACAAAACGTATCATGAGGTCGCCAAGGACTGGGAAGGTGATTTTTTGTTTGTCATCACCCCAGATGAGGAGCTGAAAAAGGAAGTTGTGTTCTACATTGACCTCTGGCATGGGAAATGCAGGGACGCGTATCTGGTGAAGGGAGAAAAACATGCGAAGTTCGTGTTCAAGGGACCTTATTCGAACTGGAAGAAGGTCATCCGCAAGGAGCTTGACCCAATCCGTGGTTTAATCCGAGGGTTGTTCACCGTGGATGGGGATTCCCGGGTGATTCTGGACCAGGCCAAAGCAGCCCAGGAGCTGGTGAACACCGCAAGTATAATCCCGGTTGTCTTCTAAAGGGTTTGAATATGGCACAGATGGTTGATTGTTTCTTCTGGGATCCTGATATACGCTTTGAGACGAATCTGTCGTTTACGACTGAGGAAATCAACAAGGAAATCCTTCTTCGCAAACCAGTGTTCACCATCGAAGCACTTCAGAAAATCATTGACAGGATAAAGACCGCTCGTTTGGAGTATCTTCGTACGCATGACATCCCCGCGGTGCTTGACACCATCGACATGGTCAATGCGTTATGGCGGGATCCGATGTATCATGGCAGGAAGACAGCCCGAGAGGTGCTTCCGGCTGTGACCGGGTTTTCCATTGAGATGATCGAATCCTGGGGGTTTGATTTTTTCTTTGGCATCCTCAAAAAGGAGAACCTCCCGCTGGCAGGAAAACGTCAGGCGCAAGAGTACAGAGTTTTTTCCCCATGTGGTGATGGTTTAGTAAAGGCGTACGGTAAACCGCATGTCACGCATTCTAATTATGAGCCCCAGGTCATCGGTCATATCTGCGCAGGCAACATCCTTGGTCTTGCTGCTTTTGAGATGGTGATGGATAAATTAGTCGATGCTGCGACCTGGGTGAAGGTGCCTACTGAGGAGCCGGTGTTTGGCGCGTTGTACGCAAAATCTATTGAGGAAGTGGATCCTGAACTTGCGCATAGCATCGCGGTGCTTCCCTTTGGCAGTGAGAATGCGTTTGTGCAGGATTTTCTGTTTTCACAATCAGACCTTGTGCGAGCGACAGGGGGAGAGCACGCACGCAGGAGTCTGACAGAGTTAGCGGAGAAACATCAGGTGCCTCTTGCTGGTCATTGGCATAAGTTCAGTTTCATGGTGATTGCCCGTGACTGTTTATCTAAACAGGCTTCTGAGATCGCGGAGCTTGCCTCTCTTGACGTCTGCGCATGGGATCAACAGGGGTGTTTCTCTCCTCAGGAGATCTATGTGGAGACCGGGGGGAGCGTGTCTCCGAAAGAATTTGCTGGTCTTCTTGCGGTGGAAATGGAAAAAACGACCCGTGCGCTTCCGAAAGGCACGAACTCTGGTAAGATGCAGGTGCTTGATGGGTATTATCAGTATTTCACAAAAGAGACCATGGGCGAACCTGTGAAGATCTTTCCTTCGAAAGCTCATCAGTGGCTCGTCATCTATGATGAGAAGAACCAGAATTGTGAGCCATCCCCGTTGTACCGGGTGATTCGAGTAAAACCAATTGTAGATATTATGGAAATCCCGCAGAAAGTAAAACCACTTGGTGCATTTCTGCAGACTGTTGGTGTCGCAATCCCACAGGACCGGTTGCTTGCGTTTGCAGATGCGATAGGCGAGGTCGGGGTGACGAACATTCGGACGGTCAGTGGGATGACACTGCAAAAAGCCTGGGAGCCCTGGGATGGTCGATTCCCCTTGCAAGAGCTGTTCGAGCATGATGGGGTTCATTGGACCAGTATTGACACAAAGGACATAGATGCTGAAATAAAAAATGTTTTAAAGCGAAAACGCACAATCGTTCCTGAGGATATATCACAATAAACCAGATATATATTCCTAGCTTAAACTTTAAAAAATGATGATGGTACGAACCCTCTTTTTACTCCGTTATATATTTCTCTGGATTCATCTCAAACGTTTTTTTACACCCAGGTGCACAGAAGTAGTAGGTCTTTCCTTTATAGATACTAGTGAACCGTGCGGTCTTCTCATCAACCGTCATTTTGCAGATAGGATCAATCGCCATGATGTTTCACCTCCTTCGCCGGTGGGACATATCTTTTTAACAGCAGAGAAAGGGATACGACCGTCACCGAACTAAGCGCCATCGCAAATCCAGCGAACTCCGGTCGGAACGTGATACCAAAAAACGGGTAGAGTACACCAGCGGCAACGGGGATAAGCGCTGTGTTATAGGCAAACGCCCAGAACAGGTTCTGCTTGATCCGCCCAATGACTTTCCTACTCAGCTGTACAGCAGCGACGCAATCCAGCAGGTCGCTTTTCACAAGCACGATCTCCCCGCTCTCGATTGCCACATCAGTACCACTGCCGATCGCGATTCCCACATCAGCCTGGGCAAGGGCGGGTGCATCATTAATCCCATCACCAACAAAAGCGACCACCTCACCAGATTCTTGTAGCTTTTTTACCTCGTGAGCTTTATCCTGGGGGAGCACCTCGGCACGGACCACATCAATGCCGACCTGTTGTGCGATCGCCTGAGCGGTCCGTGTGTTATCACCGGTAATCATCACGAGCTGCAAATCCATCTGTTTGAACTGCTGCATCGATACCGCGGTGGTCTCCTTGATAACATCGGCGATTCCGATAAGGCCGATGAGCTGGTGATCACGTGCAACCAACATCACGGATTTCCCCTGGGTCTGCAGCCTCACAAGCATCTCCTCGACCTTCGTTGGTATAACGATGTTTTGTTCCTTGAAGAGGAGACGATTCCCTATCAAAACAGCGGACCCATCGATGGTCGCTTGCACGCCTTTTCCAGCGAATGTATCAAAAGCACTTGAATCCTTGAGGGACAACCCTTGTTCTTTTGCTTTTCGAACGATTGCCTCAGCCAGTGGATGTGACGAGTTCGTCTCCACACATGCCGCCAGCTCCAACACCCGTTGTTCCTCTGTGTTAATCCCCATAACATCGGTGACCTCTGGTTTTCCTTTCGTCAGCGTCCCGGTCTTATCAAACACCATGGTTGTGATCTTCTCAGAGATTTCTAATGCTTCACCATTCTTTATTAAAATCCCTAGCTCAGCACCACGGCCAATTCCTACGGTGACCGCAGTTGGGGTTGCAAGACCAAGTGCGCAGGGGCAGGCAATCACCAACACAGAGATTAACGCGGTAAGACTAAAAAGAAGTGTACCTCCTAATAGAAGATACCAGACAAGAAATGAGACCACCGAAATAGTCAATACCACTGGGATGAAATAACTGACAGCAGTATCAGCGATACGTTGGACCGCAGGCCGAGATCCTTGCGCTTCCTCTACCAGTTTAATAATTTGTGCAAGCATCGTGTCTTTGCCTATCTTTGTTGTCCGTACCCGCAGCACACTATTGGTATTGAGTGTCCCACCAATAACAGAGCTCCCTTGTTTCTTTACCACCGGCACAGGCTCCCCGGTTATCATGGATTCATCAACATAACTTTCCCCAACTGTCACGATACCATCGACCGGGATTTTCCCCCCAGGTTTTACCACCACCACATCATCAACCAGGACGTCCTCAATAGCTACCTCGACTTCTTTTTCATCACGGATAACCAGCGCGGTTTTCATCTGAAGACCTGCTAACTTCTTGATCGCCTCAGAGGTTTTTCCTTTTGCTGTTGCCTCAAGATACCGACCCAGCATCAGAAACGTTGCAAGAAGAACCGCGGTTTCATAGAACATGAACTCATGGGTCAACACCAGATGAAATGTTCCTAGGACACTGGCGACATAGGCAACCCCGATGCCCATGGAATACATGACATCCATGGTGAGCGTCTTGTTCAGAAGAGCATGGTACCCAGCGGAGAATATCGGATGGCTGATGTAGAGGAATGTAGGTGTTGATACAATCAAAGAGAGATAGGAGACCTGCTCCATGGACAGCCCAGGATGAATGAACATAAGAATCATCAAGGGAACACCGACAAGGAAACCGATGTATATCCTGATCCGCTTGGCTCGAAGGTCTTTTTCTCGTTGCTTTGATGCAGTATCATCTTCGCCTTCCAGACCAAGATACTCGTATCCTGCTGCTTCGACTGCCTTTTTTATAGCTGCAATATCGACCATTCGTGGATTATATCTCACCGTTGCTTTTTCTGTCGCAAGATTTACAGACACCTGGACGACTCCGTCAAGATGTCCTAAGGCTTCTGTGACGGTTTTCTGGCAAGTGACACAGGTCATGCCACCGATCCGTACGATCACTGTCTCGTTGACGGTTCCATACCCCGCATCAGTCACCGCTTTCTCCAAATCCTGAAGGTTCACCTGGGCGGAATCGTACTCCACAGAGGCAAGTTCATTGCCGAGATTCACCTGGGCGTTGAACACACCAGGAAGTTTTTCAAGGGCTTTCTGTATGGTTGACGAGCACATCGCGCAGGTCATCCCAGAAACCTTTAACTCCGCTTTTTTCTTTTCCTGTGCCATGACCATGCTCCTCTGGATGACGTATAAGAAAAAGAATGCTCCTATATAAGAAAATATGGGTGAGGTCTGTGGAAGAAAAAAATTTATTTGAACAGAGAACCGTACCTCTTCTGATGCAACAGCCGTCAAGTGTGAGACCTGCGACAGTAAAAGACTTTGAGCGAATCATCGAACTGGAAGGCTTGTGTTTTCCAAAGGAACATGCGTACAGCAGACGACAGCTCCGGTATCTTCTCACCAAAGCAAACAGCACAGTCCTCGTCGAAACAGAAAACAGTCACATACGAGGATTTCTTATCGTACTGTACAGGCGGGGGACCACGGTTGCTGGTATCGAAACCATCAACGTCGATCCATTGTCCCGGAATCAGGGGATTGGTCGGAGGCTCCTGACCAGCACAGAGCACCTGTTGAGAAAAAAAGGGATTCGAAAAATCAGACTTGAAGTCGCCATTACCAACAGAGCGGCAATCACACTTTATGAACGCGCCGGGTTTCAAAAAACCAGACTACTGAGGCATTATTACTACTATGATCATGAGGGGTCTCGTGACGCGTATCGTATGATCAAAGAATTATGAGAGCGGATTGCTCCCGCCAGTTTTTTACTGGCACCCATTGGTTCTTTTGTAGAGTACAATATCCGGTGGTGTACTGTTCAAGGATACGAAGAATGCCATCACGGTAGCCGAGGGGGTACAAGTTCGGGTCACAGGTGGAGGGATGGACATGGATTTTCTCGACATGGTCAACGCATTGTACCTTTGGGGTAGGACCGTGTTTTTTAAGAAGGAAAAAAGATTGATCCTTCTCATCTTTGTCAAGCTTTAGCGAGGTGGTCTGGATGTGGTGGTAGAAATAATCGATGTCCTTTTTCCGATAGTTCAGAAATTTCGGATCCAAGTCGTTTGCTAACAGATACAGTAAAATCCCAAGACACTTCGAACACGTGCCACAGGGATACACCACCCCGTTGTTGATATGGCAGGAGTGACACGAGCGTTGGAGACTGGCAAGGGCGGGATACCGGCGTACTAGAATGTTCTGGTCGACGAGACCGGAGATATTCCGTAGCGCAGACCATTGATGCAACCCAGGGATCCGTTTCTCATACCATGCGTTCATCCGCATATCGTAATCTTGATGCTGGTCATAGACGCCGAAATAATGCTGTATTCCCTTGTACCGTATCTCATAGCGAAGGTCATCAAACTCACTTCCGAGCAGGAGATTGCCGATTCGTTCTTCGACAAAAATCGGCAACAAGCTGAAGATATAGAAAGGGAAGATGCAGAGTCGTATCGGGTAGGTATCATGCCAAATTTTCCTATGATCAGGTCTGATGATGCTCAGTTGATCAAGCATGAAGCTGTAGAACCGGTCGACATTTGTCCATACCCGCTGGGTGCGTGCATCATTTTTTTTATGGAATTTATAGGCAGTAAGAGCGGTCCTCCAATGACCCCCGCTTTCGTTTATGTAGAGTGGGTAGACGGTCGAACCGAGTTCCTTAAGCAACCCATAGGTGAGGAGGCTGTCTTTCCCACCACTAGAAAGGATTCCTGATTTCAGTGAGTCCATCTGTTGAGCAAGGGGCATGTCAGATACCAGTGTTTTTGGTCGGATGGTTGCTTTCGGATCACCATCGGCAGGGGTTATTTTCGAAGGGTTTGGAAAAAATTCAGGCAGAATGTATGGGTTTTCCCCTTTGGCGATTTTGTTGACGAAGATGTCACGGCTGAAAACAACATTCAGGTCGGTAAGCAAAGAAAGATCAGAATCGCTCACAGGGAAATCCAATGTCATGTTTTTTGAAAAAAGACCGTAGTTAAGCAGCGGCATGCAAAAGGCGAGTCGAAGCAACGGTAGAGAGCGTTCATCAAGTCTTTTCTCGTATTTGTTCATGATGGTAAAATGATGCTTCTTGCCAGCAAGATCAATAACAGTGATTCGGGCGTGTGCGGTATGGTTGGAGAGGATCGGCTCTGAAAGGGAAATCGATGAAAGACAGAGAAGACTATGTTGCGTCAATTCGTATCGCCTCCAACACGTCCACCAGTTCGCTGACACCCTCTGACAACGGGTCGGAGACCGGAACGTGGAACATTTCTTGATAGGTGTGTTTGGCTTGAATGATATCGGTGTTGTTCATCTGTTCATGGTTGATTCCCACGCCAATGAGTTTTTTTTCTGTGAGTAACTCAGCGATGCTTACGACACGTCGTGGATCCGGCATCGGGTAACCGGGGAAGCCGTCGAGATGAGGGCGTTTCGGTGCATCAACAAGGATGAAACCATGGACTTGCCCTGCGGCCAGTATTTCAAAACCCCCTGGGAAGAACGGGTGGACGAGGCTTCCTTGTCCTTCGATGATCATGAACTCCGGATGGAGGTCTTCCCAGGAGTCAAGAATCGCTCCTTCGATCCCCCCTGAAACGAAGTCGTTGATCATTGCGTCTAAGACGATGCCGTGTGGCCAGCCTTGCAGCCAGCCGGTTTGCCCGGTGAAAATCATATCAGCGGTTCTTCCTCTTTTTTGTAATTCTTTGACAAGCAGGACGGCAAGTGTCCGTTTTCCTATCGCGGAGTCAGTTCCGATAAGGGCGATTCGTACTGAGTGCACCTGTGCGATGTCGCCGGTGTAGAATCGTTTGTGGTCCCGGAAGATTTTCCGAACATCTGTAATCGTGCACTGATGTTGTTTTGCTTGTGCGATGAATCGGGGGTCGTCTGAGAGAAATTGATGAAGACCGGAAATCACGTGGAGTCCTTTTGAAAGCGCCCAGTCGACTGCATGGTCATATCCTGTAGGCAGCAGACCTCCCTCGGAGACCGCACCGATGATAAATGTATCAGGTTTTGTTTTGATGAAGGCATCCTCGAGGTTGTTCAACAAGGGGATCCCGTTCTTTTTCTGACCTAAGAACGCTGCTGCGTCACCCACGGGCAGTGTTGTATCAACGACGCAGACGACTTGAAATTTGTTGCTGAACCGTACAAGCCCATGAGCGGTCTTTCCATCTGCACAGTTGTAGAGGCGATCAGCGTAGACCATCGCGCGAGATTTCGGCATACAGAAATCAATCCATGGTGGAATTCTTTACCTAAATTTTCTCCCCGTGAGAACAATCACATAATCACTGTTAAGGACCCGGTGTTCTTTGAATTTTATCAACGCCTCAATGGGACTTGCTGAGGCGGGAAGCACATGCAGGCCTTCTAAATCTCGCAGCAGTGTATGGAACTTCAGCATGCAGGAATCAGAGGCGTAGTCAGCCCAGCCGTTGGTGTCATAGATAGCACGAAGCGCGTCATCGCCGTCATAGGAATGGTAGGCGATGAGTGGTTCGTTGATGTTGCTTTCCTTAATCTCTGACGGCTGGAGATCCTGGGTTTTGGAAGCACCTGTTTTGAAGCTTTTTACTATGGGGTTGCCCCCTGGTGTAGATGCTCCAACAAGATAGGGCATGCGGTCGGTAATGTTTTTTTCAAGGAGGGTCTTGAACCCTTGATAGATTCCTACGAGCGTGGTGCCGTTGCCAACGGGGGCGGCGACTGCTGTCGGCGTCCGGCCGAGCTGTCGATAGATTTCATAGGCAATAGACATGTACCCGCGCCATCCTTCATTGCCATTCCCTGGGTTTGCATCGTAGAGGCGGTCAGTTCTTGCGAGTCGTCGACTGGCTTCGACTGCGTCTTCGTATTTACCATCGATGGTGAGTATCTCGGCGTTCATGCTTTGTAATTCTTCTTTTCGTTTCGGTGCAACGTAGTATTGTTCGGGGATCAGGATTTTTGCTTTTAATCCAGCCATCTTTGCGAAATACGCAAGTGACACACCATAGTTCCCGCAGGTTCCGACGGTGATCGTATCGTATCCCTCAAGCAATGCTTTCTTCACATGATACTGGGAGATCCGGTCTTTCTGTGTCCCGGTTGGGTTGCCACCCTCGAATTTGAGGTAGATGTTCCCGAACCCTAACAGACGTTCAAGATTCCTGGCATGAGAAAAAAGAGTATCTCCAACACCATAAGAAGGTGGGGGCTCATCGTCAGTTTGAAGGCCCATCAAATCCATGTGGTTCTCCGTTTCATTGTAAAAGACTCACTACGTACCCCATATTGGAAAACACGTATTAAAATTTTTTTGAAAGAGTGCGTGATTCGCCATGTGTTTTGAGAACAAAAGCTCTGTTTTTTAAAAGTAAAATCTGACAACAGCAAAAATTAAAAAAAATCAGAGAAGAAAAGAATTTATAAACGATAAACCTATTGCAATTTGATACTCATCACTGATGCAGTGAGAGGGATGGCAGACTATGTCATTGTATTGCTCTGTGTGCGGAGACGAACTCGAACCCGAGGAAGAAATGGAAGGTATCTGTGAAAGCTGCAAGCTTGCGGCAAGCGGAGAGACAAGCGCTGACGAAATGGAGGCTTAGGTTTACCACAGAATACTAATTCAAAAAAAGAAAGAAAACGATTGGTGAAAGTGAAGAGAAAAAAGGAGGACGAGAAATGGCCATGGGATTTGTTTTAATAAATGTCGCCCCAGCACATGAACATGAAGTGTATAACCAGTTATCGAAAATACCTCAGGTCGTTGAGCTACATCCTTTGTTTGGGGAATATGACCTGATCGCGAAAATCGATGCCAACGATTTCGAAGAACTCGGGACAATCATCGTCAATAAAATACGATCGATCACAGGCGTGCTTGATACGAAAACATTGACTGGTCTTAGCTTTTAAAACAACGCGGACTGCCACGTATTCAACGTTCTTTCTGTACTGCAAATGAAAAAAGCCGCTATAATATATATGTACTGTGCTGCACGCAAGCAGAAAACATCGAATTAAAAAAACCTTTTTGATATTTACAAGGGAAAAAAAACTATTTTTCAACAGGGTTGACGACCGATAGAAACATTCTTAACAGATCCATAGTTTTTTTCCGATGATGAAACGACAGATACGTATTCTAGGGATTGATGACGCCCCGTTTACCTTTCATGAAAAATACGCAGCCGTAATCGGTGTTGTAATGCGAGGCGGCGAATACCTCGAATGTGTCCTACGAAGCCAGGTCACCATTGACGGAACAGAGGCGACCGCTATCTGTGAACAGATGATAAAAAATTCCAGACATCTCCGACAGCTCAAAGCAATCATGATAGATGGTGCCAGTCTTGCTGGTTTTAATATCGTGGATATTAGTGCGCTGTACGAATCAACACAGGTGCCCGTGATCACCATCACACGAGACAAACCGGACCAGAGTAAAATAAAAAAGGCGCTACAAAAAAATTTTAATGACTGGAAGGAAAGATGGCGACTTCTCCAGAAAGGCAAACTCAAGATGATCCCCACCCAGCATAAGCCGATTTATATCAAATATGAAGGGGCGTCCCTTGAGGAGGCAAAAGAAATAATAAACATCTCTACCATACGTGGTGCCATACCAGAACCAATCCGAGTCGCACATCTGATAGCATCCGGTATCACTCGAGGTGAATCCTATGGTAAAGCCTAAGGCAGTTGTAAAGAAAGAAAAATGTTTAGCATGCGGTGGCTGCATCTCTGTCTGCCCGCAGGACGCAATCCTCATGATTTCAAGTAAAGCAGTCGTGGACCATGGGCAATGTAACAGTTGTTCGATTTGTATAAAGACCTGCCCGATCGGTGCGATACACTGGGAGGGAGCATAACATGAAATATGACGCAGTCATCATCGGAAGTGGGCCGGCTGGAAGTATGACTGCCCGGTTCGCCGCAGAAAACGGTGCGAAAGTGCTGATGGTGGAACGTCGCGCGGAAGTCGGCGCGCCTGTCCTGTGTGGTGAAGGGATCAGTCAGAAGGTCGATCACTATAACGTCCTTGAGGGAAAACGATGGATCGCGACAAAAATGAACGGTGCACGTATCTTTTCCCCGAACGGCACGAAAATAACACTGGCAGCAGAATATGCTGGAAACGAAACAGGATATGTGGTCTATCGGGATATCTTCGATCAGGAGTTAGCACGGGGCGCTTTACAAAAAGGCGCGGAACTCATGTTGAACACATGCGCAGTCAAACTCCTGAAAAAAAACGGGCACATCGCAGGGATCACCGCGCAGCATTTCGATGAGACCTTGGAAATTGAGGCTGATGTCGTTGTTGGTGCTGATGGGGTTGAATCACGCATCGGCAAATGGGCAGGAATACAAACCACGCTGAAACCCTATGACCTGGAAACCTGTGCTCAATACACCCTCAGCAACATTGATTGGGACAGCCCCTATTGTGATTTTTTCCTGGGAAGTAAGGTGGCACCAGGTGGATATGTCTGGGTGTTCCCCAAAGGAAAAGATGTCGCCAATGTAGGCATTGGTGTTCTGGCAAGCCTCAGTGAACCGGGGAAAGCAACGCACTTACTTGACAAATTCATCGCGTCTCATCCCGAGTTAAAAAAGGGTCAACCACTTCGCTTTCTGACCGGTGCAGATCCGGTCGCTGAGCCGATCCAATCCGTCAAAGACAATCTTCTTTTGGTAGGTGATGCAGCCCGTCAGGTCGACCCGATCACCGGTGGTGGTCTGATGCATTCGATTGAGGCGGGGAAATATGCTGGTGAAACTATTGGCAAGGCAGTTGAGAAACAGAGTTTTGATTCCAAGACGCTCATGGAGTATGAAGACCGATGGAAGACTGCCTTTGGAAAAAAACTGCATCGGAACTATGTGGCAAAAGAAATCATGCTTGAGATGGAGGACAAAACACTGGATATGCTGGCGGACTCTCTGAAGGATTACAAATTTGAGGAGTTCAGTACACTTAGCATCATTAAGGCATTGGTAACCAAGCATCCCTCATTACTAGTGAAGCTAACACCATTGATGAAACTTGCGAGGGCGTAATTGTGACCATGAAATGGGGTTTGGTTTGTAATCCAAGTGTGAAGCGGACCATCTCACTAGCAAAGGATGTTGCGGATTTTTTACAGCAGCATGGGACCGTGTGTGTCGAAGAATCTGTTGCATCTGAGATTCAGCACAAAGGCGCCTCGTTCAAAGAGATGAACAAAGAAGCAGATATCGTGGTGACAATCGGTGGTGACGGGACTATTCTTATGGCAACAAGCGAGATAGAAAAACCCATTTTTGCGATAAACTCAGGTGGGATAGGGTTCCTTGCTGAGGTCGAATCAAAATATGCTTTTGAGGGGTTAAAACAGATTATTGCTGGGAAGTATAATGTTGAGGAACGGGCGAAATTAAAAATCATTGTCGATGGAAAACGCTTGCCGGATGCGACCAATGAGGTGACGATACAAACAGCACGTATAGCAAAAATACTCTATCTCAAATTATTCGTTGATGAGGAGCTCATTGAATCGATGGGTGCTGATGGCGTCATCATCGCCACACCGACAGGTTCAACCAGCTACTCGCTGAGCGTTGGGGGCCCAATCATGGACCCTACCGTGAATGCGATGATTATTGCTCCGCTTGCTGCGTTTAAACTTTCTGCGCGTCCATGGATAGTGCCGCTTGATCGGAGCGTCAGCGTGCATCTGCTGCCGAAATGCAAAGAGACCAATCTGGTTATTGACGGGCGGTTCCAGATGCCAGTGACACCGGAGAATGCCATCAGTGTCACAGGATCGGAGAAGAAAGCACGGTTCATCCGGTTTGGTGAAAGCTTTTATCAGATGGTCCGCTTAAAACTCATGAGATAGCCTATGGGATTCTTCAGACGAAACACAAAACAACAGCCGCAACCAAAGTGGAGCATTACCCGGAAATGTCTTGACCTGATTTTTGAAAGTTCGAAATCAAATTATCCTCAGGAGTTCGGCGCACTTCTTCGAATTGACCAGAAAAATAAAAACACGATTGCCGAGGTAGTTCTGCTGCCGGGTACGATCTCAGGGGATTCTCATGCGATTTTTCATCTGCATATGCTACCAGTGGATTACAGTGTCGTTGGTACTGTGCATTCCCATCCCTCAGCTCTTGCGATTCCTTCCGATGCGGATTTAGATTTGTTCAGTCATTTTGGGAGGGTCCATATCATTGTCGGAGTTCCGCCTTTTGGAGAGGTCTCCTGGAGAGCATATGATTATAAAGGTCAAGAGGTTGAGATGGAGATCGTCTAAAAAAGATTTTTATATCCTCGGATGACTACCATTCTGGAGAGAGATGGCGACTATCCCGTTGAATATCGATGCATTCATAGGAGCAGCCCTTGGACCTATCGCTGGTGTGGTCACCTTTTGGCTTCTGCAGCTCCTCCTCATTGAGGGACAGAAAAGGATGCTTGCATTGCTGCGACATCAACATGACGCGTTTTGCAGGTTTACCAACTTTGTTGGTATTTTGTTTCAGACGGTGTGTCATGCTCTTGGATATACGGTGACGAGAAGCGGGATAGCGGCATTTCAGGTGACAGTCAATTACGGCAAGGTTGAGCCAAAGAAAGAAAAAACAGGGGTGTTCGAATGGATCGCTCATTCGTTTCTGCTGTTTGGTCCTTTTTTTATTCCAGCAGGTCTTGTTCTTCTCGCGAGTTATTTTGTCATCGGTTCAGGGTTTGCAATCCCAACTGTTGTTGATTTTACTTTTGTCGAATCTTTAACTGTGTTTGGTGAGAGTCTTGTGAGATTTGGGTCCGCGTTCCTTTCGTTTCTTGCGACAATCGATCTTTTCAATCCGGTTCATGTCGGTTTTCTGTTTGTTTTGTTGTTTTTTGGCCTTGGGATACGACCAAGTTACATCGGTGAAGAGCGGAAGGAGAAAATCGATATGATTCATGACCTGACCCGCATAAAAAACCATCTTATACAAAAACCGGTCTATATCCTTGCGCTCATTGTCATCGTCTATGTGTTTTATTTGTTGTCATTATTCCTCAATCCGCAGGTCTATGTTGGGGTGTTTATCGTGTTTGGATGGATGTCCCTGATAGCGATACTTGCGTTGCTGTTGACCTATCTTGTTATCCTTCTTATCATGGCAACTGATAAAATTCGACCATGGTGGAAAACGATCCCGTATATAAGCCTGATTGTGTCATATATCCTAGCACGAATTTTCTTCCTGTATTATCCAAGGGATGACGTCGAAACATTTTCCCTTCTGATTATGGTGGTAACAACGGTGGTCATAACCATTCTTTTGATAAAATATAAGAGGACCAATAGATTTAAAACTACAACAAAGATGAAGCATGTGAGGGTTGCGGATGGAAAGAAAAGAACTGTTAAAAAACGAACAGATTGAACGAATGCTCTCGCCTCATCCTTTATCATTCATGAAATTACAGGTACTCTGTATCTTTGTGATTGTCTGGGGGATTGTGGTGTGGTGGTTAACTAACTTTTCAACATATGCAGAGATGTTTACCAGCAATCCGTGGTATCCGTTGATCCTGTGGGGGCTTGTGCTGCTTCTCATCGGTGTGGTGGCTTCACTGGTCGCGATACAATGGAGCATCTTTTTCCTCTATCTTGGTGTCTTTGCTGGCGCAGTGGGTCTTATTGTCTGGCAGCAGTGGGAAAACAACGCTACACTATTTCTTTTAGTGTATTCCATCGCGGTCTCCATCGGTGGTTTTTTGATTGTTGAATTATACCGCCGTTCTCATAAATACATTCTGACGAACCTTCGCGTCATCTTCAAGGGTGGTTTGCTGACGAAACGGGAGCGTACGATTCGGTACGATAAAATCGCTGACATTGATGCGAAACAGGGTATTCTCGGCCAGATTTTCAGTTTTGGGACGATCATCCCTGTCAGCCAGTCTGGTTTTGGTCTGGGGAGTGATAAGACAATGGCAGGCGGTGGCCTTGCGGTCGGGACGAAGAAGGCAAAACTGTTTGGTTTTGCTGGCGGAGGAAAGGAAGTGCAGACACCAATCGCACGGAGCTACTATGAGCTGCATGGCGTCTATCCGTATAAGGATATCAAGCAACTCGTCGAGGATTTGGTGCAAAGCCATGTGCCGACACAATACCAGAAAGAACAGGTGGAGTTCCAGAAACAAGCGGTGGATATTCAGACTCAGATGCGGGATCTTCTTCATAAACAGGTTGGTGGGAAATCACGAAAAAGAGCGGTGAAACAAGCAGTCGAGGAGGACGAAGAACCGGAAGAAGAACAACTCGAAGTTGAAGAACCAGTGGTAACGAAAAAAACTAAGATCGTGGAAAAGGAAGAAGCGTTCGAACCTGAACAGGTTGATATTCAACAACAGATGAAGGATCTGCTGAAAAAACAAAAAACGGTACGAACTGTTGAACCTGAGGATGTCGAAGACGAAGAGGAAGAAAGCCAAGAGGAAGAACGAGAGATAGCATAACTCAGGGATATCTTTATAAAATATTATGGTATTTATGGAGAACTAATGGTACCAAAAAGAGTTTTTTTTACAAAAGGCGTTGGGAGGCATAAGCATGAGCTACAATCATTTGAGCTTGCATTGCGTGACGCTGATATCGAACAGTGCAACTTGGTGTATGTTTCAAGCATCATCCCTCCACATTGTACGATTGTGACCAAGGAGAAAGGGGTGAAAGAGCTGAACGCTGGTGAGATCACCTATGTCGTCATGTCTCGAAATACGACCAATGAGCCGAATCGGTTGATTGGTGCAGCGGTAGGCATCGCTGTTCCAAAGGACCGGGGGAATTACGGTTACATCTCAGAACATCACTCCTTTGGGATCACAGGTAAAAAACTCGAGGACTACACTGAGGATCTTGCTGCGACCATGCTTGCAACGACCCTAGGGTTGGAGTTTGACCCGGACAAGGCATGGGATAAAAGGAAACAGGAATACAAGATGAGCGGCCAGATCGTCCGGACCCAAAGTGTTGCCCAGACTGCAGAGGGCGATAAGAATGGGTTGTGGACCACGGTGATTGCTGCCGCGGTGTTCATGGAAAACGACGGATAAAAAAATCATTCTTCTGTCTTTTTTTCTTTTCATACATTAAAGAGTGAAAGGAAGGATTATGTTATCTCTGTTACGATCAGAGCATAATGTGCGATACCACCTAATCGTTTGATGCCGAAATCGAAATAGTCAGGGATCCACCAGGACGCCCGGTCGGGAAACGGAGAGGTGAAATTCACAGCATAGAGATCATAGGAAACGATGTTTGCATCGTTATGGTCCGCAGGAGTAGGTGCTGGGTTTGCGAAATTCTGAAACGGGTCAGATAAGGCTATCGAACCATTCGGGTTGATCCCGGCAACAGCGACATAATGACCAAGGAACGTCTGAATGACAACTGCGTTTGGTCGGTAGAGAAGGAGATTCACGATGACGCCGCTGTTGTTATGTATTTTATCTGCAATAAGGGAAAAATCAGGCCGCCAGACGCCTTCCACGGTATAATGATCCTGCAGTCCTGCGTCTTTGATCCATTGTCTCGCACCTTCTTCAAGATATTTTGCTAACGTGCCTGCGGATCCACGGATAACGGGGTAGCGGCAGAAGTTCGTGTTACAGTACCATGCAAGGGTCTCAATAAATTCTTTTTCGCCTCGCCCATGGTTCCATCGGCTCTCAAGGTCGTTGACATTGTTGTAATTATGATCATCGAAATTTGGTCCAGGAGTTGGTGTGCCGACGGTATTGACATTTCGTACGAGAGGATAGATGTCCTGTCCATCACCCGGGTGCCCCAGGGGGTCTTCGTGTTTTGAGTCAAACCACCAGAAAATATTAGCAAGGCTGGTGGGGGCACAAAAGGACCACAGCCCTCCGATGAACCGCCAGATGCCTTGACGTGCTTTCCAGTTATCCTGCTTTTGATCGAAATCAGGCAGTCCCTTCGGTGAGTAATTCGGGTACGCGGGAAGATAGTACCATCCGTCTTCTGAAAGAACGTTCAATGATGGTGAATTATGAGTTGATGAGCTAACAGCAGAGGCAGAAATAAAGGAAAGAAACAATGCGACAAGGAACATAGCCACTAGGTTTTTTTTTATCATTTTCTCCATATATATTATGCTATGTTGCTCCTCATATTTATACCTATCATGAGCCATGATTCCTAAGAGGATTGCTTGAGGCGCTGCATGTCAAAAAGAGTTTATATGTAAGTTCGTAATACCCCAGTTTCATGAAAGGAGAGCTTTCAATGATACAGGAGTTTGTAAAATGGTTTGAAGATCTCACCATCAGCGATGTTCCATCAGTTGGTGGGAAAAACGCCTCACTTGGAGAGATGATACGAAATCTCGGTCAGAAAGGAGTCCGAGTACCCTCCGGGTTTGCAATCACCGCGTATGCATATAAGTATATGATTGAGAAAGCAGGCATAGATGTCAAGATAAAAGAGATTTTAAAAGACCTTAACACCCATAATGTGACTGATCTTGCCGCGCGGGGACAAAAGATCCGTACTCTTATAAAAAACACACCGATCCCATCGGAGCTAGAGGAAGAAATCAGACGGCATTACCGTGAAATGGAGTTCCGCTACGGAGAAAACGTTGACGTGGCAGTACGAAGCAGTGCCACAGCAGAAGATCTCCCTGACGCAAGCTTTGCAGGACAGCAGGAAACCTATCTGAACATTCGTGGAGAGGATGAACTCATAGAGAAAGTACGGGATTGCTTTGCATCGTTGTTTACCAATCGTGCGATTTCTTATCGTGTCGACAAAGGCTTTGATCATTTCTCAGTGTATCTTTCTGTCGGTGTCCAAAAAATGGTTCGTTCTGACCTTGCATGTTCTGGTGTGATGTTCTCGATTGATACGGAAAGTGGGTTTACCAACGCTGTGTACATCACAGGTGCGTATGGTCTAGGGGAAAATGTCGTGCAA
Source organism: uncultured Thermoplasmatales archaeon (assembly GCA_964467345.1). Classification (GTDB taxonomy): domain Archaea; phylum Thermoplasmatota; class E2; order DHVEG-1; family DHVEG-1; genus SM1-50. The sequence continues at coordinate 3,916 of CAYXPY010000015.1, read as the reverse complement.
GGAACCGTCAACCCCGATCAGTTCTATGTCTTTAAACCAACACTGATGAAAGGGTTTAAACCAATCCTGGAAAAGAAACTTGGATCCAAAGAAAAGCGCCTGGTCTATGGGACGACGGGGACGAAGCAAACAAAGGTCAGTGCTGAGGACAAAACAAAATTCGTCATCAATGACGATGAGATTTTAACGCTTGCACACTGGGCATGCATCATTGAGGATCATTACAAGAAACCTATGGATATCGAATGGGCTAAAGACGGGCAAACAAAGGAGTTGTTCATCGTTCAGGCACGACCAGAGACGGTTCATTCCCAAAAAGACCAAGCCACCATGAAGACCTATGTGCTTGATGAAAAAGGAAAACTTCTTGTCGAAGGAGAGGCGGTCGGCAGTAAAATCGGCCAAGGCGAGGTAAACGTCATCGAGGAGGCAAAAGACATCAGTCAATTTATGAAAGGGCAGGTCCTTGTGACTGACATGACAGACCCGGACTGGGAGCCTATCATGAAGATCGCTGGTGCGATTGTGACGAACCGTGGTGGACGGACCTGTCATGCCGCGATTATCTCCCGAGAGCTTGGGATTCCCTGTGTCATCGGTACTGGAAATGGCACATCGGTCATAAAGAACGGAGCGAAAATCACCATCGATTGTTCCGAAGGAGTCGGCCGGATCTATGATGGTTTATTAAAATTCCATGTTGACGAAGTAAAGCTTGATAAACTCCCGCAGACCAAGACGCAGATTATGATGAACGTCGGTGTCCCCGAGCAAGCCTTCCAGCAAGGACAAATACCGAATAATGGTGTTGGTCTTGCACGAGAGGAGTTTATCATTAACTCCCATATTGGGATTCATCCTCTGGCATTACTTGATTATGAGAAGTTAAAAAAGAAAGCAGCCAAGGATAAGAAGATTGCTGATGTCATAAAAAAGATTGATGAGCGCAGTGCTAGTTATGAGGACAAGGTTGAGTTTTTTATCGATACATTGGCTCGGGGGATCGCCAAGATAGCAGCAGGGTTTTATCCCTATGATGTCATCGTGCGTATGTCCGATTTTAAGACAAACGAATATGCAAACCTCATCGGAGGATATCTATACGAACCTGAGGAGCATAACCCGATGATCGGCTGGCGAGGAGCATCCCGTTATTACGATGAGAACTACAAACCTGCTTTTGGGCTGGAGTGCATCGCTCTGAAGAAGGCGCGCAATGAGATGGGGCTGACGAATATTAAACCGATGATCCCGTTCTGCCGGACACCGGAGGAAGGCCGCAAGGTCATCTCCGTCATGAATGAATACGGGTTAAAACAAGGGGAAAACGGTCTTGAAGTGTATGTCATGTGCGAAATCCCTTCGAATGTCGTTGTCGCAGACCAGTTCGCAGCAATCTTCGATGGTTTCAGCATCGGCTCTAACGATCTTACGCAGCTTACCCTGGGATTGGACCGGGACTCTGATCTGGTGGCGCATATCTTCGATGAGCGTAACGACGCGGTGAAACGGTTGATATCGCAGGTCATCACAACAGCACATCAGCATCAACCACGAAGAAAGGTAGGCATCTGCGGTCAGGCACCCTCGGATTTCCCGGAGTTCGCAGAGTTCCTTGTCGAGTGCGGTATCGACAGCATCTCGCTAAATCCAGATACGGTCATTAAGACACGGTTGAAAATCGCAGAGACAGAACAGCGACTGGGACGATAAGTCCCCCTATCCTCTTTTTTTTAGTAACAGAGCATCATCTGCAAAGTATTTAGTAGTGTGAATGATTGTCCCTTTGTATGAACATCATCCCTCTTGTTTCTATAAGGAATGGGCAGGTATTCGATGGAAAGGAAGGTGAAGCACTTTCCCTGGATGAGTTAGGTGGACGGATCCAAAAAGATACCAAGGTGTATGTGTTGGATTATGACGGGATCGATGGTAAAAATCCTAATTTTGATTTGTACCAACGACTCGCTGAGCAGTTCGTTCTTTGGATCGATAATGGGCCCCGAAGACTTGATGATGTCATGGATACGATCATGGCCGGAGCGACGAATATCACGCTTCGACAGGACCTCTGGCCAGATATTGACCTGCTCGGTGTCCAGGAGATGACCGATGATGAAATCTATCTTGATCTGAGTCAGCAGCATCAAGAGCAGAGGCCATTGCAAGTCCCCTCTGATGGCGATATTGGTATTATCCTGTTCAATGATGAAAGTATGTATGGAAGTTTTTCAAAAGACAGCCTCGTGAAAAAAAAGGTCATCTTGTATGCCGTTTCGACTGAGAAAGCCTCGTTTTGGGAGGAACAAGGAATCAGCGGTCTTGTCATGGATTTACGGAAGAAACACGGGGATTCGTGATGGACTCTGAGGCAAAAATCATCATTGCATTTCTGTTTCATCGTAGTGGGAAGACCGCGTTGACAGAATCAGAGCTCTATTTGCCTCTTTCGATGGAACTAGGGTGGCTTTCCACAAAGGAGGCTCAGGGGTTTGTGAAATCTGCGATACAACAAGGCTTGCTGGTAAAGCAAGATGGAAGGATACGGCCAAACTTTCCTGTTGAAAAGATCATTATTCCACTGAATTTTGTTCCATCGAAAAAACTTTTTTGTGAGACAACCGCTCAAGAGCAGGAACAGCCGCTGATCATTCGTATTATCGCCCGCATCTGTGCAGAGACGTCTTTAAAGCAACAGGATATTGAAGAGGAGATAACCAAAGAGGGGAGGGAAAAAAACCTCCTCGTTGAGGTCGCCGGGTTATACGTGGCGCGGAAATATAATGTTGATGTCAGGGAGTTGCTCACAGAAGTAGAGCACGGTATTTTCAGAGAAAAAACAGAATGATGGGGATTAATAATACTCCCATGCAATGGCTTCGTCGGACGCCCCAACAGACAGGTAGAAAACCAATGGCGGTTGCTGTGAATAACACCAGCAATCCAAGCAGTCCGGTGAAGAGCAGAACAAGTACTCCAAGGAAAAACAAGGTAGCTATCACCAGGGGTTGGTAGGGGATTTTTTGAAATTTTTTTGCGAAGAGTTTCCCAATGAAGAGAGTGAAAAAATAAGAAAAACCTCCTGCCAGTACCAAGAACATGAGTAAATAGGTCAGGGTCAGGGGCATGAGTAACGAAGTCCATGGTTCTGCTGCAATGAGATTGTTAATTGCGATGATGACACCGCTGCGTGTCCGTTGGATGATAAAGAGCATGAGGGTGACACAGAACGCTGCTGCAGTGTTGACTGAAGAGAGTGTTAGGATTGTCTGTTCTCTGCTTGATTTCTGACGAATATTCATCGCCAGAACAGTCCCTATCGCAGTAGTGACTCCAGGGATGATAGAGACAATTACCCCGGCTAGGCTTCCGGTCATCACTGACACAATCGATAATTTTTTTTCGATAGGATTCAGGGCTAAGGGCTCTAGTTTCTGAAGGGGAATTACGGGTTTTTTAAGCAGTGAATTCAGAAGGGTCGGCAGACCGAACAATCCAGCAAGTGCAGGAAACAGCACAGAAGCAGGAAGCTGTAAGGGTGAAGTAACAGGCAAGTCAAGGATGATTAATCCAAAAATTCCTGAGAGGACGAAGACGAAGACAGCAAACAGCATTCCAAGTAATATTGGGAGAATACCTTGTGTTCCTGCTTCTTTGATGCGGGTCTTCTCTGTAGCAATCATTAAAATTACAATCGCTATTAGTATCCATACCATGCTTTTCTGAATTTCAGTGTATAAGAACAGAGGCGCACCGATGAGGAAACGAAGGGGAAATGTCAAGGTAAGACATACGAGAATTGCTCCATAACTGCTTACGGCAGATAACGCAACAGCCCTAAAACCGTCTCCATCGAGAAGCAATCCATGGGCGGGAAGAAGAGATAAAGCGGTTTCTTCCTCTGGTGCACCGATGA
>CAYXPY010000014.1:17095-48181 GCA_964467345.1 uncultured Thermoplasmatales archaeon | reverse complement strand
GTGGGATGACAAACCCCCATCCAGCGCCCGCCATACTACAAAAAAACAAAGTCGCAGTATCTTCATCTGATTTTCGAAGTGGCATCAGATGACCCCCTCGATTCGATGCACCTGTGCGGGACCAAGGCGGTTCAATCAACGAACAGATTGATCCAACTGAAGAACTCTGAGGTAGCAAACCAAGATCACCAAGCATCTCGATAAAACGGATTTTTAACATCCTTGTAGTCTCTCCCCAGGGATCAACAGCATTTGCCTCCAGTAAAACAGAAAATAACTCCTTCAAAGATAACCCAGATTCATACGAAATGGACTGAGAACAAGACATCCCATTCACACAAAAAGTAAAATCTACGTCTTCAGCGGGAGGAACATTCTTTCGTTCGAAATTATCTTGTATCACTGATTGAGAAACACCAATAACTCCAGGTGAAATGCTCCCAAAAAGAAATAACAATATAATGATATTAACTATTCCTTTGATTTTTAGGGTTTTTTCCATGGTATCCTCCCTTTAGTATAATCAAATATTAATGATGTTATATATTTAACTTGTGGACTGTAAAACAGTATGAATTAACCGGTAAAATGAGGAAAAACTTTTAGAGAATAGAAACATTTTATTCCCATTACAGTCTTTTTTTAAGGAAGCGTGGATTTGATTTCATGAGACAAAGGATTCATCGTGATAAAATCCTGTTTCATTGGATTATGTAGGACTATGAGATTGTAGTTGGGTTCTAGCGGGCCCGGTATGGGACGTGTCGTCTTTGTGGTAAGACCATCCGGGAGGGTTTTTCGTTGTGTGACGTCTGTTTTGTAAAAAAGTAAGGATGTCAGCAAGAAATAGACTGCAAAATATTTTTTTTTTATTTTCGGTGTTTTCTGGAATGGAATCGAATATGTATATGAAAAAGAGAGGTACCGGTGAAGGTACACTATTTTTTAGCCTTTTTTTATGTTGACTGCTTTTGGTCCCCGATCACTGTCTTCGATTTCATATTCGACCTTGTCGCCTTCGTTGAGGCGCATTTCAGCGGGGACAGCGGTCCGGTGAAGGAATATATCTTTTCCATCTTCGCCAAGGATAAATCCATAGCCCTTTCGTGAATTATACCATTTTATTGTTCCTTTCATGAGAGTTTTTCCTCCTTATACATGAGGGAGTGTTTTTTTACAAAAGAGAAAAAACAAATTATTTCAAAGACGGGCTTTGAAACCTTCGTTCCTCGTCTTTTGTGCGTCTTGAAATTCTTTTCTTCTTTTAAATAGATTTCTGTTGAAGAGGATCTCATGGACGTGTTGAGGATGCAGAGAGGTATTTTTTATGTTCTGGGAATTCTTTTTTATTATTTTTATACAAAAGACATATATACAATGGTGATATTCGTTTTAACAGGGTTGGAAAAGGTTGAAAAAAAATCGCCTGTTTGAAAAAGGGACTGCTGTTGCAGCGATGCTCTTGTGCGTGAGTGTTTCGTTTCTCCCGTGTCTGATGAGCAGTCTTGGTCGGGCAGTAAGCCAGGAGGATCGTGTGGAGGTGACAGTCCAGGTTTGTGGTGTCTCTGGGTGTGTCACTCATGTTGTGTCTCTGACGAAACACCAGCAGCAGTCTGTTGAGTCGTATCTTCTTGGGGTACAGGACCGGTTGATCCTGGCGGAGAACAGAGAAGAGATGCGGTTGGTTTTAAAGGAAGCGGTATGGGAGCTTGATTCATATGGGATGTTTCCTGAGGGGTTAAGTATTAGGCAAGCGGAAAGATTAGTCGTTGGGTCGTACTTAGATCCCTTACGATCTTCTGAACGTGATATGGCTAGGGTCATGAGTTGGAATCAGAGATACGAGGGAAAACGAACGAGTATTTCAATAAATACGTTTTGTCTTTTGTTTGCTGTCGCACGGAAAATCGATGGTTACGTACCTAGTCCGGTGATTGTTCCTTATGGGACTTTATTAGCGCTTGGTTTGATCCCTGCTTTTTTCGCATTGCTCTTTGGTCAGCAGGAGCTTGCTAATAAACTTGCAGATCTTGGGTTGTATGTCTGGATGTTGAATCCGTTCCGGTGGTTTAATATCGTGTTCTGTGAGGGGTATGAAACAGAGGTTCGTTCTGTTGGGTTGAAAGGTTTTGCTCATGTGACGTCGCCTGAGCAGGTGTTGTTTTCTGGGTTCACTGGTTTGATGATTGCCCCTTTTGCGGAGAGAACGTTTTTTTTAGGTACTGCATTTGGTGTGTATGACCTGAGTTAACCGGTCTTTTTCCTTTGTTTTGCCATAAAATATTTATATATGGTATGTCTTAGCATTGCATGTGGAGGAATAGATGTTGAAGAGAACAGTAGGTTTTTTAGTTGTTTGTATGCTGTTGATGACCGGGGGGTTCCCTGTCTGTTCGATGGTTACAGAGAAGATTATGATTGACTGTGGAACATCCTCTGACCCGCTGGTGCAAGCCACGACCGATCATTTCAACGACAGCATCGTCATCATCACAGGAAAATCCAATACGGTAGCCTCAACTGCGCTGTGGCTGTTCGGTTTCAAGTGCATGGTCATTAAGAGGGTGACGATTCGGGCCAACAATCTTGAAGGGGAGAGGCTCAATGTCCTTGTTCTTCCCCCCAAGATCGGGTTTTATTTCGACTATGAAAGCATCTCTGTACAGTTAAATAGGGTCTCCGGTCTTTTTTTCTGGGGAAAACGATCAGTGCTCTTTGAAAGTGAGCCGCCACTGATAGTTGCTGTGTGCAGAGCACGTGATATCTGGGTCACCTATGAATGAACCACTCATTTTCCTTGTTTTTCTTTCTTTTCATTTCATTTAGCTATGAGAGTAGGTTTTTTTCTTTGTACCAGTCCAGTGTTTTTTTCATACCTTCTGCATACCCAAACCGAGGGGAAAAATCAAGGGTTTTTTTTGCTTTCGCATTACTGTACATCCGATTGGTCTTCATGGTGTCGATAAGCGAGGTATGCATGACAAAATCATCAATACCATTTCTGTTATTGTTCCATTGCACGAAGAACAGATACATCTTTGCAAGGCTCATTGGTATGGAACGAGTGGGTGGGGGGACGTGTAGCAAGTGTGCTATGATTGTAAACATCTCCTTATACGTGGTGTATTCATCACCCGCAAGAATAAAGGTCTCCCCTTTGGAGCGTGCCGGTTTTTCAATCGTCTGTTGGATGCCTTGGACGATGTCGTCAACATAGGTGAAATGAATGAACCTCTCTCCTTTTCCGGGGAGGAACCGTAGTTTTCCGTCTGCCACCGCTCGGACCGTTGATAACGTGACATAGACATCACCTGGCCCGTAGATTCCTGTTGGACGAAGGATGGTCAAAGGAAGGCCTTGGGTTTGTTGTTTTTCCTTGAGCCATTGTTCAGCCATCTGTTTTGTCCGCCCATAGAGATACGTCGGGTGATAGAGGCTGGTCTCATCCCCAGGGATCTTCCCTACGGGGCCGATCGCCTCTGTCGAACTACTATAGATGAAATGCCCAACACCATGGTTGAGTGCGTCTTCGGCAAGTCTCTGTGTGGCAGTGACATTATGCGCATAGAGAGGAGCCCATTGCTCATGAAAACGCATCAACCCTGCGAGATGGACGACCACATCGACCCCTTTGGTTGCGTCACTGAGAGATGCTTCATTGAGGAGGTCGGTTTTCCGCATCTCGATTCCCTGTTTTTCAAAGGCTGTTGCTTTTACAATGTCCCGATAGGTTCCTACTAGCTCGTGCTTATTTGTCTGCAACAGTCGTTCTGCAAGATGTGTTCCAAGAAACCCTGTTATTCCCGTGATCAATATCTTCATAGGGTTGTTCACCTCATTTTAGGGGAGTGAATAGATTATGAGATAATAGGTCTATGCGGTAAACAAAGAAATACGAGTCGTCTTTACCCGGCATTGCATGGTAGATGTTGAATCGTGGGTTTTCTCTCTGAAAGAAGGTCGTATCAACCTTTTTTTGTGGTATCGTTCGAAGAGTTCCTGTATCAACCCTGATTTTATTAGACCACAATATTTAAATGAGAGGAGAACCATCCTTTACGTAGGGGAAAATAATGAAGAGAACAAAAAATAATATCTTATATGGAGGCAGACTTGTTATTGGTGTAGCTATCTGTGCTTTACTACTGTCTACATCTTTAGCAACAGCGATAGTCAAACCGTTTCATTCAGGAGAACCACTACTCTTTGGTCAGACAGAACTGACGTATACATGGGGTTTTATAGGACCGGATTTTCAAACGATCACGGCTGAAGGCTCTGAATATACTCTCCTACACATACCTGGTTGTATCGCAGGTGGTATGGAGGTAGGGGCGCCACAGATGCCGATGCAGATGATCCAGCTCTTGCTACCACCTAAGACCACGGCAACAGGCATTACTGTCTCTGGGACGCCGGTTGTTATCTCCCAACCTGTCGATCTTACAGCAAAGCCGATTCTTCCCTATCAAAAATCTGTTCCGTTCGGAAGTGAAGAGCCGCAGGTCTTTGTGAAAAACCTTGACATCTATTCCTCGGACCAACTGTATCCTTCCAAGTTGTCCACTGATTATAGCATGGGGTATTCCCATGGTTATAGCATTATCAGCTTTGGGTTAAGCCCTCTGCAGTATTCACCAAGCTCTGGTCTATTGATGTTTTATCCATCCATTACGGTGACCATTGCGTTGGAAAATACCGGGTATGTGAACGAATTTTTCCGCAACAATCCGAACGACCAAGCATATGTGAAGACGCTGGTCTCAAACCCGGAGATCGCAGCACACTATGAAACCAGTGAGTTGCCTGTCTTTGAATATCCAGGAGGACTGTGCGATCCTACCGATCAGTATGATTATGTGATTATCACGACGACACAGAATGGTTTGGATGATTGGGACATTGGTGGAACATTGACATATAACTGGGATAGTCTTATGCAAAAACACAATGGTGACGGGCTGTCCTGCGCGTTAATGACGAAACAAGATATCCTCGCATGCCCTGATTATTATAATCCAGTGGCATTGTTCAATGACAGCCAAGCCCGCATCCGGGAGTTCTGCAAAGATGCCTATCAGGATTGGGGGAGTAGCTATGTTCTTATTGCTGGAGATGCTGATACCATGCCAGCACGGCTAATGTCCTCTGGTGGAGAGTCCAATGTCGACTCTGATCTCTATTGGAGCAATCTAGACAGCACGTTTAACAATGACAATGACAACCAATGGGGTGAAGAAGGAGACAGCGGGTTTGATACCTACGCAGAGTTGTTCATAGGACGGATCACCTGTGATACACCACAGGATGTATCAAACTGGTTGACAAAGTGTTTCTATTACACGGACAGCGCAGAGTGGGAGTATTTGGACAATATGGGGTTTTTTGGTGGTGACACAGGATGGAACTGTCAGGGTGACGATTTCATGGATTACAGTGCTATCAAAGGAACCAATGAATGGCTCGGACCGAGTCCCGATACGTTCCCCAGCTGGGTTGGTTTCCAGTTTGGTTTTGAAACCTGGAACCTGGTAAACCCCGGTAATCAGTTCAATCTCTCTGTAAGATGGACCGCGGAACCACCGAACCCGGGTTGGCAGGGTGGAAGCTCCTCAGGTGCAATCACCGGTTTTAGGAACGCTATCAACGAGGATCGGGTGACCATCATCAGCGGGATTGCCCATGCGAATAATCAGATGTCCTTGGACGTCTATGCAGACGACTGGCAAGATCTCTATACGAACACCAAACCGTTCTTCATCCATGATTATGGATGTCACTGTGGGGATTTCAACGATGGAGACGATGGCGTCCTTGAAGTAATGTTGTTCCATTCAGACACCGAGCTTGCCTTCGGGTGTGTCTATAACACCGGGTATGGATGGGGGAACCTGTATTGTACAAATTCAAGTAGCGCTTTCCAGGCAAAGGAGTTCTGGCGATTCTTCCTTGATGTTGAGAACAAATCTGGTGATCTGAGCAACTGGCAATTCGGGAGATCCCATGCATATTCAAAGGACCAGATGGCACCGATGATTGATTGGGATGGTGGGACCTGGCGAGAGATTATTCAATGCTGCTTGCTGTTCGGTGATCCTGCTCAGCAGTTCCGAACCGCTCACCCAAGTGAGGCACCGTCGCAACCGACAAAGCCGAGCGGTCCGACCCTTGGAATTTGGCATGTTGAATACAGCTACACCAGCCAAGCGATAGATCCTGAGAACGAGGAGATCTTTTATCTGTTCGACTGGGGCGACGGCAGCAACAGCGGGTGGCTTGGACCGTTTTCATCTGGCCAAAACGTTATCGGATCGCATATATGGACAGAGTTAGGCACCTATGAGGTCAAAGTGAAAGCCCGAGATATCTGGGGTGCTGGGAGTGCTTGGTCAGAACCATTGATCGTAACCATCACTGATAACACGCCTCCGGACGTGCCACAGGTCACAGGACCTGCAGAGGGAAAACCAGGCAAACCGTATCTGTTCAACATGGTGACATCTGATGCTCAGGAACATATTATTTACTACTTTGTCGACTGGGGAGATAACACCACCTCAGACTGGCTTGGACCCTACATCTCAGGCACAGAAATCCATGTGACGCATAGCTGGGATGCTGAAGGTACTTACACGGTCAAGGTCAAAGCAAAGGACAGTATGGATGCGGAGAGCGACTGGGGTACTGTAACCATCGTGATGCCGATGGAGTACCGGTTCAGTCTCAATGCGTTCTTTCAGCATCTTTTCGACCTGTTTCCACGGGCATTTCCCATACTACGTCAGGTCTTGGGATATTAGAAATCCCACCTTTTTTTCTTTTTTTCTTTTTTTAATCTGCACTGATTTTCATAGAAAAATGATGTTGTAAAAAAGTGGAATTATTGTCTTATTGAATGTTTCTTTGTGAAAAAGTAATCATCCTTACTCATGAGAATCAAGATTCTAGATAATATATTGTTACAAATGTAATAAAATTTACAGAACAAGTTTAGTAAAAATTGTAACAATTGTTGTATAAAAGGAAGGAAAATATTAAATAGACTTTTGTCTTTTTATTTTGTAGGGAAAAGGAGGAAAGGTGTCATCTATCCATTTTAGTATCCCTCCAAATTTTCCTTTCCTCCCGGTACCGCGGCTAAGAAGAAGTGAACAGAGAGGAAAGGGGTGGTTCTGTTCATCTTGTTCCCCTCGCCACATACCCTTTCCTCCAAGGGCCAATGAGGTGAAAACATGAATAAAGGAAGCGAACATTCACTGTGTTTCAGCGAAGAGTTTGTTCAAAGACTCTCTGAAATACTACTACCGGAAATCTAGGGTTTCAGGGTTACGATTAATGTTTTTTAGATTTACTCCACAGTGAATTTTTTATTTAAACAATAATAAAAAGAAAAAAAAAGAAAATTATGAATGAGACTATTTTTTTGTAGCTACGGCATCGCCTCTGTTTTGGGAGGCTCGGTAGCGGAGGGAAGGGTCTCAGGAAGCGAGAAGTACGCCACGAGTTCAAGGATTTTTGCTACGATGATGATAAAGACTCCTATGATAATAATAAGGGTTACAGCGCCGATAAAATAGACAAGCCCTGTTGTCTTGAATAAGTCTACCTTTGTGTGTTCTGCGATGCTGTTGTAGCTTTTCCTCAGATACAATGAACTAATGATCAGCAATATCCATGCGACAAAGAGAGCAAGGACGCATCCACCAATTAAGGTTCCAAAATTACTTAACACTGCGCTCGGGTCGGTGATGTTTTGTTCTTGCAAGCTAGTGACCCACGACATTCCTCCTGCGAGGCCAAAAGACATGATCATAATAACGAAGACAGCCACGATAGCGATGATGCTGAAGAGGAAATTCATCAAGTAGTTTTGGAAGATGCTGTGGTTTTTTGTTTCATCTGCGATGTATTTGACTGCGATAAAGATGAGCACTAGCCCGATAATTCCAAGGAGGAACCCTATGGTTGGAACAATTGTTAGGAGCGATAAGAGAGCTCCGATGCCTCCTAATATTTTTGCTTGACCAATTTGCGACATTTTTTCTCTCTCCTCTATTACTACTATGCAATCAGAAATATCTTCTTAGGCTTAAATATTGCGCCTTACAAGCGTAGGTTTTTATATTGGTATGTATTATAATTGTACAGAGTGGGTGATAGTTATGAAGAAAAAACAAGTATATTTTTGCATCTTTGCTGTGCTTGTTCTACTGATCCTGCCGGTCGGATCGGCACTCAACACCACGATAGAAGAACAGAACTTAATGAGTCGAGCTGATACGAAGGAATCAAATGGAAGCCTTGATCCTCCGTTATTCACCGGATATCTTCTCATCCATGTGTACACGTATACCGCGGGTGTTGGTTTTGAGCCGTATGAAGGGGCCAATGTCTCTGTGAAAGGGTTTTTGTACTCGTATACCGGACAAACCGATGAACAGGGGGATTGTCTCTTCAAGGTTCATACGAATCTTTTCAGGCCGAAAAAATATTTCGTAAAGGTCAGCATATCCCCTGATGATTGGCTGCATACGAAAAGGATATCGTTTTTCATCCAACCCCGACAGATACTGTATAAAGAATTCCTCTTCATCGTGCTTTAGAACGAGACCTTCCCAGGGAGAACGTTGGCGTCGTCTCTATTGATTGGATCCATAGAAAGGTATATTTTTGTCATTTAGAAAATAAATACAAGAATAGAGCAGCATTCGTACAACATTTAATGAAATACCCTTATAAATCTTCCAGCACTTTATTTTATCTAGGGGAATAACCTTATGAAAATGAAGAAGAACTATATCGGAAAGGCAGCTTTTGTCCTCTGTATCGCCCTTGCAACTATCATGCCTGCATCGGCAGTAAGCACGACCACAGAACCAGTCGCTGAGAAAGGATCAGCCAACATGTTACAACCGATGGATCGAGACATCATCTTTTCAGACAGCTTTGAGACCTATGAAGATTTCCTGGTTGATGACTTCCTCCCATGGACGACGTTCGATGGAGATGGTGGTCAGACCTGGGGTATGGAAGGTGTGGATTGGACAAATGAGTACTACACAGGTTCCTATATGATTTTTAACCCGACGCAAACGACGCCACCGCTCGACAGCGACTATGATGCACACACCGGTGTGAAATACATCTCATGTTGGGATACGGTCACTGCGATGGCACCTAATGACGATTGGTTGTTCACCCCGCTTCTTGCTGCGGAGAGCTTCACCACGGTTACATTGTGGGCTCGCTCACTGAGTGATCAATACGGTCTTGAGGATTTCGAAATCGGTGTTTCGACAACAGACACAGACCCAACGAGTTTTTTGATACTGCAGACAAACAATGATGTACCTGTTGCCTGGACGCAATACAGTGTTGATCTTTCAGGGTATTCTGGTCAATCCATCTATGTTGGGTTCCATTGCTTCTCAAATGATGTGTTCGCGCTCTTTATCGATGATGTCGAAGTCCGGGGAATCGGTGGCGGTGTTGATGTTACACCTCCTGTCACCACCTGCACCTTGGAAGGAACAATGGAAGGAGATATCTATACCAGTGATGTCACCGTGACATTGTCTGCATCCGATGCTCAGTCTGGGGTGAACTTCACCATGTATAAGCTAGACGGTGGTGAGTGGACTGTCTACACCGACTCATTCATTGTCACGCAGGATGGAGCGCACACACTGCTTTATTTCTCCGTCGACAATGCAGGAAATGAGGAAGAAGAGAAGACAAAAACGTTCACCATTCAGCATGCTCTTCCTGTTGAGATCACAATCAGCGGTGGGATAGGTGTATCAGCGACGATAAAGAACGTTGGGACGGAAGATTTAACCAATGTGCCATGGACGATTAGCCTTGATGGATCTTTGATCTTTGTTGGAAAAACAAAATCTGGGACCATCGCATCGCTTGCAGCTGGAGAATCAGCAACTGTGAAAGACTTTGTCCTTGGGTTTGGGAAGACGGGGATTTCAGCAGCAGTGGGAACGACTGAGACCACCGCCTCAGGTACTGTTCTGTTGTTCTTTATCATCGGAGTCGCATAGACTCTACCCTTTCTTTCTTTTTTTTGATTTTAGAAAAATTTTTTCCTTTTTCATGTTTCTTATCGAAAGATTTAAATTATTTTAAAACATATCCGAAAAAGCACTAGGAGATGTATTTAAAAGAAACTAGGTGTAGTGAGGTGTTGATAAATGAAAATATGGAACTCCAATGAATTAATTGGAAAAGAAGTATTTGACGCAACTGGAAACGCAGTCGGATGGGTTGACAAGACATGGAATAGTTGGAACAATGATTATCCCGGGTATTTCTTTGGGATAAAGTTAAACGATTTCGCGAGAAACACCTATTTCAGGGGTGCGAACAAACTAGTCCCCGTCTATAACGACTATATCCGCACTGTGGGTAACACAGTTACGTTGACCAAGACCATGGATGATCTGACCCGGTACTGGAACAAGACCATTCCGTGTGGTCCGACCACCTGTCCCGTCGATGAATTAATCGAAATGCCAGTGTACGATAAATTCCACTCCCGAATCGGTACATTCACCACCTGGGTGGAGAGCAACGGGCAAATCAGCAATCTAGGTATTTTGCTTGACCCGTATATCTGCGAGACCTGGCATTTGCCGTACAACACGACGTTCCCAATCGAACCAAACCACATCAGCACAGCTCAGAGCACGATTACATTAGACCAAGCGCTGCACGAGTTAAAAGAATACTGGCAGAAAACACGGAAGTACTAAAGAAATCACCATATGGTTTCGGTAGGAGAGTGTTTGTCTCTTACCGTTCTTTTCTATTTTTTTTTACCTGATGTAGGATGTGTCGTTTTCTGTATCTGTCTGTTTGTTTTGGAATGTTTTTTCTGTTACCTCAATGATCTTTCTGTAACGTTCCCCGTGGAGATTTAATAAGGTCTCCTCGAAGCTTATTTTAAAGGAGTTTTTCATTGATGCAAGGACAAGGATGTATCTTACGAGCCAGAGTGCGAGTTGTTTTGTGAATTCAGGGTCGTTTCCCTTTGATAGTTCTTTGAAGAGGTGTGTCTGTAAAAGTTCGTCGATTGCCTTTTTTATTGAAACGCTTTCTTGGTTGGTCATAGAGGACAACTCATGGTTTCTTCTTGTTTTCCCATAATTTTAATATTTATATATTATATATTATTTTAGATAATATTTAAACCTATGGCCATAAACAGCACAAAAACCACACTTCTCACCAAAGAACGAGGCACTTTTGGAAATCTTTTTAAAACACTAGACCTTGTTACATCGGTGGTTTAAGGAGAGATATCATGAGCAAACAAACACCTGTAGCTGTCATTTTTACTATAGTAGCCTTCCTTCTCGTTATGATTTGTGGCTGTACCGAACAGAACAACCCTCCCTCCTCAGAATCACTCCAAGAACTTCTAGAAAAAACCCTCCTCATCGACTCGGTCTCTTACGAGGTGGAGATAGCAACACCCATGCTTGAAACAACAACGACAATCCAAGTATGGCACAAAAAATCATATCTCAAAGAACAGGAGACGACCATTGCTGGCAACATATCAACCACACAAACGATCATCAAACGGCCTGAGGGACTCTATCGCTACGACGAAGAGCAGCAATCCTATGAGCAGGACTCACAAGCCATCCTGCCTCAGCCGACACTCCAAGAGATGGCAACTGATCTGCTGACCAACCAGACCCTCACGCATCTAGGAACAGAGACCATCGACGGAAAAACCACCACCGTCATCCAATACAATCCAAAGGAGACAGGAAACTCAACGACCATGACACTCTGGATATGCAACGAAAACGCAGTCCCCCTCAAAGCAGAACAAATTACGACCTATGAAGAAACCTCAATTACCACGCAATACACCTATACGAACTACTCATTCGAAGAAATCCCTGAGAGCGTCTTTTACGTAGAATAAAAAAAGGACAGGCTCCCCACTACGTCCATGAGCTGGTACATCACCGGAATTACCGCTGATAAGAACTGCTGTTATGTCACATTATGAGTTTTTATCGGCGATGTCACCAATAACCGGAAGCTTGTATTTTTCCATCTGATATGCTTTAACCATCAAGACAAGCCACAGGACAAAGACCAGCAACCAGAAAATCCAGCTGATCCAAGCCAAGAAATACAACCCGGACCCATATGAAAACACCCCAAAGAACCCACCGAAGATCCAAGCAAGAATCATCAACGGAAGAAACAACAGAATCGACTGCATCGCATGAAATCGGATGAACTTGTTCTTATCCTCGATAAAATAGAAAAACAGACCAGAGACCCAAAAGAACATATAGCACAGCATTGCCTCAAAATTCTCCTCCAACCCTAACGATGTCTTTGTCATACACCTGTATCAATCTCATTACTTATTAGTATTATTACTTGTTAACACTAATCCTTCTGCTATCCCTTGAGACAAACAAACCTTATTAGAAGAAAGGAGCATACCGACAAAAAAAAATTCATCAAGAGGAGAAGATATGGCACGATATTCAAAAGCAAAGATGTTCAACAGGAAAGCTGCTCGGAAGAAAAACCAGGCAGAAAAAATCCTCACCACCCTGCAGATACAACCCGGACAAACCATCGCAGATATCGGATCAGGTGGTGGGTTCTTCTCGATGCTTTTCTCAAAACAGGTCGGTGTAAACGGAAAAGTCTACGCAATCGACACCAACAAGGAGTTCCTTGAGTTCATCACCAGTCAAGCAGCCAAACAGAGCATGACAAACATCACTACCGTACCTACAACAGAACACACAGTCCCACTGCCGACCAATTCCATCGACCTTGTCTTTGTTCGCAACGTATACCATCATCTCGCAAACCGTATCACCTACTTCTCAGCAATAAAACCGTTGCTCACCGCGCAGGGTCAAGTCGCGATCATTGAACATTTACCGAAAGGCTCTCGAATGAGTTTCCATATACGATACGGCCATAACGTGCCAAAAGAAACTATCATAGAAGAAATGAACAAAGCAGGCTACCTCGTCTCTGCATCATTTGATTTTCTCCCGACCCAATCCTTTACCATCTTCAGTCCACGCCCGTAAGAAGCACACAGGTGAAACCTGCAGGGAGGATACCTCGTCTTTCTCAACCTACCGATGGTGACACACAAGGGAAAAAACGATTTAAGCTGACAATCAGTTCAGGGCGTTTGTGAACACAAAACAACTTGGCGTTGCCGCGATTCTGCTGGCAAGTGTCATGTGGGCGATAGAACCGATACTTGCAAAACTGTCCTACGAAACCTCTGATTTTCTCCAGACTTCGGCCATACGAGCCATGGTTGCTGCACTGACCGCATTTCTCTACCTCATCCTTACGAGGAAATCTGCTTTCAGAGTGACCAAACAACAGCTCTCCCCTTTGATCTACATCGCTCTTGTGGGCACATTGGTTGCTGACTTTATGTATTTCGTCGCCCTCTCACAAATACCGGTGATCAACGCAGTCATCATCGGGCACATGCAACCCATCTTCATCATCGCTTTTGGGTTTTTCCTGTTGAAATCAGACTCATTGTCAAAAGTCGACTATCTGGGCATCATCCTTCTCATCATCTCCGGGTTCCTTGTCACCACCAGAACCATTGAAAACCTGCTGGCATTACGGTTCGGAACCCTTGGTGATCTTATCGTGCTGTCAGCAACCATCGCCTGGGCGACCTCCGCAATCGTTATGAAAAAATACCTCACCGCACTAGATGCTGGGACAATTACCTTTTATCGTTTTTTCTTCCCATCCCTTCTTTTCATCGCATATCTTGGGTTGACCTCTTCTCTGTTCATCGCAAACATCTACCAGGTTTGCATCGGTGTCATTATCGGCATCGGCACAATCCTGTATTACGAAGGATTAAAACGCTTGAAAGCAGCCCAGGTCTCCGGTCTTGAACTCTCAACACCGTTCTTCGCAGCAATTCTTGCTTTCTTTTTCCTGGGGGAGCTTATCACAATCATGCAAATCATAGGGATTGGAGTACTCTTTGGCGGTGTGTATCTCATCTCAAAAAAAGAACTGTAAGGTATCCTAGCGGGACTGTACAGTTTTTCGTATCGACTCAGCAAAACAAAGAACATCCTCTGGCTTTGTGGTAAACGAACACATAAGCCGTACCTCACACGTACGTTCGTTGAACCGATGAAAATAATACTGTTTCTGTAGCTTTGTGATACAACGATTCGGAATGGTCACATACACCATGTTTGTCTGCACCTTTTGAGTAATCCGCACCCCCTTGATACCCTCGAGTTGATCTGCGAGGAGTTGTGCCATTGCATTGGCATGCAAAGCATTCTGCAACCACAGATCATCATCAAGAAACGCTAAGAACTGTGCGGAGATGTAACGCATTTTACTGGTCAGCTGCATCCCCTGCTTGCGTATGAACTCGAAGTTCTGTGCAAGATTCTTATCGAAAAACACGACTGCCTCCCCGTACATCATCCCGTTTTTTGTTCCACCAAACGACAAGACATCGACCCCGGCTTTCCCTGAGACCTCATACAGACCGGATTTCAAAAACGCTGCCGCGTTGCACAACCGGGCACCATCCATATGAAGTAACATCCCCTGCTCATGAGCAAACTCAGCAAGTTTCTCAATCTCCTTAAGCTGATACACGGTCCCTCGCTCGGTCGACTGAGTTATTGAAATCACATGAGGTTGAGCCATATGAGGATCATTGATCCCGATGAGATACGGTTCAATCAGATCAACGGTGAGTTTCCCATCAGGGGTGGGGATGTTGACAAGTTTACAGCCGATGTAACTCTCAGGGCCGCAGCATTCATGGACGGTGAGATGTGCACTCTCCGCGCAGAGAATAGAATGAAATGAATCAGTGACGTTTCGTAAACCAAGGATGTTTGCAGCAGTTCCATTATACACGAAAAAAATCTCGGTCTGTTTCCCAAATATACCTTTGAGCTGGCCGATTGCTTTCCTAGTGTACTCATCGTTCCCATAGGCGATGACATACCCATCGTTTATCTTTTGAAGAGCAGCAAGAATCTTCGGATGAACCCCGGAATGATTATCGCTTCCAAACCCGGTAAATACGCCCATAGAGGCATCAAATAGTATTTGTTATAAAAAATCTTCTATCGTAGCATGGTGGCCTTGGATAAAAAATTAAAATTTAAAAAAAAAAAGAAAAAAGATTTCGAAAAAAAAAATGATCGTTCTACAAACAAATCATTTTTTTATTAAAATCTCTTTGGTCGATGTTGCTGATAACAGTCCCTGCAATAGACAGGCTTGGTACCATTCGGTTTAAACGGAACTTCACATTCTTTCCCACAATCTGCACAGGTCGCTTTATGCATTTCTCGTGGTGCGCCCCCATAACGACCGCGTCCTTCTTCTCTATACATTCTTATTACATCCTTTTGTTTGGCTTGTATTCAACTTACAGTATTTAAACATATACCTCTCTCGGTCAGAAGAAGAATCCCGGGGTAGAAAGTTGTTTTTTGAAAAGATTCTTACCCTGTGTGATTACATGATACTTAGAAAAAGCAGCCCCGGGCGGATTTGAACCGCCGACGTTGGCTCCAAAGGCCAAAATGTTGCCACTACACCACGGGGCTAGATGCTCATACCGGGAATCTTTGATTTTATTTAAGTATATGCATTCGTAAAGACTGAAAGAAGTGTTATTTCCTCTGGGTGTTTTTCTGAAGTTTCGCCCAGGAATCACGCAGTTCAACGGTACGATTCAGGACAAAGGAGTTCTCTTTCGTATCAGGGTCAACACAGAAATACCCAAGTCGTTCAAACTGAAAACGATCAAATAGTTTCAATGAGGACACCGCAGGTTCCACTCGACAATCACGCAACACTTCAAGGGAACGTGGATTAAGGAACTCCTTGAAATCGACTCCTTTCTGCCCCACAGGATCAGCGACTGTGAACAACCGGTCGTATAAACGGACCTCTGCAGGTATCGCATGGGATGCGGACACCCAATGAATCGTTGATTTGACTTTCCTGCCATCAGGGGCATACCCCCCCTTTGTGGCAGGGTCATACGTGCAACGGAGCTCTATTGGTTTGCCGTTTTCTTGTATGACGTCGACGCATTTAATGAAATACGCATAGCGGAGCCGTACCTCACGACCAGGCGTCAGCCGATAATAATCCTTTGGAGGGTTTTCCATGAAATCATCCTGCTCGATGAAAAGGGTTCGGGAGAACGGGATTTTCCTCATACCCATCGCAGGGTCCTCAGGGTTGTTGACTGCCTCAAGTTCCTCCGTTTGATTATCAGGGTAGTTCTCAAGGACTACCTTGAGTGGACGCAGTACCCCCATGAATCGAGGGGATGTTTTGTTCAGGTCCTCCCTGATGTTATGCTCAAGGAACTCGAAATCAACCATACTGTTGAATTTTGCAACACCAATACGTTTACAGAACAAACGTATGGCGGATGGTGAGTACCCGCGACGGCGCATTCCGCTGATGGTCGGCAGACGAGGATCATCCCAGCCAGAAACATACGTTCCTTCCACCAGTTGAAGCAACAGCCGTTTGCTCATGACCGTATAAGTCAGGTTGAGACGGGCAAACTCAATCTGCTGCGGGTGGTAGACGCCAAGTGCTTCAAGGAACCAATCGTACAATGGACGATGGTTCTCAAACTCAAGAGTGCAGATCGAATGGGTGATTCGTTCGATTGAATCTTCCAGACCATGCGCCCAGTCATACATCGGGTAGATACACCAGGCGTCACCGGTACGGTGATGAGTTGCATGAAGAATCCTGTACATCACAGGGTCACGCATGTTCAGGTTTGGATGAGCCATGTCGATTTTCGCGCGAAGGACTTTCTGACCATCGGGGAACTCCCCAGCCTTCATCCGCTGGAACAAATCAAGGTTTTCCTCAACGGGGCGATCGCGATAGGGGCTGTTCTTTCCCGGCTTGGTGAGTGTACCACGATATTCAGTGATCTTATCCGCTGGAAGATCATCGACATATGCTTTTCCTGCTTTCACCAGCTGGAGGGCGTACTCGTACATCTGAGGGAAATAATCAGAGGCAAAGAACAAGCGATCCTCCCAGTCAAACCCAAGCCATTTCACATTAGCGATGATGGATTGAACGTATTCCTCTTCCTCTTTAGCCGGGTTCGTATCATCGAACCGCAGGTTGCAGAGGCCTTTGTAGTCGGCGGCGATTCCGAAGTTCAAACAAATTGATTTCGCATGACCGATATGCAGATACCCGTTCGGTTCGGGAGGAAACCGGGTATGAACCCGCCCGTTGTATTTGTTCGTTTCAATATCCGTATCGATGATCTCTCGGATGAAATCCTTTGTAATCTGTTCACTTGACTCCATGTTCCCCACACTCATCTGACAGCCCCGACCAGATTCGAACTGGTGTCTAGAGATCCAGAGTCTCTTGTGCTAACCGCTGCACTACGGGGCTACGGTCTTGTTCTGTCGACACCAGAAGTGAAAATGTTTCATATATAACTTTTCATGGTTTTTGCCTATTTTAATGAACAGAGCATCGTTCTTTGTTATTTCTCGTTTTATTAAGAAATCCTATCAATAGTACCGTTTCGTACAAAAAATAAGCAGGTAACCTTATATGAAAAAATTCCCGTGCTTATTAGTAGGGAGAATGACCATGAAGAAGAACAATACTTGGAAAAAAATAGGCTGTTTTATCCTCATCGCTGTATGCATCAGTGGTGTGGGTCAGGCTGCAATGACAAATAAGACAGAGAACAGACCGACCTTTGAAACGGTTGATTGGGTTGTGATGGTGTATCTCGTCGGTGATAACAATCTTTCTGCTGCTCAAGGTCAGGTGCTTGAGTCCATCAGGCAGGAAGGATCCTCTGAACAGGTAGAAATCACGCTGCTTATCGATCAGATCGCAGTTGGTGATACCCGTCTGTATTATCTAGATGGCACCACCCTGGTGCAGCAAACATGGGAATCTGAATCAAGTATGGATGACCCTGATACTATTGTCAACTATGTCACGAAAGTGAAAAACGATCTGCCTTCAACCAATTACGCGCTGTTCATCTCCAGTAACAAAGGATGTGGTTGGCAGGGTGTCTGTTGGGATGACCATGGTCGTGGTCAGATGATTACGATGCCTGAGCTTCTTGGCGCACTGAATCAAATTACTGCTATTGGCGCTGACAAACTTGATATCGTAGGTATTGAAACATGCATGACCGGGAATTTGGAGGTCGCATTCCAGATCAATTCCTGTGTTGATTATTTCATCGCTTATCCGGAATGTGGGATGCTTGGTGAATGGCCGTATGTGCAGTCACTCGATGATCTAACCGCTAATCCGACCATGACGTCTCGTCAGTTTGCAACCACCATGGTGAATCATTTCGTACCACATGACTACCCACAATATCGAATGAAAACAACCATGGCTGCGACAGATCTTACGTATCTTCCAACTCTGAAAAACCAGATTAATGATCTGGGGGTTTTCTTCTTGGAGAATCTTGATGAGTACAAGACTCAGATTACCACCGCGCTTGAGTCAGCACGGGTCTATGCAAGACTCTGGTGGATCGATTATTACATCGACCTGTATCATTTCCTGGACCTCTGTACAATCAGTGACTCTGGTTTTATTTCTCTGAGGGATTCGATTCAAGCCACGATAGATTCCGCGGTCATTGCAAACGTCCATCTCTCCGATGACCCGGCTCATGGACTCAGTATCTATTTCCCTCGCCGGGCAGGTGATTATAACGATAGCCTGCGGTATCCGACCTTGCCGTCCCCCTATGAGGCGACGAATTTTGCTATTGAAACAGGATGGGATGAGTTCCTGAAAAACTATCTTGGAATTGTCAATAACACAGCTCCAGAAAAACCAACGATCACTGGTCCTGAAAAGGGGAAACCAGGGGTGACGTATGAATATACCCTCAAGGCTGTGGACCCTGAAGACCAGCAGATTTTTTATTTCGTTGACTGGGGTGATGAGACCACGAACGACTGGCTTGGACCCTATGAATCAGGCGAACAAATCATCGTCAATCATACTTGGGAGTCAAAAGCTACATTTATGGTGAAAGTGAAGGCGAAAGACGTGATGGGCGCTGAAAGCGAATGGGGCACCCTTGCAGTGAAAATACCGGTGCTCGGGGTGACCTCACGGATCATCCTTTTTGGTAAAATCGCTGGTTTGGAAAAAAACGCTCCGATTGGTTTCCGGTTCTTACCGATGAAGGTCTTTGAGATAAGTCATCTGAGCGGGCAGGGGAGGTCTGCACGGATTCTGACTGAAACCAACGGGGAGTACCCGTGTTGTGGGTATCTTCCCTACAGTGAGTTCCGAGGGATTGTCACCCACCGGTTCATCGCTGGTATATGGGTTATTCCCGCATAACCCCTTTTTTTTAATTTTTTTTTTATCTGATCTGTTCTGTTTTTTTTTATGTATCAGATGATCTTTTGAAAAAAAGGCGAGGATGCCAGCTCTTGGTGATTGTTCAGAGCTGGGTGAGATAGGGGAAGGGGTGAAGGCACCTAGAGAAGGTTTTGGAGGCGACACGTTATACGAAAAAGGGGAACTGATCTACAGGTTCTTTTTGGAAGAGCAACAATCGATAAGGGACAATCGCGAGATCGCGGGAAGTATCATATCTCTTATCATGTTCTGCAGGCCAGGGTGTCGCTTTTATAAGGAGGCGTTCTCCATGTTCCTTCACCACTAGTGTCGATACTATGACTGAATCGTGATTGGAGAAAGGTGTTTTTTTTCTCTCTGCGGTGGGGGGTGCACCAGCAGTTGGTTGTATGATCGACCAAGAGGTCATTGCCAGACACAGGTTTTTCATTTCAATACCTTAATTTTTTTTGTCCTTTCCCTAGATAATTATATGAGGGTTTGATTATTTATTAAGCTATTCTTAGTTTTTTATTTCAAACAAAAAGAAATAAAGAGATTGATTAATGATTCGAACAAGAAATGGTGGTTTTAGCTATTCAGGATAAAAGAGGATGCGAGGAGCAGGAGTTCATATGATCTATCAGATAGAAACCGAAGACGATCATCTGGTCTTTTTTAATAAAATAATGGGAAACCTGATCAGATGATGTGAAGAGTCATGAGGAATGTTTAACTGATGTCATTGTTTCCGAAGGAACACTCACAGTATTTCTCAAGAGTCGTACTGCTGATATTCAGAGCGGTGAAAACCGAGGTATCGACGTTTTCGTCAAACGTAAAAAAAAACTGATATTTTTGGTTGATTGAAGGAAGACAAAGAACACGGATTTTATATGTCGTGATCGCATTGGCATTAACAGTGGGGTTTCTGAGGGTTATCGAAAGCTTTGCTGCGTCTTTGGCTTCGTCTTGCTGAATATCTAGAGAAATGAGTTCGCTCCGCACTCGATCAGGATTACCCTTCTCCGTTTCTGGTAATCCTGGTCGACAACGGAATTTTACCGATCTTACAGGTCTGATTATCTTTTTATTAATTACGAATATTTATATATGAAAAGATTATTGTTTTATCTTAGAGAAACAAAAAGAAATTAGGGGATAGTAAAATGATTAGAAAGAGTATTTTGATAAAAATAGGTATTTTGTCGATGATAACGGTCCTTGTCATCGCACCCGCTAGTGCTTTTACTACAGGAAAAACAGATCTTATACCTGCTGCGCAGACGACGCCAAGTACACCGTTGATGGACCCACCAAGCTCCTTTGACCTGCGGAATGTCGGTGGCATAAACTACGTGACATCAGTCAAGTCACAATCAGGTGGGACGTGTTGGACCCATGGGGCGATGGCAGCCATCGAGGGAAACCTGCTTATCACCGGGAACTGGGATGAAACAGGCAACACCGAGGAGCCGAACCTTGCCGAGTATCATCTTGACTGGTGGAATGGCTTTAACACCTTTAACAATGATGATTTTCCCGGAAGTGGACTACAGGTCCATAATGGGGGAGATTATCTTATCACCGCGGCCTACATCACCCGTGGAGAGGGAGCGGTGTACAGCGAGGCTGCGAATGATGAAACCGAATATGATGATAATTGGTATTATTCTGCGCCAGCTCGGTATGACAGTTCCTATCAGCTGTTCTACCCAGTGGAGATTGAATGGTTTGTCGCTGGTTCTGATCTGAGCAACATCGATACGATTAAGGAAAAAATCATGACGCAAGGGGTCATGGGTACTTGTATGTGTTATTCCTCTAGTTTTATCCAAAACTTCGGGAGCTATTATGCTCATTACCAACCACCTGCCACTACGGATGACCCGAACCATGCGATTGCGATTGTCGGCTGGGATGATGCGAAAGTAACACAGGCGCCAAATCCTGGCGCGTGGTTATGTAAGAACAGCTGGGGCTCAGGATGGGGACCACAAGGAGGGTATTTCTGGATCTCCTATTACGACAAACACAGCTGTCAGAACCCGGAGATGGGTGCGATTTCCTACAAGGATGTTGAATTACTGAAATACAATCATACCTATTACCATGATTACCATGGGTGGCGAGATGAGATGCAAGACGTAACTGAGGCGTTCAACGCGTTTGTCACCAACGGCGAGGAGGCATTACAGGCGGTCAGTTTCTATACCGCTACTGATGATGTCGACTACCAGGTGATCGTCTATGACCGTTTCGAGGGGGGGACCCTGCTTGATGAGCTTGCTTCTGTCTCAGGAACCGCCCAGTATACCGGGTATCATACCGTTACGCTCACCAGCCCAATTGGTTTTGAAGCTGACGATGATTTCTATCTCTACGTAAAGTTGTTCTCTGGTGGACAGCCCTTCGATCGGACCTCAGATGTGCCTGTGCTATTAGGCGCGGATGGAAGGACGATTGTGAAATCCGTCGCCCATGAAGGTGAAAGCTACTACAAGAGTGGCTCCTCCTGGCTTGACCTCTACGAGTATTCATTTAGCGATCCGACATGGGATCATACCGCAAACTTCTGCATCAAAGGATACACGACCGGCTGGATACCTACCTACCCGGATCTGGAATGCGAAGGTGAGCTAAGCTGGGCGAAGGTAAAACCAGGGGCAACGGTCATGGGGAATTTCACGGTGCAGAACATAGGAGAACCTGATTCTGGGCTTGACTGGATGGTTGTTGAATGGCCAAGCTGGGGTGAATGGACATTTACACCTGAAAGTGGCACCGGGTTGAAACCAGAGGATGGAACAATAAACATCGTTGTCAATGTCGTAGCACCAAAAGACAGAGAGGAGTACAATGGGACCATAAAGATCGTCAATACCCATGATCCTGGTGATTTTGACACAATCACCGTTTATATGAAAACACCGGTGGAGTTCTCCTCTATAAAATTCCAACTCCTCAGCCTCCTGCAGGGATTTCTGCAGAGGTTCCCGGTTCTCTGGAGCCTCATCAGGTTGGCCGCCTAAGGCCTCCATCATCTTTTTTTTTTTTTATTTCTGATTTTTTTGAAGTGCGTTGGATTGAGAGAGTGATTTTTTGATTATATTTAAAGAATGACGTTCTCCGAGGACCATGTTTTATATACTATATCGGTAATAATACTTAGAATAGATAAGGGGCGTAGATTATGAAAAAATGGTTAAGCATACTCTTTGTAGGAATTTTTATCGCAAGCGGGTTTGGAACAGTCGCAACCAACGTGACAGAAACAGGGACTTTTTCGGCAAGGACCATTACTGACAGGGTCATCCTTGACAAAGCCTCTTTTGAGGTTGTCGACAGTATAGAAAACTACATCCTGGTTCGTTACAGTCAGCACGAATCGTATCTTTTAAACCCCGGACAGCCAATGATGCCTCGGTTGATAGAGAACTACGAACTACCCTTTGGTGCCACCAACGTCCAAGTCGAGGTTCAACCCCTGGGTGTGACCCAACAGATTGTTTCTGGAGAGATACGGCCTGCACCAGCACCAGTGCCCTACACATCAACAAAAAAGACAGTGCTTGAGTCAGAGAAGGACAAGACCGTATATTCTAGTGACGCGCTGTATCCGGATGCATGGTTTGGTTTTCATGTGGGGTGCGGTCTGAACGCCAAAGGAGATCATACGACACTTGTGACCGTGAATCTTTTCCCGGTTCGATATCAGCCTACTACGGGTGACCTCATGGTCGCTGAGGAATTCAGCCTTGTTGTGCGATACCAGCCACCAACTGAGGAAATTTTCCCTGCGAAAAGCACGTATGATCTGGTCATCATCGGCCCCGAGGTCTTCTCTGCGGAGATTCAACGGTTGATTGACCATAAGTCCGATATGGGGGTAACGGCTGTTCTGAAGACCACTGAGGCGATCTACGAGGAGTACACAGGACGGGATAAGCCAGAGCAGATAAAATATTTCATCAAGTATGCACTGGAGACCTGGGATGTGAAATATGTACTGTTGTTCGGTGGGTTGAAATCGAACATCATCGCAAAACAAAAGGATGATGTCAACCATGGTGCGAAAGCCTGGTATTTCCCCATCCGGTATTCGAACTTCCAATGGGATGGTGATGAGAGTTACAACTTCACCAGTGACGAGCCTGGGTATATCACCGATCTGTATTACGCGGACATTTACAAGGAAGGAGGGGTGTTCGACGATTGGGATTCCAATGGCAATGACGTGTTTGCAGAGTGGTCCGGACCACTGCGTGACGAACTGGATTTGTATCCTGATGTAGCCTATGGCCGGCTTGCCTGCAGGAGCACCCGTGAGGCAAAAAACGTCATCGATAAGATCATCAACTATGAGAAGCAACCTGCGGACCCAAGCTGGTTTAAGAACATGATCGTCATCTCCGGTGACGGGTTCCTGGACCAAGAGGACTGGGATATCCAGTGGGACACGACCAGTCTGCCCGACGGGGAGTACACCATCTATGCACAAGCCTTTAACTCTGAGGAGGGCGGCCCCATCGATGAAATCCATATCACTCTTGATACATCAGCTGAGACGAACATCACGTTTAACCATGATGACCATCTGAACCCTGCACTCGCAAATGGGTATCCTGCACCGCCTATTGCTGAGATCGTCACTATCTCAAATGGGAACACCCTTGGCAACACCGATTACACCTATGAACCACATGATGGGGAGGCCTACTGCAACGATTTGTATAGATGGGCAGACATCTCCTATGTCGATGGTGTGTTGACGATCCGAGGGAAATGCTATGATCCGCAACCCTATGGCAACCTTACGGATCTGGTCCTCTGGATAGAAAACGATGAGGGTACGAGCGTGTTTGAGACGACCCGGGAGAACATGCAGACATACTATGAAGGTGAATGGGTGGTCGGTGAAAAAACCCTGTATGGGCGCGGTGGAGCTTTGACATACATGCCTGAGGAGTATGAAGCAAACGTCGTGTTTACCTCCAATGGGAAATGGTTTGACATGTCTGATGTCATCGATGAATACAGTAAAGGCTATGGTCTTGCGTATTTCTCGGGGCATGGCAGTCCGGGATGGTGGGGTGATCATTACCCAGGGATCCCAGGGAACCGGCGGTATGGTCAAGTGGAAGGGCTCCTGGTGATGCAGGCGTCACGGTACTTCCCGTTTGTACAATTCCCTGTTTTCCCGATGAGAAAATTGACAAACACCGATAAATTACCAGTGACAAACGTCGGTGGTTGTCATAATAGTATGTTCAGCGTCTCGTTGATCCCCTCACTGCTTGATGGATTGCTCCCGATGAACATGTTCACCTACGGGACTCCGCTGCCTGAATGTTGGGGGTGGTATATGGTGAAGATGCCCCATACCGGTTCGATTGCGACCATGGGAAACACCGGATATGGTTGGGGGTCTGAAGGTGATGTGTGCATGATCGGGCCTGGTGACGGGTGGTTGAACACGGAGTTCTACCGACAGTACGGTCAGGAGAACCAGACGGTTCTTGGCATGGCCTACATCCAGGCGATTTCCGGGTATATCTCTAATTTTAAGACCTGGGAGTATGATTACTGGCGTGTTGATTCTGGGTGGGATGGGATTGACCAGAAGACCATACAACAATGGCAGCTGCTTGGTGATCCGAGCCTTATGATCGGTGGATACTCCTAAATCCCCTCTTTTTCCTTTTTTTTTCTTTTTATTCTTTCTTGTGCATTTGGGGAAGGCTGTTCATCCATTCTAGGAGCTGTTGGAACATCTCAGAAAACTCTGGGTCGTTTGTCTGCAACAAGGCCAGATACCCCAGAAGAGTAGCTTCATCAAGGTCTTTGGTTAGTCTCGGGAGATGAATGGTGCTGTGTTCGGCAAGGATAATGCCGTTGTCAAACCGCTTATCGGCTAGCAAGGGTTCAAGTGTTTTTCGTTTTTCCTGGATTTGTTTTGCGAGGTCTTGTTTCATAGTGAGGAGTTCTTTTCTGAGCTGGTCGGGGAATTGTTTCTGCAATTCGTCAAGGTTCTGTGTGTCTCCCTGTGTGCCGCTGATGCTATTGCTTAGAGAGGTGATGAACTCCTTTGAGATGTTCGTAAACATCTCGGAAAACGCATCGGTAACCAGTATCATGAGGAGCAGAGAGATGTTGCAGATGAGGTTAAGGATCTTCGTCTCCCTGCTTTCGTCGATATCCTTGGTATGACCCTCTGGAGATTTATTGGTTTTTTCTGACATAATGACGGACTCGTATTGGTGTTGTATGAGATAACGTTCTGTGTAAAAAACTATTGGTTTGTAGGATGTTTGGTCTTTGTTGTTTTTTGGGGGAGCAGGAAAAAAAGGTTTTTTAAGTCAGAACCGTTCTTTCTTTGTAAAATGGTAAACTTCTACAAATGCAAAAAGTGTGAAACAAAATTCATCGCACCTGTGAAAATCGAGACTGAGAAAGGGCATACGACATATGTATGTCCGAAATGTAACAGCAGAAACTGGGGTCCTCTTGACTGGTGATGGATCTCTACAGTGCCTCGCAGACGACTGCTGGTAAAAAGTGCGTGTTGCTTTTTTTCAGGTAGATTTTTTGAAAAAGATTCCTGAAATAATCGATTTTTTATGAACATATACATCAAAAACCCATTGAAAAAAGGATTTTTTCCATTGGTGAATGATAGGGATACATTTATTTATCTGATTTTTATATTAATATATGGGTTTGGGCTCTTAGAATGTCTTTTTTTGCATTCTTTCCTCCCAGACTTGTAGCCCAGACCCTTCCTTTTCCACTTCAACGTGGTTTTTATCTTAACGTCATTGTGTTAGGTTGTCGTACCAGCTCAATGAAAAGGAATATATACGGGATGTCCATACATGCTGAACTTCAACCGAGAACCAGTTTGGATGGCGAGGGAGATGCAACAAAAATCAAAAGACATTCAGAAACGACCTGCATTGAATTGTGCAGGCTGTGGAAAGACGTTTATGCACGGTGAAAAAACAGTCAGTTATGATTTCGAACGGTATTACTGCTTCCGTTGTGACGACAAACGCTGATGCGCCTCTTATCTTTTTTTTTCATGATAATCCATTGTTTACTTTTGGAATATGCAGGAGAGTTTTTCAACGGGGATTTGTTCTAGGGAACTTATGGGACAGATGCAGATCCAACAGGAGATTGTTTTTGCACGGACCATCGATAGGTGGAACCTTCGGATTTTCCATTATCACCCAAGCGGGTCGGTCGTCGGTCGGTGTCCCGTTATCTTATGTCATGGTCTGGCTGCGAACAAGAACAGCTGTGATTTTGGGCAGCCCGGCTCAAAGGAATGGCTGCAGTACAGTCTTGCGGGGTTTCTCTCACAACAACGGTCTGACGGTGGACCGGTCTTTGATGTCTGGGTCCCAGAGCTCCGAGGGGCAGGGGTATCCTCCTTTGATCCTCGGCAGAACCCGGAGCGTTTCCATTGGTGCGTGGATGATTATGTTGACAAGGATGTTCCTGCAATCATCCAGCGGGTGCAGCAAAGCTACCTGGACAGGAAACAGGGTGCGCCACCGGTGTTCTGGGTTGGAAAGAGTATGGGGGGGATGATTGCGTATGCCTATGGTCAGACCAAGCAGGGTCAGAAAAACCTCAAGGGTGTGGTCACTATTGGTTCCCCGGTTGTGTTCGGTAAGAGTAGTGTATTCCTTGAGTTCATCACCCGGATCACACCCCGGAACGTGTCAATACCGATCCGTCTCATGGAGCTTGTAGAAAAATCAGGGGAGATCGCCACTCATTTCAGGGGGCTTGGGGTCAACCTGGAGAATGTCGACCCGGAGGTGTTGCAGACGTATCTGCGGGTGGGGCTTTCTGATGTCCTCTCCTCAAAGGTGCTTTCTCAGTTCTCCTTGTTCTTTAAACATATGACGTTTTGTCGGTACCCGCGGTATCCCTGGATGTATGATATTTTTGGGAGGCTCCCGGGGATGAAAAAAATAGTCACCCCGTATAGTTATACGCAGAACCTCCATCGTTTCATTTCACCCCTGTTGGTTATCGCTGGGGGGGCAGATAAGATGGCGCCGAAGACCGAAATGCACTATGTCAAAGACCATGTCGGAAGCACTGATGTGACGTATCTAGAGTTCTCCAAGGAGGCGGGGTATCATGCGGATTATGGGCATCTTGACTTGAATCTCGGGTTGAACGCTCGAGAGGAAGTCTATCCGAAGATCTATGAATGGCTCAGACAGAGAAACAAACCACTCTAGAGATCGTTTCAGTGCTCTCTTCTGTAAGCATCCACTGCGTTCATGAGGCTTTTTGTAGCTATGCGCTAAAGGATGCTCGATACCATTAAACCAGAGCAGCTGTTTTCCGTTCTCATGACGGTGTATTCGCATTCGCGTCTCAGTTGTTATGAACAATGTCCACTGAAATTCAAGTTCCAATACATCGATAAAATTGAAACAGAAAAGGAAGAGACAGTCGAGGCGTTCCTTGGCATCCGGGTCCATGAGGCGTTAGAAAAACTGTATCGGGACCTGCAGTATCAAAAAAAGGATACGTTAGAAGAGCTGCTGGTGTGGTTGCGGCAGCAGTGGCAGGAGAACTGGAATGATGATATCATCATCGTCAACACCCAGTACAGTCCTGAGAATTATCTGAGGATGGCAGAGAAGTACCTCTCCGATTATTATGTACGATATCAGCCGTTCAACCAGGGAAAGACGGTCGCCCTGGAGGAGCTAATCCGCATCACCCTTGATGAACCTGGGCAGTTCAAGCTGCAAGGGTACATCGATCGGTTGACGGAGGTAAAGGATGGGTTTTACGAGATTCATGATTATAAGACCAACTCACGGCTGCCATTGGCAGATTATATCCGGACAGACCGACAGCTTGCGTTGTATATGATAGGAGTGAAAAACCAGTACCCGGACGTTACGCATGTACGGTTGATTTGGCATTTCTTGAAGTTCGATAAGGAAATTGATTCTACCAGGACCGATGCAGAGCTTGCGCAGCTGAAACTTGATACGATTCAATTGATCCAGAGAATCGAGCATGACGAACAGTTCAAGGCAAACCCCGGGTTCCTCTGTGAGTGGTGTGAGTATCAATCCTGTTGCCCGCAATGGTCCCATCTGAATATGATAAAGGATAAGGCTGAGAACGAGTATCTCAAGGATACCGGTGTAACCCTGGTGAATCGGTACGCAGAGGTCAAAGCCGCGCAGAAGATTGCAAACCTGCAGTGGGATGCCGAGCTGGAAAAGCTTGAGGAGGCGCTGATAATGTTTGCCGAAAAAGAACACATCGAGGTGGTGTTCGGATCAAAGAATAAAATCCGGATCTCGGAAAACGAGAAATATTGTTTTCCAAGCAAGAACAGTCCCCAGCGGGAGGAGTTAGAGGAGGCGCTGCGGTCGTTTGGGAAGCTTGAGGACGTCAGTCAGCTGGACACAGCGGCATTGGGGAGAATACTTGAGGAGAAAACCTGGGACGCAAAAATCCTGAAGGCTGTCGAGAGATTTGTTGAAATCGAACGGAAAAAACGTCTGTATCTCAGTCAGAAAAAAGAGACATAAGGAAACAATTTTTTTTCAAGAATCTTCTGTGAAGAGTGAGTCTGGGATGTTGATCATCAGGTTCCATTTCTCGTCTCGTCTTGGTTTCATATCACTGGTGCTATAGGGGTCCAGGTATGTCAAGACCCCAAGGCTGTAGCTTCGGAGGAAGTCCTCGTCGAAGGTGACATCAAATTGGTCCAGGACATAGCCGACTCGTTGGATAAGCGTGCTTGATCCCATAAGGACGGTATAGTCGACGAGTCGCTGCACGTCAAGGTTCTGTATGTTGTTCTTCAACAGCTTGATGACTTCGGCAAGACCGCCCATATATTTGAACTTTTCAAGGCCGTCTACGAAGATTTTCTCCTTCTCCGCCATGTTTACCTTTTGGCCATCGATGCTGACCGGGGTGTAGCCAAAGAATTTACGGGGGGTGACATGGATGAAGCGGTAGGAAACACCGTGGATATCAGGATTGTTGCGGATGGTTGTAGTGACAATATACACCATCTTGGTGTTTTCCGGGACAAGCTTATGGTAGGCTGCTGCTGTGGAAAACGAACAGTAATAGGGATCGATGAGATGGCTTCCGATGACAAGGGGATGGATACGTGGGGGTTGGTGTTTGGTAAGTGATTGTAAGAGTAGGTATTCGTTCTGTTTGAGGGTGATGAACCATTTTTTGAGACTAAGGGTGAATCCCATTCGTCGTGCCTCTTGCTTTGATATAGAAAGAAAATCTGCGATTTCGTCTGTTGTCACAAACCAACGGTTGTTTTGCTCAAGCCATTCGATTAGCCTTTTTTGTGTATCTGACAATCCTCCCTTCATAGGAGTTTGTATGGTTTTCCCCTTTTAATAGATTTTTATTGGTTCGTTTTTGAGAAAAAAAGGAAAAAAGGAGAAATTCCTGGTGTTTTTGTGTTGGATATGAGGCGATTGTTGCCAGGCTATGTGTTCTCCCTGAAAGGTTCAGATCTCTCTTAGAAATGCCATTTCCTTGGAGATGTGTTGTATCCTTTTAGGTCTGTTTGCTTTTGGTTCATGTTTTGTGACCCGAGTTGGTGTGACTTGGGATGCCATCGATGTCATTGCGTCTCATTTTCATTTTACTGCACCCGTTATTCCAGTGAAAAGAGTATTTTGAATAGATTAGTAAATAAAAGTCTTCTTGATTACATTATTGTGCTATGAAGGTCACATGTCCTCATTGCAAACGAAGAATTCTTATCCGGCGAAACCGTAAAAATGTCTGTGCATGCGGTACGCTGTTGAATTATCGACATTTCTTTCATGAGAGGATCGCCTATGATGTGTACCTGGTCGATGCTAATATCTTGATTTACGCCTTCGAACCGCGCAGCAGCCGTCGGCGATACTGCCAGGCGATCCTTGATATGCAGTCGTCTTCTTTGTGTATCGCAACATCCCGTCAGATCATCGAAGAGGTCGGCTCGGTGCTTGAACAAAAATTACCAGAGACGTTCCTCATCTATACCGTGAACATGATCCCCAGCGAACTAACCGAGGTCAAAACCAACTTCTTAAAGCAACCCTCAGTTGCTGATCTGTCTTTGGTGCAGGCAGCCTATGAGCATCCTGAGGTGCGAGGCATCATCACGTATGACAAGGACTTCGCTCGGATCGCGACCGCTGGGCTTGTCGAAAGGAAATCCTCAATGAAGTTCTGGTTGGGGAATGCAAAAGAGTTCGTGGAGAAACATCGGATACGGATAAAAGAGGAGGAGGAAGAAGAATAAAGACGTCTATCTGCAGAACCGCTCAGGTGACCAGTGTTTTTGATTGAAAAACTTTTTTTCGGATGATTCTTTTTGGAATGCAACTCTTGGGATATCTGTTTAGTTCTTTTGTTTCATTCAAAGAGTGTCTTTATCTGATGATGGCGAGTTTCTCTAAGAGACTCCAGAGTCTTTGAATCAGTCGAGAGAGGAGGGGGAATCGTTCTAACAGGCGGAGAAGGAAAGGAGGGGTACTTGGGGATGAATAAGGGATGTTGATGGTATGGGTGCTCCATTCCGATTCATCACCGTTTACGTCCTTTGCCTTTGCTTTTATTGAAAAGAGTTGTTTG
>CAYXPY010000014.1:0-16995 GCA_964467345.1 uncultured Thermoplasmatales archaeon | reverse complement strand
CGATTCATCACCGTTTACGTCCTTTGCCTTTGCTTTTATTGAAAAGAGTTGTTTGACTGAATATGTATGGTTTACTACCACCTCTTGGCCTGAAGGAAAAGGACCTATCCAGCCTGTTGATGTTCCATCTCCCCACTCAACATACAGCTCGTAGTCTTCGTTCTCTTTATCGGTAGTATTGAAGTGGAATGTATAAGGAACGTTTGGCTCTCCCCGGGCAGGACCTTGGATGCTTGGTTTGAACGGTGCATAGTTCCCCGTATACCGCGGCAGCAGGATGCAGGAGGGATGTTCAGAATCAAAATACAGGGTGTTCTGGGCCAGGGTATAACCTGTGTTCTGATTAATCCCATCCATGGTGTTCGGGTTGGCAAGATAGCGGGGATAGTTTGATGAGGACACCGCGACCCGAATACGGTGACCAGCTTCCCAGATATATGATGTGCTCCACAGGTCAACTTCGATTTCATAGATCTCCCCAGGGGTCATGAACTCCCAGTGGTCACAACCGTTTCTGTTTCTCATCCGAAGTATCCCATCACAGATAAGCATAGAGCGTCCATCGGGATATACATCAGTGAGTTTGACGGTAAAATCAGTGTCTGGGCAGTTTGAAGAAACATAGAGCTTTGCTTTTATTCGCCCTGTCGCCTCGTAGGGTTCATTGAGGACATCACTGGTGAAGAGAAGGACATCTGCTCTGTTTTCCACAGGTCGTTGGTCATAGGGACCAGCAAGCGTCGGTGGCAGAGGGTAGAGGTTGGTGCCTCCTCTTGTTGGAACAGGATTGTTTGGGTTATAGGTGTAGGTCAATGGGGCAAACGAACCAGGTGTGGAGATGCTCAGCATCTGGTTTTCCTGAAGATACCATGCATCATCTTCATGTATCGGAGGCCATGCGTCTGCATAGCGCCAGAAATTGCCCCGTGCAGAAGGATCTGTGACATCACCCATCACATAGTAGACCACGGTCGGTCGGTTTTCAAAATCGTTTGATGTCTCTAAGATGTATTGGTCAAGGATTTCATCCCAGTACTGCGCGGTAAACGTATCCTTTGCGTTTTCTGGGTAGAGGAGTTCTCCTTGCAGTCGTTCCCCGAAGAACGTATGGGTCCAGGGTCCGACGACAAGCTTGGATTTCCCTAGGGCACCTGGTCCGCTTTGATATTGATATCCCATGAATCCATCTAGTAATCCTTGGCAGAAACAATCATACCAGCCGCCGAGGTGGAAAGCTGGGACATTGACGTCCTGCCAGTTGTCTTCAAGGGATACATTGGTCCAGAAATCCATGGTATAATTCTCATGAGCCCAGATTTCAGGCAGGACATAGGAGCTCCCTTGATTCTCCAGCCAGGATTCTACCATGTGTTTTCTGAATTGTCCCCCTGGGTAGATGGTGGTATAGAGATTTGGTGTTGCAGCACCGATATATTGGCAGGTGAGGGCGGAGGGGTTTGTTCCCGCCATGAGGTATTGAACTATCCCTGTTGCAGACCCTCCGATGGTCGCAACCTTTCCATTGGACCAGTTTTGTTCTGCTATCCAGGCCAATGTGTCGTAGCCGTCGGTGTGATCATCGCGGAACATGGTATCGAGTCCTTGTGATTGGAACCGTCCGCGGGTGTCCTGGACGATTGATGGCCAGCCTTTGTTGGCCCAATCCCCCATCCCTGTGCCATTTTTGTTGTAGGGGGTTCGAATGAGGATGGCACCATGGGGTGGGGAGCCCCCATCAGGAAGGTATACGTCGGTTGCGAGATGGATTCCGTCTCTCATTCCCACCATGACTGTTTCTTTTGTGAACAATGGTTGTCCTGCGGGTGTGCTTTTTTCAGAGATCTGTGCGATTGAGTAAGTTGTGATGCTGGTGCTCAGAAAGAGTCCTGCTAAAATAATAATACATATTTTTTTCAGACTTGATTTCTTCATCTTGTTCCTTCTCCTTTTTTTATTCCTATCCCATTTTTTTCATATGTTTTACCCCATATATTAAATTTATGATAATAATTACGACGATTGTCGATTTCTCTTGATGTATTCAGACGGGGAAAAAAAACCGAAACCATCTGCTATATGAGAAGTTTTTTCAACGCTTCACTCGGGGTTATTGGTTGCTCACAGTGATAATTTGAACACACATAGACGGTAACTTTCTTGTTCACTTGCGTATACTGCAAGGAAAACGGAAAGACCCGTTGATATTGTGGCGCAGCAGGGTTTGGAGGAAGGACGATAACAACAGTACTTGGGAGAAAAGACTGGTGGATCTGTGTCAGAAATTCTTGCGTATCTTTTCCCTTTCGATTACCGACAACCACAATTTCTTGAGAGGGACCTAACACAAAATCAACACAAGTCAGAAAATATGTATATCCCGAAGGATTTGAGAGGATATGGTTCGCTGCAGATTGAAGTAGGGAAGAAGCCATGTCCTCAAATGT
The DNA here is from genome assembly GCA_964467345.1 of uncultured Thermoplasmatales archaeon. Lineage (GTDB taxonomy): Archaea > Thermoplasmatota > E2 > DHVEG-1 > DHVEG-1 > SM1-50. Next base: position 14,551 of record CAYXPY010000014.1, on the reverse strand, counting down.
CGTATTTGCAGTCAGTCGCCCAAGACGCAGAAGATTTAAGGTCGCAACAGAGTTTGCAGAGGGAAGTGCCCCATCATACCATTCCTTTGTCGCTGGGAAAGCGGACTCTGTTGATTCTGCGAAGAAGAATCCTTTCTGCACCTCGTCCCAGAAATGTTTACTGAAATATTGGTTGAGCAGAAGAGCTGTTTCCAGATAGTCTATATCGAAGGTCGCTTGGTATAACTCAATAAAGCCCCAGATTGAGAACGCGTAATCATCAGCAAACCCTGGAATCCCTGCGGTGTTGTTTCTGAACCGATGCAGGATCCCCCCGTTTTTGTGAATCATGTGTTTTCTAAGGAACGCTGCTGCGTGTATCGCCATTTCGACGTAGGTCTGTTCTTCGAAGACCACACCTGCCTTCGCTAGTGCCGCGATCATAAGCCCGTTCCAATCGGATAGGATTTTATCATCCTTCAAAGGCGGTATTCTCTTTATCCGAGCATGGTATACGGTTGAAGTAATCTGATGTAGCTTTGCTGTCAGCTGCTCTTCGCTTAAGCCAAGAAACTCGGTTGATTCCTGAAATGACCGCTGATGAGACAGGATATGGCGAGCGGAGGTTTGTCCTTCTGCCTCTCTCTGATGTTCCTGTTTCTTAGGGATATTGAAAAGCTCTGTTGCCAGGAGGAAATCTTCTGTGGAAAGGAGTTTTTCAAGTTCTTTGGTCGTCCAGGTGTAATACTTCCCTTCCTCTCCTTCGCTGTCTGCGTCCTGCGCACTGTAAAAACCACCCTGCGGGGAGGTCATATCCCGTGCGACATACGTGGCGATCTCCAAGACGACCTGACGATACAAGGGGTTCCGTGTCACTTGATAGGCTTCTGTGTATGCCATGAGGAGGAGAGCTTGATCGTAGAGCATTTTTTCAAAGTGAGGGATGTTCCATTCTCGGTCGGTGGCATACCGATGGAACCCATAACCGATCTGATCGAAGATCCCCCCAAGTCGCATCTGTTCAAGTGTCCGTTCGACCATGGTTAGAGCATAGCGGTCGTGAGTCCTTTTCCAATAGCGGAGCAGGAAGAGCACATGATGTGGTGTGGGAAACTTCGGAGCAGCAGAGAATCCACCGTAATGTTCATCAAAGACAGCGACGAGTTGTTCGTAGGCTTGATCCAATGTCTTTTGATCAAGATGTTTCATCGATTTTTCAGATGATTGCTGGTTTGATAGTGCCGTAACTATCGTATCTGCAGTGGTGGTGAGAGAGGCTTTCTGGTTCTGCCAGAGAGTTGTTATCTGCTCTGTAAGCTCTATGATGCCTTTCCTGCCAAACCGTGTCGTCTTTGGCAGATAGGTCGCCGCGAAAAATGGTTTCTTCTCAGGGGTCATGATGATGGTCAGTGGCCATCCACCAGAGCCGGTGAGCAGGTAGCAGACTTTCATGTAGATGGTGTCGATATCGGGTCGTTCTTCCCGGTCGACTTTGATGCAGATGAAGGCGTCGTTGAGCATCTTTGCTACGTCTTGGTCTTCAAAGGATTCATGTGCCATAACATGGCACCAGTGGCAGGTTGCATAACCTATGGAAAGAAAAATGGGTTTGTCTTGTTCTTTTGCTTTTTGGAACGCCTCATCACCCCAGGGGTACCAGTCCACGGGGTTTGTCGCGTGTTGCTGTAAGTACGGACTCAGTTCAGTCGACAGTCTGTTCTTTTTGGTTTTGGTCGGTGGCATTGTAATCACAAAAAGGATGGCGTGGTTGTACTAAAAACTTCTGAAGAAGAGAAAGGTGTAGAGTCTACACGCCAGAGGAATTACCTGATGAGTTGTAGTGAAAAGGGAAGGGGGTCTGGTGTTTAAAATTCTGGGAGGAAAGGTTTGAATTCGAAAAGCTTTCTTATTAGGAAAGGTCAGACCCCCATAATATTATATGCTTTTCTAGTACATAAATCTTCCCTTAGACCCCACTTTTAACGTAACATATTACTCTCTTACCGATTGGAGGAAAGGCCATTGGACTATTCTTTGTAACATTTTTCACAAAAATTTGATATTTTATTATATTGAGTGCATAGAAGCTCTTGTATCGTGTTACCGCTGGGGACGAAAAAGATCTCTGCTTCAGCGCCCGACAAACCTTTCCGCCCCTCCTTTCATCCAGCCTTCCCTTTTTTTCTAGGTGCTGCCTACCAGCAGGACCATCGGAAAGAAAAAAAGAGAAGAAAGCAACAGACGGAACTAACTAAAGAGGTTGAAGACCCACAACAAGAACAATGCAAAGAAGATGTTTGAGACCTTCAGCTTACTGAGGACAAAGCGAACAAGTTTCAAAAACAAGATGAGGAGCGTCAGGATGATGATCGTCTTTGGCTGAGGATCATCTGATTCCTTTTTTAGGTTTTGAGGCGTGATGCCTTGAATGATTGGGTTGTTCAATTGTGTTTCAATGGTCTTGAACTCAACAGCAGAGACCAGTGGCACCATCATCACAAGCAATGCTGCCAACAGGCTTCCCACACACAATATTTTTCTCATATAATTCCTCCCCCATATCATAGGGTCAGAGACTAATATGTCCTTGTTTCATATAAATGTTTTGAACAAGTGCTTTGTATCCAAGAAACACCTATTTACACAGAGAAAGATGTTCATTCTATTGTATTGAAACTCTTATTTGAAAAAAAAGAATCAGTGTCTGTTTGATCACGGTCAATGAAAGAAGCATCGACAGCGTTCCCACCAGACAAGACATGTTATTATGGCATTTTGACAGTTGTCTTGAAAAATGGTAAATATAAGCAATAAGAAAGTATAACACACATGTGGGCGAGGCAAGATACTTCAACTCAACAAGAACTTACGATAGAATGGTTCAAAGAATTTGCTCGACTGCTGAACAAAAACGGTGATGAAAAAAAAATCCAGCAAGTAAAAAAAGTCTTTGTTGAAGCATATTTCGAAAACATAAGAGAGGGGATGAATCAAAAAGAAGCGGTACAAAAAGCAAAATCACTTGCACTGTGCTTCTTGATGATGCATTGATGATAAAAAACACTGAAATGAAAATGATAGATGGGGCCTGGTTTTGTATAGTCTGGGAGGAAAGATAATGATGAAAAAAATTATCTTTTAGAACAGGCCAGACCCCATAGGCAACAAATAGAAAACCTGATACATAAATCTTTTTCCCCAACCATTCAAAAAAAAGACATTCCATTGATTTACCATCACACCGAATTAACCATACATCCACTCGTATGAAACCCAGCGCTGACCTCAGATACTCCTATTTTCCCTGTACCATCTGCAGCAATTTGACAATACGCTGCTCATCGATATCATCTAGGGAATACACCTTCACATGCTTCATGGTCTTCCCGCTGCCTTCAAAGAGACCTTGCTGCTCCTTTGTCAAACCCTGGAGGGAAAAACCCAAATTCACATGGTCCTTCAGTGCAGCAATATAAAACTTCCCACACGAGTCAACCGTCGAACAACCATAACAAGGGACACCCACTTTCAGCTCCTCACGGATCCCTGGAATCGTTGAGAGGATGATACTGCGGAGTCGCGCGCAGATTTCTTTCTGCGGTGATTTTTGCTTGCTAATATAATTATCAACCTCGGCGTTCATGCAGAGAAACACAGCAATGCGACATATAAGGTTTGCGAAGAAATGAATTATTTTTTTGGTATGATCCATGGATTTAGGAAGAAATATGGAAAAAAATGGTATCGCTCTGAAAAAAAACAGCGTTAATCTCGATTCACCATCAAAGTCAGACAACACATCCCCTAACAAACACCGTATCAGAATATATTAAATACAGATTATAATATCTATTGACATCGATGATGATGGTGTTGATATGAATAACTACTCAACAGTATTCTGCTCTCTGGTGATACTCCTAGGCATTTGCATCTCAGGTCCTTTGGTCCAAGCATCCTGTCTGTCACCAGATCAACTAGGCCCGTACCATATCGGCTCCTGCAAAATCTGGTTCTTTGCTCCGCCCTATGGGATCTACCGGGCGGTCATCCGCTACCCTGCCACCACCGACGGGTGGCGTGCACCTGCAGACAGCACCGCGGCACCCTACCCAGGTATCGTGGTTGCGAACGGATTTGCTGGATCCGAATCCCAAATCACCTGGATCCCTGAACATCTGACGTCCCATGGATACGTGACACTCTGCTTTACTCCGCCCCGCCGGTTGTCATGGGACACCACGCAATGGGCACACGGATTCCTTGGTGGGGTGAACGCTTTATTGAAACAGAACGAACGTCGTTTCTCAACCCTATACCATCTCCTGGATGGAGAGACATGGGGCGCCATCGGCTTATCCATGGGTGGCGGAGGATGCGTCGAGGCGACTGGGACTGCAGGTTCTCGTATCGATGCATCAGTCGCCCTTGCCCCAGCAGGTTTCCCCAAGGTGCATGCTGCTGCACGGAACATCACTGTGCCCATCCAACTGCAAGTCGGAACAGAGGACAAATTAGTCCCACCATACACTGTCCTGGAACTGTACACGGAGCATCTTACGAATAACACCACAAAAGAATATCTGGCAATCACTGGCGGAAACCATGTCGGGTACATCGACGAGCACTACGCAGAGCTTGCACAACGATGGGGCATTGACAACCCACCAGGCATCACAGTTGAACAGCAACACAACATCTCACGGAAATACTTCACCGCATGGTTCCAGTACCATCTCAGACATCTTGAGGAGTATTATCCCTACATTTTCGGCGAAGAAGCTGAGCAGGACCTTGATGATGGAATCCTTGCAGACCTACGATACCAAATCAACCGGTAGAAGCGTTAACGCAAATGAGGATATCTCAAAATACATCTTTTTAAAAGAAAAAAAAAAGAAAAAAAGGGTTGATTCTTAGAGTCTGAACAGATACCGTAACACAGGGAATGCAAAAGGAAATACTGCAAAGAATTTTCCCCAGAACACCTGGAATGGCAGATCGTATGAACAAGGCATTTTGATGGTAAGCGTCCCCCAAGCACTTTCATTTCCTGTGTAATCCTTCACCTTGGCTTTTATCGTATAGGTACCCCGTTTTGACCAGGTATGCGACTGGACAATCGTCTCTCCAGAGGCATAGGGTCCGATCCAATCAGTGGCAGTCGAATCATCCCAGTCAATCAAATAGCAGAGGTCATGTCCATCAGGGTCGGTCGCAGTGAAGTTGTACTGCGTGGGAGTCCCAAATCTCCCTTCGGACGGTCCTTGGATGGTCGGGGTATTAGGAGAATGATTCGGATTAATCGTAAGAGCAGCTGAATGCGTTGCAACTGCTCCATCATTATCCGTGACCCGCAAGGTGACCGTAAACTCACCGATAGTATCCCAGGCATGTGTAGCTGTCGGAATCGCATAGGATTCATCGTAGACTGCATCGTTTTCCCAATCCCATTCATAGAGAGTGATAACGCCATCCGGGTCTGTACTGGCTGACGCATCAAAAAAGACAGGTTGACCGGGACAGGCGGTCTCAGGTGACCAGGAAAAATCAGCCAGAGGAGGTTCATTACTCACCTCGCCTAGGAAGAGATATGCGCACCCGGATTCATCGCCGTTTGCATCATGGCCATAGGCGCTGACAAACGCAGTGAGACCCTCAACACTGACTGAACCTCCGAACCAGTCCATATCTGTTCCATCGGAGCCGAGTAGTTTTTCCTCTTCAGCCCATGTCGTCCCAGTCCGTACGAATACATAAGCTGATCCAGCGGAGTTACCTGCATCATCCTCAAATGGTGCTCCAATCAGAGCGACGTCCCCAGAAATTGAAGTTGAAGAACCGAAATAATCATACATCTCACCATCGGAGGTCAGTAATTTTGCTTGCTGAGCCCACGTCGTCCCTGTCCGCACGAACACATATGCCGCTCCAGCGTCTATTCCGTTGTCGTTGTCTGATGATGCCCCGATAAGAGCGGTTTCATTGGAAAAAGACAGAGAACTCCCAAAACCTGATGCCAAGGAACTGTCAGATGAAAACAATTTTGCTTGCTGTGTCCAGGTGGTACCTGACCGGGTGAATGCATACACAGTCCCAGTATCGGCCCCATTATCATCATCATAAGGAGCCCCGATGAGGGCAGTATTACCATCAACGAACACTGCTGATCCTGTGTAGTCCTGTGCAGCAGCTCCGGTGGGAACCAGTTTTGCCTGCTGCGACCAAGTGGCTCCTGTTCGGATGAACACGTATGCAGAGCCTGTATAGTCTCCTTGATCGTCATCTTCAGGGGCACCGACGATGGCGGTCTCACCAGACAGAGAAACTGAATACCCAAAGGAATCACCCGTCGCTCCGTCTGATGCTGTCAGCTTCGCCTGTTGGGTCCAAGTCGTACCGCCACGGGTGAAGATGTATGCAGATCCCGATTGGGCGCCATTGTCGTCGTCGGCTATTGCCCCAATAATCGCTGTGTTTCCATCTAAGGAGACAGACCAGCCGAAATAATCTCCTCCTGCACCGTCTGAGGCAAGCAGTTTTGCTTGTTGCGCCCAAGTATCACCATTGCGGACGAAGACGTAGGCTGACCCAGAGTCTGGACCAAGATCATCATTACAGTGCGCTCCGATAAGGAGGGTATCACCCGAGAGAGACATAAAACGACCGAAGATATCGCCTGTCGATCCATCAGAGGCAAGCAGTTTTTGTGTCTCGTTCCAATCTGTCCTTGTCATCAATCCCGTGACATCCAACGGTGTCATCGGAGTCAGAGTCTTTAGGTCAAGAGAGGCAACGATAGGTGCTGTCGTGGCGATGACTAGCATGAAGATAAAAAAATAGTGTTGTTTCTTTCTCATAAATATTCTTCCCCTTTTTATGAAATTTAATATGATATGGTTTGATATAAATGTTTTGAGGATATTACATCAGGTGTGTTACTCCTGGAATAAGGCGTTCGTTTAGCTTAGTTTTTATTGTAGAAGGAAGGCATGTCAATCGAAGTGATGTTGCCTGTTCTGACAATCGTTGTGTCTCATCTCCCATCGATTGAAAATCAATATTCCTCCACAAAAGAAGCAATGATGCCGTATCATATATCGGTTTATTCGATTTTGAAGGAACATGAAAAAAGGTATGTTTTTAAAGAAACAACGCATGTGAAGAGTGCAAGACATGGAGATGGTGATGTGAGAAAAATCATTGCGATAATCATAGGATTTGTACTAGTAAGCGTTTGTTTCATGAGTGGTTGTACTGAAGAAACCTCCAATAATAATACAATAAAAGATACTGATAGTGACGGATACCCTGATGCCCTTGATGCATTCCCAAATGATAGCACCGAATGGCAGGACACTGATGGTGACGGGGTCGGAGACAACGCCGATGCGTTCCCTCAGGATTCAAATGAGACCCTGGATACAGATGGAGACGGAATCGGAGACAATGCTGATGCATTTCCAAATGATAGCACCGAATGGCAGGACACCGATGGTGACGGGATCGGAGACAATATTGATTATTACCCGTTCGATCCAACCCGCTGGGAGCCACCCACCTCAGATCCATTCATAGAACAAGCACTGCCGTATATTGAGAAACTGGTGCGGGATGATAGTGATTTGTATGTCTATGCGTATAATCTGCTCAGCGACTTTGATTCATCCTCAAGGGAATGTCGGTTGAATGCCTTGTACAGAGATATTCTTATGAACTACACCTGTCTCCCGGGTTCATTAGGGAATCGCCCATTGCAGACGCCTCAGCAGACCCTGTCGGTGAAACAGGGGACCTGTGAGGATCTCTCCATCCTCCTTGCTTCACTGCTCATCAATATCGGAATCACCACCCATCTCGTGTTCACCGATACCCATGTGTACGCCCTGGCCTATAACATCGACCGGGACATCCTCTGGGAGTGCGCGGAACAGTCATTGATCAGTCATGTCGAAACACTCTTCGGGGAGCCTATGTACCAATCCATCGTCCAACCCCTCATACTTCCCCCGGCAGGCGTGGTATACATCGGCGGGGAGCTGAACAAGACGTTTGACGGTCTTATCGATTATATGACGATCGTGTACAGCGTCCAGTCCGATCAACCGTTGCATCTGTTCGTTGTCCCCACGCAGCGGGAGTTTTATGCGTTCCAGACCGGTGATCTTGCGAACTTCACCTATGATGCTTACTGGCAGAACGTGACCAGCAAGACAGGGACGATCCCTCAGATGACCACGTTTGGTGGGATCATCCTTCTGAACAACAACACCGCATCAGCAAACACCAGCATTGATTTCCTCTTTACCTTCCAGCCGTCGTTCTACCAGACGTATAATAAAAATGCCCTGACGGTCTATGACATCGAAGGAAAAGACTATGTGCTCCTCGACCCAACCCTAGGTGATTTTGGCTTCCCCGGTTATGATGTCGAGGTCGTCGGCCAGAAAACAGCGATTAACCCTCTGACGAAACAGTATGTCGTCTTGTCAAATCCTATAACCTAACTGAAAGAAACAGGACAAGAGATATTCTTTCCCTATGCATCTACCAGAGACCAGGGATGATCTTATGACGTACTTTGTTTGAATAATCCTCATAACCAGGCAGTTCCTTTTTCAGCGTCGCATCCTCCAGGGATGTCCTCCAGAACATAAGCAAGATGGTGAGAGCCAAAGGAACCAATCCCCAGTATGACCCAAGCATGAGCGGAGTCCCAAGAGAGAAGACCAGACCGCCGAGGTAGCCAGGGTGTCGGACGAAACGGTATGGTCCCGTGCTGCAGACTTCTTGTTTGCGGTCAGACTGTATTCTGACAACTGAAGAGAAGAACCGGTTTGCTCTCTTCGCCCAGAGCACGATTGTCTGCCCAATGCAATATAGAAGGATGCCGAGGATGACACCGATGAAGGGGACTGTCGGACCCCAGGTGAAACGGGTCGCATCAAGGATGGAGAAGATCAACATCACAAAGAACAGGGGTGTGGAGATTGCGTAGTAGGTACGGTCCCATCGTTTCATCCCTTCCCCAGGTTTGAGCCGTTCCTTGATGAGGTCCTTACGGTCGATGAGAACCACATAGGTAAGAAGGATAAAGAAGAGGTTCAGTCCGTTGAACACCCAGCCCTGCCAGTACTCCAGAGTGCCTGCGGCAACAAAGGTGATGATAATAAAGACCAGCAGAAGCAAGACTGATTTCAGGACTATTCGAAGACCCAGTGTTTCTTTTTGATTCGTTGATTCCATGCTCATTCCACCATAAGAGTCGGGTTGATTCTTGTCGTTTCAAAATACCAGTCTTGCTTATTTAAAAGTATTTTATGTTTTTTCATACGTACAGACATTCTGACACTAGCTTTTTAAAAAAAAAGTCAGAAGAATAACCTATTTTCCAGGGAAAGATTAAAATCATCCGGTTTCCTCTTCAGACAGCTATGATTGGTTATGATTTCCCACCTTTCCGGCCACCCAATGAGGCGGCATCAGCCCTCATCCGCGTTACCCGGGGCTGTCCCTGGAACCGGTGTCTGTTCTGCACCATGTATAAAACAACGAGGTTTGAGCCACGGGGAATAACAGACGTAAAAAAGGACATCGATGCTGCTGTTGACATCTACCCAGGAGCCCGCAGTGTGTTCATCGCTGACTCTGACAGTCTCTCGATGAAGAACATCGGGGAGATCCTCTCGTACATACGATATCGTTTCCCAGACGCGGAGCGAATCACATCCTATGCACGGGCAACCACGCTGATGCGTCTGGGTGTTGCCCGTCTTGCCAGGCTCCGGGAGGCTGGGTTGACACGGGTGCACGTCGGACTGGAGTCTGGCGATGCAAGCATTTTGGCATTCCTGAAAAAAGGAGCAACCCCGCAGGAGATGATCGTCGGGGGGAGAACAGCGATAGAGGCTGGTCTTGAGCTGTCCTTGTATGTGCTCATTGGTGCTGGTGGGAAAGACCGGTTGTTGGAACACGCTGTGGGATCCGCTCAGGTCTGCAATGCCATCAACCCGGATTTCATCCGTCTGCGGACGCTTATCGTACAGCGAGGATCACTTCTTGAAGAACAGATGCAGCGGGGTGAGTACCATCCGACATCGCCTCAGGAAAAAATCAGTGAAGTGAAACAATTCCTCGAGTGTCTTACGGTACAGGACTGTGAGCTTGTCTCGGATCATCACACGAACTATCTTTGGGTGGGCAACCGCGTGGTGTATAAGGGAATCCACGGGATACTTCCGAAGGATAAGAGACAGATGTTGGATGTCCTGAATCAGACCATGCAGCTTCTTTCTCAGACAAGCGGTGAGGTGTTGGATGCGACGCTTCTCTCTGAACGTGGATTGATTTCTTCATTGTAATATCAAACGGCGCAATCATATCAAATTTTTTTTTTTTCATTCCATGGAAATATTTATATATTATAGTGACTAAATAATAAGGACGGTTGGACGAGAGGGAATATATGACAGAAGAGGTTGGAAAAGAGGCGGGGAGCACCAAGAAAGATGGACAAGAGAATCCTGAGGAGTTCCGTAAAAAAGTACACCGAACCATTCAAATGATCTCCGGGATGATAACAAAAATCATCGAGAAAGAAGAAGAGGAAGAAGCCTGTTATAATGTTGCTGTGTATGCTATCTTGCCTTATCCACCCAACACCAAGGATCCAAAGGATTTTTTTATACAAAGAACCTAGGACCAAGGTTGAGGGAAGCAGCCGTGGGACAGAAGGTTTTCATGTCATGCTTACAATGAGATGAGGTAGATGCCTACGACCACGATCAAGGTTCCGATGAACCGATGCCAGTGGAAATGTTCCTTGAGGAAGATGGTGGCTAAAAAGAACATGGCGATAGAGCTGACGCCTGCCATCGGGTACACCTTTGAGGCGTTAGCCTGGGATAACGCGGTGTAAAAAAAGGCCACAGCGATTGCTGCGCAGAATGATGCGACCAGCACGAAACGCAACTGTGGTCTGAGGGATGCAACCGTAGTGTTTGTTTTGGTTCTGAACAGCAATGAGACGATGGTAAGCATAAGAAACGCCATGATATAGATAGAGACCGCAAGGGCGATTGGTTCAGCATCAGCAAGATAGGTCTTCACCAGTAGTGCGTAGGCAACATCGATGGGTACCAGTGCGATGATGATCAAGAGGTAACGGTCCAGACGAGGTATTCTTTTGATGTGTTCTGTGAGGACAAGATAGACGCCGATGACAACAAAAAAGATGCCTGTGAAATTCGGAAGGCTTGCTGGCTCATGCAGCAAGACCAGAGACGCAAGGAAGATGAACAGGGTGTCAAGTGATTGGGAGAACGGCTGAATCTCGGTTGCGTTCTTCCGTTGGAGGACACGAAGATACACCACGAAACTGACCGCGAGCAGAAACGCAGGGATCGCTGCAAGCAGCAGCAGTGAAAGGGTGATATTGAGATGGAGAAGCAACAGTCCCATACAGCTGAGGAACAAGGCGTTGAACAGGGTACGCAGGAGCACTGTGGTCACCGGGTTGTACTGCTGGTTCATCATATGTTTGTCTAAGGTCCCCGAGATCGCACCGATCGTAAATCCAAGTATGCTGTAGAAGAACCAGAGTTCCATGGTCACCTAACCAGGGGTTTAAAGCAGTGGTCTATAAAAATACTGTGATACAGTGATTCTTGGATTATTATTTCTTTGGATATCAGATGAATTTATTGACCAGAAGAACAATAGACAGAAAACTGTAGGTCTGGGTAATGAGGATGATCCATCGGGGATTATGGGCAGAAAGGTCGATGAGTTGCTCTTGAAGCGTCTTGTCATCAGGAGAGCCAAGATACCGTTTAGAAAGAGAATAGAGTTTTCTGATTCTTACCAACACGTATGATACTGAAAGAGCGATGCTGATAAGCAATAAACAAAGCAAGGGTCGTGACCCGGTACTCCATTCGAGGAAATACGCTACAAAGAAGAAGGCCGCTCCGATGCCGATGAGAAGAAAGCTGACGGCGCTGGCTTTTACCAACCCGAGACGGACCGTCATGGTTTCTATCTTCATGATTCTGTCCCCGAAGTAGTCCCGTATCTCGGTCGGGATGATAACACCATAGATGGTCATGGTCAATCCGAGGAGGGCAAGGAGGAAATATGGTTGTATGGTGTTGGAAAACGTCAGATAAGCGAACAGGACCGGAAAAATGCCCAACACGAGGATTAGTGAGACTGGTGCAAGCCAGGATCGCGCCTTGAGTCTGATGGGTGGTGCTGAGTAGACCCACCCCAGGGAGATGCCAATAATCCACATCAACAGCAACCAGGGGTTGTTATTTATTGAAATGAAAACGATGATCAATAAGAGTGTGATAACGAATTCGACTGATAGGAGGATTCGTATGCGTTTTTTTCCAAAGGCATCTACTGCGTCTGTTATGTTTTTCTTACGAGGGTCTTTGAGGTCTAATTCGTAGTCGGAGAGGGTATTTATCTGTGCACCAATCGCGGAGCTGCCGTTGATGATAGTGAATGAAAGAACGATGAGGATAGCAAGGGTGAAGATAGGTATGTCCGCTTTCGTACCCCAGGCAAGACCCATAATGAGAGATCCAAGGTTGGGCATGAGAAACTCAACACGGGAGATGGTACCTATCAATCGTAGGATGTTTGGCATGGGACCAGGATTTTACCAGCGCTTCATGTAGTTTTTGGTGGAGCCGCTATCAGGTACCCACCAAATGCAACAAACCAGAGTAGAACAGGATAGACTATCATTCGCTCTGAGCCGCCATGACCGATAGGCCCATAGAGGGTCATGATGCCAGAGTCGCTGAGAAAATGAAGAAGCAGGAACAGTAAACCGAGGGTTCCCGTGGCGATGGAGAGCACATTCAGAGGTCTTGGGAGCAGGGTGGAGACACCAAGGGGGATGAAATTGGTAAAGAGGAAAGCGATAAGAGCAAAGATTCCATGGATTCCTGGATTATCCAAGGGAAAAAGAGCGACACCGATTGCCCCGATACCTGAAATGATAAAGAGCAGCGTTATCCACTTTTTTAGATGGTTTTGGTGGTACAGGTAGGCTGCTATGATGACGAGTAAGCCGAACAAAAATAGGGATGTGTTGAAGAGTAGTGAGGTCTGTTGGATCACCCCAAGGTCACTGATTGCATTCTGGTTGATAGAATAGTCTGGTGCGATGGCTGCCCCAAGCATTAGGACGATGATGAATTGAGCAGACATGAAAGAAAAAATCAGTCCGATGACGAGATTGCTAGGACGAATCATAGACTATCGACCAGAGGTGTATAGCAAGAATCATGTTTTATATCTTCCTTAATATTATAGAATGTATCACTGGTGATATGATTATTTTGATATGCAACGAATTGTAAAATGTAAAAAGAGGAAAATCCGCATTGGAACGACTCTGATTCTTTGAAAAAAATTGTGGGAATATGGGGTTTCGTCCAAAAAATATACGGTAAGCTTATTAATAGCAAGGCTTGTTTCTCTTACTTAGGGGAACATATGAAGAAGAAACTGACAATCATCCTTATCGGTGTTATGTTATGCAGCAGCATCGGTGTCATCACGCCAAGACTTTCCGGATCACATATCGAACTGACTGAACGTCCTTTGACAAGCGACTGTGACTGTCAAACTCAAGGAACTATCTTCAGAGATGCTTCGGGAAATGAATACGCGGTGATGGGCTGTCCCATTGATTGTACCGAAGTTGACATAACACCCACAAGTAGACCTTTGCGTGTGTTACCTGCGGAGTTCAGCTGGACGAATGTCGAGGGGGTTGATTGGACAACACCAGCGAAACATCAGGGGAACTGTGGGAGCTGTTGGGATTTCGCAGCACTCGGTGCCCTTGAGAGCAGGGTGAAAATCAGTGAACAGTGTGCTGTGCTTCCACTGGATTTCTCTGAACAGTACGTGCTTTCCTGTCTTCCCGCGGCAGCCAACAACTACGGGCTAGGTTGCTATGGGGGGACACCCTATGGTGCCTATTATTATATCATGAATACGACGGGAGAAGGCAACAACGTCAATGGCATCATCCCAGAATCCTGCTTCTCGTACGAAGCAAGCCATACAGTGCCCTGTGACGAGAAATGCGAGGATTGGATGGACCATCTTGTGCCGATAACAAATTGTTCTCTCACATTCCTTGACCTTGGGTACGCTACGAAGGAGAACACCGATGTCATCAAGACGATCCTGCTTGAGGAAGGACCCATCGCAGTGGCCCTTAACGTCACCCAGGAGTTCATCAACTATTGGAGCATCTATCACAACCCGGAGAAGTATTTCCCTGACACCCAGGAACCCTGGGGGAACATGCTGAACCACATCGTGATGCTCGTCGGCTGGAAAGATGATGCAGGCATAAAGAACGGCGGGTACTGGATCGTGAAGAACAGCTGGGGTACGGACTGGGGTTATGACGGGTTCTTCAACCTTGAGTACTACGCATTATTCTTCGGCATGTACTACGCGACTGCCACCTATGACCCGGAGAGTGTGAACTGGGCGCCGGTCGCTGATGCAGGGGGGTTCTACACTGCTGATGTTGACC
>CAYXPY010000013.1:0-52220 GCA_964467345.1 uncultured Thermoplasmatales archaeon | reverse complement strand
TTACTCCTCAGACTCCGGGAACTTCGCAATCAACGGAATCTCAAATACATACAAACAATCAGAACACCGCCACGTCGGATTCTCATTCTCAACACGTTCAATAAACGTCGATTGACACCGGGGACAGACCTCAAAGGTCAGATGCTGCAGTTTCATTGGTTCAACACCGCTTTTTTATAATGACTGCCTCCCATATAAACACTTCTGTCGAAAGTGTCAATAACAGTATTTTTCCACCAACAAAATCACACCAAGTTTCATTTGAAGTACTCAGAACTATTTGATTTTCAGAGCAACCAGTTCCAACGATACGCTTAAGAATAGGGTCTAATATTATATAAACACATAATAAGGGGGCTATACGATTTGAAGAACAAAAAAACGACTTTTATCAAACCATGGTTAATAGCTGGTATACTCCTTGCTGCGACCTGCACAACTTTGATTGCAGCAACCAACCCGAACACAACCGATGAAATCGCATCGGAGATCCTTAGCAAACTTTCCTATGAGAAAGACGACCAACGACTCTACTACCTCTGGGGACCCATCGAAAAAGGAACACAGATACTTTCCACAAAACAACACATCGCTGATGCACCCTGCGACGGGTACGTCCTGTACATCGACCTGTATCCCACCGCAAACCTCTTCCATCCAGTTCAATACGTGTTCTACGAAGAATCATCACAGGACATCACGGTCTTTGATGCACAAAGCCCACCATTGAACTATTATGAGTACGACATCGTCTCCACCCCGTTCTCCGATTTCTACTTCTCACAGCAGAACCGACGAGCACCTATCCCGACAACAACACCAATGATGAGCAACTCCGGCCGGGACAGCCGCTACGCGGTGCTCATGAACGGTGGCTATGACATGGGCAACAACCATATTCGCTACTGGAACGATCTCTCAAACATCTACATCACGCTTGTCTCCGTGTACGGGTTTGATGACGAAAACATCATCGTGTTGTGCTCTGATGGGCTTAACCCAGCTCCAGACCAGTCCAACGGTCAGAACTCAGACCCAGACTTGGATGGAGACGGGGACGATGACATCATGTACTCGTGCGTGCTTGCAAACGTCGATATGGTGTTTGCCAGTCTTGCGGAGAACTTCAGCGGCTGTGAAAAACTCTTTGTTTTCACCACGGACCATGGCAGCTCCGCGGGAGGCTGGAACACCATTCAGAACCTCTGGAACTACGAAGAACTCACCGATGCCCATTTCGCAGAGCTGCTTGGCGCAGTACCAGCGATGGAGAAAATCTGTACCTTTGAACCCTGCTTCTCCGGTGGATTCCTTGACAACGTCGTCGTCCCACCAGGACCAATCGTTGCTTCCTCCGCCTGCCGCCATGACGAATATTCATGGGCGATGGGACCGGATTACGTCTACGATGAATATGTCTTCCACTGGACCGCCGCGGTGAAAGGAGAAGACGCTTACGGTGTCCCGGTGGATGCCGACTTCAACCAGGATGGGTTCGTCACCATGGATGAAGCCTATATCTACGCAGAAGCCCACGATACTGCCGGAGAAAGCCCTCAGTACGGGGAATACCCTGAGGAAACCGGATCGTACATCTCGTTTTACGTCGGTAGTGACCCTCCAGCAAAACCAACAAAACCGGTCGGACCACCCCTGGGTATCTGGCATGTCCAGTACAGCTACACCAGTTCCACGACAGAACCGGATAACGAGCAGATCTACTACCAGTTCGACTGGGGCGACGGCAGCAACAGCGGATGGATCGGCCCTTACAACTCTGGGCAGACCGGGACAGGCTCGCACATCTGGACTGAGCTAGGCACCTACAATGTCACCGTCAAAGCCAGGGACATCTGGGGAGCCACCAGCGTCAAATCAGAGCCACTGCAGGTCACCATCACCGACAACACTCCACCAGAGACACCACAGATAACAGGACCTGCGGAGGGAAAACCAGGCAAACCCTATCTCTTCAACATGATCACCACCGACCCCCAGGAGCAGAACATCTACTACTTCGTCGACTGGGGAGACAACACCACCACCGAGTGGCTTGGCCCCTACATCTCCGGAACAGAGATCCATCTGACCCACACCTGGGCAGAACAAGGCAACTACACCGTCAAGGTCAAAGCAAAAGACATCCTGGACTCGGAAAGCGACTGGGGAACCATGCAGGTGATCATGCCGACAGAATACAAAACCACTCTAGGTGCGTTCCTCAAGCATCTGTTCGACCGATTCCCACGACTCTTCCCTCTCCTCCAAACACTCTTGGGGTACTAAGCCCCTCTTTTTTCCTTTTTTTCCTTATAATCGTCCAAAAAACCAGATAGAGGTTTTAATAACTAAAAAATAAATCATCTTTTATGGATAAAAGAAACCTTGGGTTCATCGGCTACATCGGGTTCATCGGATTATTTGCCATCCCCTTGTGGGTCGCCACAGACAACGATGGCTACATGGGATTATTAGGCTTAATCGGATTATTCGGGTTTTTCGCGTTTTTCTCAGAAAAAAAATAATCATCTCCAAAAACTATAAGAAGAAAAAACCCCATGCAACAATAGACAGATGAACGAAAAAAGAAGGACACCACCCCCGTCTCATTGCTGGGAGTTCCATGACTGTCTCAACGAGACAAAAAGCAACTGTCTGGTCTACAAACTCGGCATTGAGACCGAATGCTGGGTCACCAACCGGATGAAACCAGGCAACCCTGGCGTCATGAACGGCAGCTGCGTCAACTGCCCCTGGTTCAAAACACATAGCGAACCATCCTCATGATCGCAGAATTTTTTTCATAGAACGTCTATATCAAAGACATGAGTTTTTTTGGAAAAGTGGGAGTCTGGTTAAGTCTGGGAGGTAAAGAATCTCTTCTTTACGAAAAATAGCCAGACTCCCAAGAAAAACAATACAGCATGAGCTATAAAAACTTATCCCAAAAAACACCTGAAAAACCCTATTTTTCCCCTAGTGACCATGTTTTTCTCTGCATCCAGGGCCTTAGGGTAACCGGTTCAGCTTCAGACCAAAGAAACTCAAGATAAGCAAAAACCCGCTGATCAATGTTAAGGAAAACCCAATCAACTTGAGATACCCGCCAAAGATCGAGACATCATCCCTCATAAGGATGATGATGAGAAGACCGATCAACAAGACGACCCCGTTGATGATGATATAGTTCTTCATAGAGCCTGTGTTACCCCCGACCTTCCTCTTGATTACATCATTCTTCAAGATACTCTTCTGCATCTAACTCATACATGATATTTATTTTCCCCATGACCCATTCTCCTCACTATAAAACCAGATAGCGTCTCTTCGTTTAAAAACATATCTCTCAAAGAACCAACTTGAGAGAATCATTAGGCATTTATGATTGTTTTTTCTTCATTGTTCAGGTTTCATGAGAGAATCGTCTCATGCTTCTTGAGAACGGTATTTTATCAAAACGAAAGTTTCACTCCTAAGATTAATAAGAGATATCCTGCAAAGACTATATCACAGAGAAGGAGAGTAGGAAGAGAAAATGGTAGGAAACACTTCGAGGAGTATACAACAGTTACAAAAGAAAAAACCCTCTTTGTTCCTTGTTCTTCTCTTAACAGGCAGTCTCTTGCTTGGGAACAACCTGATCATCTCAGCACAACGACCAGTCATAATTGAGGTTTCTGAGGATATCCTGCAATACAGCTTCTTTTTCGACGAACCCCAGATAACGGAGGTCGTCTGCAACAATCAGACGTTCACAAAACTAGAAATGACTGATTGTTTCTCCACTGCAACCCCTGGTGAACCAGTCTTACCTGTCTATCGCACCTTACTGCTCCTCCCAAAGGACCGCGTCATTGAACAGATCCAAGTGACCGCTCAACACCGCCAAACCCTTCCCGTGGATGCACGACACAACCCAATTCTCCCGGAGCAAGAGTTCATCAGAATCGGCATACAGCAACACCCAGAATTCGTCATGAATGAGACCCTGTATTCCCAATCCCGCCCGATTTTTCAAGATGCCTACGAGGATGGCGGCATCGGATACTGCCGTGGCTATGCACTTCTCACCCTGTATCTGTATCCAGTCCAATACGTACCAGCTACCGGAGTGGTGACCTATTCCCCAGAGATCTCTGTCACCGTTATTCTGCAGGAATCCCTTGAACAGCGAACAGAAAGGAACCCTGCGTTCTACCGTTCCAGTGAGACAGACGAAACCCTCATCAGAGAGATGGTTGCCAACCCGACCATCCTTTCCACCTACGACTCCCCAGAAGACAACCCTGATGATGAAACAAGTGATAGAGACCAAGACACGTCTCTATCAAATCCCTCAGATGATGAAGGAAGACTGGAGGGAGACTACCCAGGGGGTCTCTGCAGCCCGCTAGAACACTACGAGTATGTGATCATCACCAGCGACAGCCTGAAACAGACGACCGGTTATCCCTACAATTGGTCATCCCTTCTTACCCATCGGAAAACCTATAATGATCTCGACGGCATCATCGTCACTGTCCAAGAAATAGAAGCATGCCATGACTACTGGAACAGCACCCCGACGTTCAACGACAGCCAAGCACGCATCAGAGAGTTCTGCAAAGACGCTTATCTTGACTGGGGGACAGACTACGTCATCCTTGGTGGGGACTGGGACAGTACCGCAAGCCATCAGATCGTCCCCTACCGATTGTTCACCGACCGGGAAGAAACAGAGACATACAACACCATGGCCTGCGACAAATACTACAGCCACCTGGATGGAACCTGGTATTACAGCCCACAAAGCATCTGGGGCGGCGGACGGTCCAGCGGTGTCAACGACTATTACGCTGAGCTGTATGTCGGCAGAATCGCGGCCTATAACGCTTCGATGGTCTCCAACGCAGTGCAGAAAATCATCTGGTATGACCTGGTCGCATCCGGAGCATGGCTCTCACAGGTCTCATTTCTTGGTGGAAACCTTGGCTGGAGCGTGACCGCAAAACAATACATGGAAGAACTCAGACTAGGCAGTGACACGTATCGGTCCTTCACCGGGTTTGAAGAATGGAACAACGCACACCCTGATGAGCTTCTTGACACGACTGAGCGGCTCTACCATGCGGATGTCGGAAGCACGTATAAGACGTATTTCTCCAACTCCATCTCAAACGATAACGCCTCCATCGTCAACCACCTTGATCATAGTGATTATAACTCCCCGTTTGGGCTGACCAACTGGTTATACCGGTACAACACCAAACCCTTCTTTGGATATACCCAGGGATGTCTTGCTGGTCGTTTCCATGCAGGATACGCAGGGTCCGAACAACTCATGTGCCGCCACCCGGACCGCCATGCCTTTGCCCTGGTGTTAAACACAGGATATGGGTATGGAAGCTCTGGTTCGACCAACGGGCCAAGCCAATACATCCAGTGTTATTTCTACGATTACTTCTTCAACAACCAGTCCAACAATCAGAACAACTGGCAGCTGGGGAAGGCATTTGCCTATGCCAACCAGAAGATGAGCGCACGAATCGACATCTCCAGCCATGCCTGGAGCTACGCCTGGTACAGCGCCCATTTCTTCGGCGATCCCGCACAACTCCTACGCATCCAGGATGCAGACGAAGAGGAACCCTCCATCTCAAATGAAAATCCGTCCAATACAGCAACCGATGTGCCGATCAACACACCTGCTCTGAGCGTGACGATCCAGCAGTCCCAGGGTCATGTCTTTAATTACACGATCACGACGGTTCCCTCCATAGGAACCAGCGTAGGCCAAAATGTCCTGAATGGCACAAAAACCTGCACCATCTCAGGGCTCGTCTACGAGACGACCTACCAGTGGTTTGTGAACGTCACCGATGGAACCAGCTGGAACAACAAAACCTACCAGTTCACCACAGAAGACGCACCCATAAACAACCCACCTCTCATCACAAACCCACTCCCCGGAAACAATACCATAGAAATCCCTCTGAACACCACGGTTCTCTCCATTCACCTGGAAGACCCGGAATCAGACCCATTCACCTGGATGATCACCACCAGCCCAGATATCGGCACCAATCAAGAAACCAATGCGACAAACGGGACGAAGCACTGCCCCATCACCGGGCTTGTTTCTGCAACCACCTACACTTGGTTTGTCACCGTCACAGACGGACAACACTGGACGAACACATCCTACCAGTTCACCACAGAACACACCGACTCCACACCCCCACAGATAACCAACATCACCATGAAAACATCAGACCCACGTGACATCCAACCCGGGTTTGGCTGGGAGAACATCACCTGCATCGTCACCGATGATTTCTCAGTCGACACCGTTCTTTTGAATATCACCCATCCAAATAGCACAACAACAAGCATCATACTGCAGCAGGTCGCCAGCTCAACCATCTACTATTACAACACCACATTGACCCACTATGGGACCTACACTTATCATCTCTGGGCAAATGACACCAACAACAATCACATGACGACTAATACATCAAACTTCACACTCGCCCCGAACTGGGATATCAATAATGATGGAAACTGCTCCCTCATGGACCTCGTCATTGTCTCAAATACATTCGGACAGAGTGGTCCTCCAGGATGGATCCGAGAGGATATCGACAACAATGGCGCCATCGAGGTTTTTGATTTAGTCCTCCTCTCCAATCAGTACGGAACCTCCTGGTAAGGCGTTTTTACCCTGAAAAACAATAAAAAACAAAGAAAAATATAAAAAGCACGTGTTCTATCTTTTTTTTAATATATAAATATCGATGGAGGAAAAAAAATCTATTTACAGGGAAAAAAATTAACCAATTACTTGAGAATCGGTTGAATGGAGAACCTATGTGGTATATCATCCTTGGAGTACTCGCATTTATCTATCTACTCGTAAACACCATTATTCCACATCAGGGCATCATCGGAACCTACCTACTCAACCCGCTCCTCTGGATTCTCCTCGCCATCGTAACGATCCTTCTCGCCTCCAAAGACGGCCTCTCCATCCTGCGGTTCTCCCGAGTACGACGATGGTACCTCGGAAACTCCCCGCTCCAAGCAGGACTGCTCATCGGAGGCTTCCAGGTAGCACTCCTCATCATCGTCGGATTGTTCGGCGGTTTTGGCACAAGCCCGTATTCCTTTGCCCCCTTTTCCATTCTTACCAACCTGTTCTACGTCAGCGCATTTCTCCTAGGAACCGAGATCAGCAGAGCCTACCTCATCAAACAAGGTGCACAAACAAAACGATACACGACCCTCATCATCGGTCTCACCACCCTGTTATATGTGCTGTTGCAGCTGACGCCAAACCAGCTCACCCAACTCCAAACCGCAGAAGCCACCTTTCTGCTTGAATTCATCGGAAAGGTGCTCATCACCAGCATCGCCATGAACCTCCTCGCCACGTATCTCTCCTACATGGGTGGAGCGACCGCCTCCATGGCCTATGTCGGTGCCCTCCTTGCCTTCGAATGGTTCTCACCGATCCTCCCCAATCCCCACTGGACGATCCTTGCCCTCGTCGGCACCATCGCCCCCGCCATCGGATTTACCATCATCCAAAGCTCCATACACGAACCAGGACAACCCAAGAAAAAACGCCATAAGACAAAGGGAAGCGAACAAGGCTGGACCGCTGTTGCCATCTTCAGCGTCATCATGGTGTTCTTCTCCTTCGGATACCTTGGCGTCAAACCAACTGTGATCTACAGCGGCAGCATGAACCCAACCGTCGAGGTAGGCGACATCGTCCTAATACAAAAAGTAGAGACAACCAGCATTCAACCAGACGACATCATCCAATTCTACCAAGATAACGTCACCGTGATCCACCGAGTCGTCCGTATCACAGAAGCAGACGGCCAGAAACAACTCATCACCAAAGGAGACGCCAACGAAGATTCTGATTTCAAACCAGTCCCCCTGAATTACGTCTTAGGCAAATCCGTCTTCACCATCCCTAAACTCGGATGGATTCAAATCTTTATAAAAAGCATTATCAACAAAATAGGACTCCAAATGTAAGAAGGGAAAAAACCATGAAAAAAACAATCACCAACACCACACGAAAAACAAGCAAAAATGTACGATACATGTCTCTCATATTCCTCGGTGTCTTCCTGATCTTCTTTTTCTACTTCGCCATGAGTGCATACGGAGCCTATCAAACCCCGGACACACAAAAAATCACCACCACAGTCCTACGTTACCAACACCTGGGCAGATTCGACTACGTCGCTGCACTCAAAAACAACACTGTCTACGACAATAAGACGACCCTGCGTCCCGGTGAAGGAGTGTTCTTCAAACAGCTCATCAAAAACATCACTGCCTCCTTCTCCTACACCTTCCAAATCGATACAGACGCCTCCATCGCAGGCAACTACTCAGTCGATGCGGTGATACAAACCAACCTCTGGTCGAAAACCTACCCGCTCATCCCCCGTAGCTCCTTCCAAGACCACGGGAAAAACGCCTATGTCACCGTCTCTTTTCCCCTCGAATACGCCTTCTATGATTCCATTCTTACAAAAATAAACGACGAAACCGGGGTCCTAGCCCAAAACCCGCTGCTGCTGATACGCAGCTCTGTCTCAATTTTGGCCACCACAGCAAACGGTACTGTCTCAAGCTATTTTTCCCCAAGCATCAACGCAACCCTCAACCAGAAAACCCTGGAGATCTCCGAAGACCTCTCCATAAACCAACCAGGGTCACTGACAAAAACCTTAACGATCCGAGAGCCTGACCTTTCCACCCAACGCTTGCTGTGGACCGTTCTCTCGCTCGTATCACTAGTCGGAATAGGGATCGTCGGGTTCCTGTTTCTCCGCAGCACCCCGCCGATAAACAACCATGACAAAGAACTACGGAAAATAAAGAAAAAATATGGAGAATGGATCGTTGAGACCAGCACCTATCCAGAGAACATCCTTTACAAAAAAATCATGATACCAAGCCTTGAGGACCTCTCAAAGGTCAGTGAGGAACTTGGAAAACCAATCCTCTTATACGCAGCAGCAGACGCCTCTAATCACCGATTCTACATCCTAGACCAGACAACCATGTACGAATACATCCTTCTCCCAAAAGAACAGACACACAACAAAAACACGACGACTCCCTCTGAAACAGTAGAAAAAAACATACCACCATCTTCTCAATAACACTCTTTATTCTGAAAAGACCACAGCATAGGAAAAGATGTGTGACACCAAAGAAATAAATCTTTAAATATGATTGAAACATGAGGCAACGCATATGCAATACAAACAATTCAACAACAAAGTCATAGTCCGTATCGATAAAGGCGAAGAACTCGTCGAATCCCTCAAAACCCTCTGCAAAACACTAGATATCAAACTTGCCTCAATTCAGGGGATTGGTGCCACAGACAAAGTCACCATCGGTCTCATGAACACCAAGACACAAAAATACCAGTCAAAGGAGTTCACCGGAGACCACGAGATCGCTCCTTTAATTGGAAACATCACCCGGATGAATGGCGAGGTGTACCTCCATCTCCATGTCATCATCTGCAATGTCGAACACAAGGCACTAGGGGGTCATCTGAGCCAAGCAATAATCAGCGCGACCTTCGAAGGAATCATCGACATCATTGACGGACAGGTCAACAGAGAACACAACCCTGAAGTCGGGTTAAACCTCCTGAAACTCTAATCCTTTTTTTTAAAATGGAAGACTCCTTCTTTTTTTGAACGGCAGGGAAAGCAATCGCGCTGAAAACTTCAGAGACAAAAACAACAGACTCCCCTCCAAAGCCAACAGCAACAGGCACAGCGGCAGAATCGAGAAGGATGCCGCCCCTCGCAACAGATTCATCCCTGCCCCAACGACGCTGAGCAGCACAAAAAGGATCATCGCAACACTATACAACAAGAGAATATCAGATTTCTTCCCGACGTATTTCACCCCAAGAGGTATCGCAAGGATGACAGCGGCAAGAAACGAAAAACAAAGGAACCAGAACAAAAACAAGATATCCTCACCACCTAGGAAAATAGGGATGACTGCAAGGAAAGGCAACGTGGTCAGAAAACACAGACCAAGGGCTAGGGTCTTCCCATACACAATCGTCTCATTCTTCAGGGGAAGATTCCGTAATATCCACATGGTTTTCTCCTCAGTCAAAAACAGGTTCAACGCAGGAAAAACAGCTGCATACATGACTACGATGTAACAACCCAAAAACACGAACAACGAGGGAAGAAAACCACCGACATACCGCTGCAACGACTCAGGGATGAACAACTCAGTCCCATACAGAAACAGATACCCTGTCCCAAGAGCAGTCACTAGCGACATCGAGATGAAACTAAAGAAGAGACGCTCCCGCCAAATCGCGGTAACCTCCCGGAGAAACAAGGTGTGAAGAAGACCACGAGGCCGCACCAACGCCTGTTCACTGGTTCGTTCTTTTCGTTTGACATATCGATAGGAATCCAACGGATGCGACATGCTCCAGAGACAATGCAGTACGGCAAGGGGAAGCATACTTGCGACAAACCACAGGTCCTGAGAAGAATAGAAAAACAACAGTAACAGAATCGTCGGTATCATCCGATACTGTTTGTTTGAGAAGAAATGAAGACTTAGGGAGCATCCCAGAAGAACCGCGATAAGGACGTTGATGCTAAACAGACAGTACTCCACAAGATATGTCGGAGGGATACGAAGCAGATGCAAAACCCCAATATATACCAAGGAAAACGAAAACCAAATCACCATGTTGACCGCCACGATGACAAGAATCATGTTCCCCACGGTTCTCTGATGGGACACTGGGGTTGAGAGCACATAGGATGCTTGAGGTGAGGAGACAAAAAGCGTATGCAGATCAGAAGCAGATTTCATCAGCAGTAAGAAAAACACGGCAAAGAAGACGTCCATGAAGTTAAACGAAAGATCCGTGTTCAGTACAAAGAACGTAAGGAACGCGAACATCACCAAGGAAAAAAAGATCATCGCTGAGAAAAACGCATACAACAGAGGAGAGGCTTTCATTTTCCCCTGAAGGTTCCTGGAAATTTCCCGTAGAAGAAGACGACTTGTTTCAAACATGCAATCCCAACCGCCTCACGTTACGTTGAAAACAAGCTATGTTATTTAATGATATCGGAGCAGAACCACCCTGCGTACTTCGCAGGATAGGCTGATCCTCAAACCCACGGCACTTCGTTCAAATAAGCTCTTTAAATTTCCGTGCATCAGGATTGAAAATGTTTTGCCTTTTAATGTCAAACAGCGTCTCGACAAGATCGATCCTTTGAAATATATCAGGGTACATCGACTTGACAAGCTCACTGAATTTCTTTGCATGGATGATATCGGGGGCAAGGAACGTGGCGATCCAGTCGTACTCACCATGGACATAGGAACTCGTCTCAATCGTAATGCCAAACTTTGAGACGACATCCTCGAAATCACGTGAGAGAAGAACATCAACAATGTTCTGATTTACCTTCTGAGCATTCCGCTTCATAAGAAGCGTGTAATGCCGCTTCTCTAAAAACGAGTTGTCCACGATAGCGGTATATCCCCAGACGATTTTTTCTTTCTCCAGATTCTTAATTATCCGCCAGACCTTCTGACGAGAAAAACCGCATCCTTTCGCAAACAAATCAAGATTCTCCATACAGTTTTTTTGAAGATGATCAACGACCTTTCTCTCATCCATCTCAATCTGTTTCTTACTTGATTTCGTCATAAGTCCTCTCCTAAATATGCTGATTCATAATACGTCTATCTATAAAAACATTTAGCCTATTGAACCGTTTTCATATCTTAAAAAAAGCCTACTGGACATAAAAAGCATTTGCACCTTGTAGTAACTATCAAAAAACCTTTCCGAATAATCCATCTCAGATAATTCCCCCACATCATCGGATATACAATGGAAATAGTAACTAGTTTTAACCTTTTTTTTTCAACCTGTAGATTTTATCCTCTGGAAAACATTTAAATAATGTCGTCTATTTCAAATAATCCAAGGAGGCAACAAATATGAAAAAATCAATTCTATGTATTATACTATTAGTAGTGCTCGGAACATATCTTACCACAACTGCCATGGCAGCACCAGAAATAACAGGCGTCCGCGGAGCATACGGCGTTATAGCAAAAGTCTCAGATGCTGCAGACCTTGACTGGAAAATAGAGATCGGTGGTCAAAATATCTTCCAGGGAGGGATAACTGAAGGAGTTGTTGGTAACAACGGCAGCGCAACCATCCGAACACCCTTATTCCCACCAGCGCTCGGTATTGGAAAAATAAACATAACCGTTATCCTCTATTGGAGCTTCATCCCTGTCGCAGTAGAGGAAAGAAACGCTTTTATGCTGGGACCATTCGTCTTGTTCATGCAATAAAACCATACAAGCAAACAACGATGAATCCGGGAGAGACACTCTCTCCCCCATAACTCTTTTTTTCTGCCCCTGAGAATTATGCTTGACTCATTTTTCCTTTCGCGTATCACCATAAACGAATCGATTCATTGGATAAAAAAAAAGATTAGCCTGCTGCAAGGATAAAAAACAGCAAGACAAACCCTTTCATTGATGTCGAGGCAGACACACCCTCATCACAGGTGACCGTAGCTTCGATCAAGATGCGTCCTAGCCCAAACACCCTGCGTGAAAGCGTGATATTCACCTGCTCCATCAACCCAAGAGACGGAAGCAGCCCTGACTCAGAAATATTAATGCGGGAAAACACCCCGCCGGTAATCCTCAGAGTCCAGCTCAGATTCGTCGCGTTCCTCTGTCCGATATTGTGAATCGAGACAGAAATCCTAGGAGACAGCGCCGTGATGTTTACTGCAAGAACCGGCTCAGCGGTCTTATACGCACGCATCGTCGTCCCCGTGCCACACAAGACAAGCACACCGTTCCTCCCCAGAGAAGGACCACCGATATTGATGTTCGCCAACGAAACGTTCCACACCGGGGACAGATCAGCGGTATACACCGATACCTTGCCGGTGGCAAACCCACCATTGGAGAAAAACACGGTCCCGTCGGCGTCAACAGCAAAATGAGGCGACAGATATTCACCTGATACGCCTACCAGCTCGGATTGGGACAGAATCTCACCAGTGGATGCATCGATCTGACCGATCCGTGGCCCAGCCAACAGACAATAGACACTGCCTGCATCAGTTGCAGCAAACTCGGAAAACGTCGTCCAAGCACAGGGGATATGCCATTTCTCCACAAAAGCAGACCCGGTATCCTGAAAAGCATAGAAGAAATCAACAGACGGATTGTTCTGCGTCCGACTCAGATAAATCGTTCCATCTGGTCCGATAAACGGCGTGTTCTGCAGCGTAAATCCAGCCATCACCGGGCTTTCATACAACCGTTGCCCGGTCTCAATGTCATAGCGTACAAGAACATGGCCACCTGGTGCTGCATCGGCAACATAGAAAGCATCACCGAAGAGCGCACCACCACAGCTTCCCGAAACCGAGCCGACCCGATCTGCATGCCAGACCAGTGAACCATCATCGCTATTGAAACGCCAGATATCTCTAAACGACGCGATAATCGGGTCACCATCAGCTGCAAACACCACCCCATCATACGGGCCTGCGTCGATCACCACAGAAGACACCCAGAGTGTCTCACCAGTCAACGCATCAAGAGCATACAGGGTATCCTGTACAGATGCACCGTTCCCGGAACGGGACGCATAGACCCGTCCGTTCTTCACACCCGCAATCCAGGTCGTCCAATCATTGGTATGATATGGGATCTCAATACACCAGAGTTCTTCTCCGCTCAGAAGATCCATAGCGACAACCACGGAGTCATTCGCTGAGCCAGGCCACCCTTTTTGTCTGACGACAAACACCCGGTTTTCTTCGGTGACGGGTAACCAAGAAATAAGAGAGGAGCGTGCCCCGGACCAGAGAAGATCACTGTTTTTTGGTCCCGTTGAACTTGAGATAGCATTCCGCTGGGCATTCCCCCCAGAATTACTCCAATCAGCCCCTTCAACACATGAACGCATCTTAAAATATGAACGCGGATTAGATACAAAACAAACGCTCCCCTGCTGTATACGTAATTCAGCACGTACCCCTGCAGGAGTCATTACAGTATAGTCAGCACTTGCCTCACCCTTCAGGAAACAGACAGCTGCCTCGGATGCGACCAAACCACTCGCAGACGTAGAAAATAAAAACAACAACACAAGACTCCCACATAGACATCCTGAGATGCATCGTTTTTTCTTTTTCCAACCAATCATACTTCTTCCCCCTTTTGCATTGATCATCGATGATCTTACAGACCCATTCCATTACTTAAATAATTTAAAAGAAAAAAAGAAAAAAAAGGGTTGTTAGAACCCCAACAGCTGCCGTAACAGCGGAAATGCATGCGGGAACTGCTCAAAGAGTCGTTCTAAGAGTCGCAGGAACGGCGGTTGATATTCAACAGGCATGGAGATCGATAAGGGATCTGACCAGACGCTCAGCTGCCCGTGGGAATCCTTGGCGACGACCTTCACTTGGAATGTTCCTTCAGCTGACCAGGTTTTCTTCGCTGACCCTGTCGAACCACTGTTCACCGGTCCGACCCAGTTGCTGAATGTCCCATCGCCCCAGTCAAACATATAAGACACCTGATTGCCCTCAGGATCAGTTGCGGAGCTGCTGTAGGTGTATTCAGTGTTAACCTTCCCCGTGGCAGGTCCTGTTGGTGTTGCCGGTTTTGCGGGTGGTTGGGATTTCTCACCGATTGCTAACGTTGGATCACCAAACGCGATCCATTCCTCCAGGGTCTTGTAATCCCCTGCATCCATACCGGATTTGATGTACCGGTTCAATGTCATTGACCAAAGCTCACCAAAAGTCTCAGCTTGATCGATCTTATATGCCCGATAGGTGTCCAGGCCGATCTTGCCTATTAATCCTTGAATAACACTTGTCCCGATATAGCCATATCCAAGTCCGGTGCATCCGAACGCTCCGATGGCACCACCATTGGAGTTATACAGAAACGCCCAGTTGAAACAATTCGAATCAGAGGCAAATTTCGCAGTAGAGCAGGCTTCTACGGTCACAATTGGTAATTTATTCCCATTAGACAACGAGGTGATATCGGAGCTACGAATTCCCCCGGCAGGTGTTGGAACCCATTGTCCGAAATTCTCATGAGGATGAGTCGCCCAGATACCGGTGTTGCCATGACCGGAGAAATCAACAAAACCACATCCCGCGTTGATAGCGGTTTTAATGTTCGCCACCCCTGTCGGTAATGCGCTTGTCAGTTTCCCGTTCGTCACCCATTGTTTATCAACAGCAAAACCAGTCATGACCTCAGTGACTTTTGTATTTGCGTACTCCCCTTCAAGCACAGCGTTGTTATCCTCGAAGGAATCACCACCGACAACGACGAGGTTCGTAAACCAGCTCTGCTGGTACCCTGGGGTGTTCTCATAGGTCTTTATCTTATTGACAACGGCAGTAACCTGACTGCCTGATGTCGCAGCCAGTCGTGCAAGATAGACATCCGGGTGAAGATCAACCTGATCCGTACGTCCTTGCCAGTTATATTCCCCAAAGATATTATTATCATTGGAATCCCAACTGCAGAACGCACCGGTCTTATTGTAGATATCCGCATAATAGAGATCACTGACAAAAACTTCGTCATCACCGTCCAGATAGACATGGGTCTCTCGGACCGGCACATAGCTACTCCCACCGACGAGCAGGATATTACCGGTCAACCAGCTCTCAATAGCGTTCTTAATGAAATATTTTATCTTCTCCTGGTTATCCCGGCCAGTCGCAGGGAAATAGGTTCCTGCGTAGATATTTTCCAAACTCACGAATATAGAGCTGATACCCCTGCCGATTTTATGGGTGACCAATGGGGTTATTTGACTACTGAATGAATTCGGGCCAATCACGACGAACTGATACTCCTCCCGAGGTGATGACTGCTGCGGGGGTGCTGACTCGTAATCAATTATCACCGTTGCTTCTTGAGCGTATTGTACTGTTTTTTCCGCGGGCTGATACTGCACAGGGTAGATGTCGACATTAACGATTATACGAATCTCACCATCATAGAGTCCACAGCCGACCCGATAGTCGTACCATCGGGAGGGATAAGGTTCCACTCCATAGTTCACCGGTTGTGTTCTTTCATATGATGTTGTCGCACCGATCTGTGCGAATTGCGGTGTCGGTTCGATGTCCTTGGTTACTGTTTTCGTCTGAATGTTCTGCGGTGTGACCGTTACACTTGTAATCGTTGTACCGAACGGGAAGGTATAGGTTTCTTTCCTACTTGGTAACAATGGTTTATCCTGATTCATTAGATAGGAGTTGGCCTCCTTTAAAGAAACAGAGACATACATATTTTCGTTTTTTATGGTTGGCTCAGAAAAACGAAGGATTGCTTTTTCGAATGTCTGTTCAGAAGTGGTGTTCGCAACTGCCCCAAGTCCACCGAGGACTACGATTCCTATAACACATAGTGGAATAAGTTTCTTCATAAATTATCCCCTTATATTAACCATATAGTCTTCTTATATATATTATTTTTGTGAGTATTTAAGGTACACGGTATGTTTAGCTTGTATAAAAAAATCGTAATTATTTTAAAAAGAAAAAAGGATGGTTTCCTACCATCCTAAAAGATAACGTAGGAGCGGGAACGCATGCGGGAACCGTTCAAGGAGAGTTTCTAAGAGCTGCAACAACGGTCGAGGCCTATAGGAGAACGGCATCGTGATCGGCAATGGATCAGACCAGGGGCTTTCCAAACCCGCGGAGTCTTTTGCCTTGATTTTCACCGAGGATGATTTCACAGTCCAGGTATGCGTCGTGTTAATCTGTGAGCCTGAACTATACGGCCCAAGCCAGGCACTCGTCGAACCATCACCCCAATCCCATTGATAATAAACCTGGTCTCCATCAGGATCAGTTGTACTCGATGAATAGACGTACGGTGTGTTTAATTTCCCTGAGGATGTACCAGTTGGAGTGTTTGGCTTATTAGGTGGGTTATTCTGTTGTTGCTGCGTGGTGAATGTGTACCATTTTCTGGTGTATAGACCACTCCCGCCAGTATCGGTAGCGTTTACCCAGATCTTGTAGGTCGTTGAACCGGAAAGACCAACAAGCTGTAAGGTTTTCGTCCCATTCGATGCACCAGTGGCACTGTTGGATTGTCCATTGCTGCACTCGATGGTCCAGGAGAACAAATCTCCCTCAGGGTCATTGATTGGAATGCTCCATGAGAAGCCTAATGGTTGATTTGTTGACCCATTGGCTGGGGAGGGCGTCCCAAAGACTGGTGGGAGGCTTGCTTTTGTGGTAAAGGTGTACCATCGTCTGGTGTACAGGCCGCTTCCACCAGGGTCGGTTGCATTTACCCAGACTTTGTAGCTTGTTGAGTACGCCAAGCCGGAGAGAGTGACCGTCTTGGTGCCATTGGTCGCAGCTGTCCCACTGTTCGCTTGGCCATTGCTACACTGAATCGTCCAGGAAAACGTGTTTCCCTCAGGATCGCTTATCGGAATGCTCCAAGTAAAGCTTAACGCTTGATTGGTCGAGCCATTGGCTGGTGTCGGTGAACCAAAGACCGGGGGTTGATTCAGCTTCGTGGTGAATATGTACCACCGCCGAGTATATTGTCCACTACCACCGGGATCGGTTGCATTGACCCAGACCGTGTAGGTCGTGGCATAGGCTAACCCAGAGAGAGCAAGGGTTTTCGTTCCATTAGATGCACCAGTGGCACTGCTTGATTGTCCATTGCTGCACTGGATCGTCCAGGAAAATGAATCACCCTCCGGATCATTGATAGGAATACTCCAGGTGAGGCTCAGTGGTTGATTCGTCGAACCATTGGCCGGTGTCGGTGTACCAATCACCGGGGGTAGGTTCGCTTTTGTCATGAACGTATACCACCGTCGTGTGTAGAGTCCACTCCCCGCAGGTGGATCGGTTGCATTCACCCACACCTTATATGTTGTCGAATATGCAAGACCAGATAATGCAAGGGTCTTGGTCCCATTCGATGCACTAGTTGCACTGCTGGATTGCCCATTGCTACATTGGATCGACCATGAGAATAAATCTCCCTCCGGATCATTGATTGGGATGCTCCAGGTAAGGCTTCGGGGGTTATTGGTCGACCCGTTCGCTGGGTTTGGTGTTCCAAACACTGGTGGAGAATTATAAGGACGCGGACAGACGATCACCGCTTGTTCAACAATCGCATATGCATACACAGACGGATAGTTTTGCAGCCACCATTGATACGGAAGGGTGCTGATTGGACATCCAATGCCAACATTGTAGATATCATGGGAGACGTTCGCTGCATCATTATGATCAGTCACTGCGGGATTTTGCACATTTAATTCCGGGTCGCTGATCGCGATTTTCTGG
Source organism: uncultured Thermoplasmatales archaeon (assembly GCA_964467345.1). Classification (GTDB taxonomy): domain Archaea; phylum Thermoplasmatota; class E2; order DHVEG-1; family DHVEG-1; genus SM1-50. The sequence continues at coordinate 33,777 of CAYXPY010000013.1, read as the reverse complement.
TAAAGAGAATTCACCCCTGCACAGGTCACGTAATGGCCTTTCAATCTCCCTATTTCAGGATAATACTCGGTCCGGAACGCCCAATCATAGTTGAATATCGCACCATTCATCCATCCTTGCCCCGGAGGATAGTTATTCATAGAAGCAAAATAGAACCATTCATAATGCGGGGCATCGGGTGTGGCGAGTTCAACGACATCAAAGTAATAGGTTGCCCCGATGACTAACGGAACCGAAGCAGAGAAATGGAATTGAACCCAAGTTGGGACAGCCAGAACACCAGGGTTCATAATTGTCGTTCCAATCGGTGGTCCCCCTGGAACTGCATAGACATTTATCTGCAGGGGACAGGGTGGTCCGTTACTAACTAGGGTGATATTGATCGCATCTACCCTATTCACACTGGGGACGAAACTTTGGTAATCCCACCAGGTGATTGGTTGGAGATTATCATTTGGCGAGAACAACATCTGCATCTGGTCGACGCTTTTTACTGATTCATTGTAAAACCCAAGCAAGAGGATCACGTCTTGGCATTGTTCAATTTGCTCTTCGATGAAGGAGAAGTTCGGCGCGAAATATTTATTGACGGTGAAGACCGGAGATAATCCTTTATTTATTAACCAGGTTTGAATCGCGTTTTTCATATCCGTGATATTGGTTGTCCCTTTCGTTGTGGTATTCATCTTCACTGCAAGATCCGAAATCAGGTAAGGGACATTTGTCTTGAGATGATCATCGCCAACACCATAATCCTGAACAAGGGGGTATGTATCAACGCCATCACCAGGATATCCGGTGGGGTCCTCAAACTTCGAATCAAACCACCAGAAGCAGTTTGCGACCGCTGCTGGTCCACAATAACACCATTTTGTGATATCATCCCCCGCTGGAGCGGTGTTCAACGCACCATTCGGCCCCGGTGCGATAATCACATCACTAGGACTCACTGCTCCCCCCGCAGGGACGACTTGAATATCGTCTCCACCAGCGGTGGTATCAGCGATACCGTTTCCACCATCGACGATGCTTTTCCATTGGTCCTGTTTCTGATCGAAATCAGGCATCCCTTGGGGTGCGTAATTCGGATAAGCGGGTTTATAATACCAGCCTTCTTGACCAGAATCGATACGTAGGAGATAATCTTCTGTCTCCCCATCTTCAAAGAAACCGTCCCCAGCCCATCCATATGGTAGCGGAGTTTCAGTAATTGAGAAGCGTGTCCAGACATGGCCTGCGTTTGGTCCGATGCCGATATTTGCGGGAGGTGGGGTTAATGCCGACATAGGACCGATATACAGTGCCGGTATGACATAATTCACTAGAACATGTTCTCCGGGTTCTGTCCAGGCACCGTTCTGGTTCCAATCCATCAGGATGTTAACATACGCTTGAAGGTATGGTTCATGGTTCGGCATCGTGTTGTGTACCCACATGTCAATATCAACACCCCAGACAGCATTTTGACCGGTTGTTCCAAGAGCAGTACCGGTCCATCCTGGGAAGGGGACGATGTTGAGAGTATTATCAATAGTATACGGTTCCGGAATCATCAGACCAGCGTCTCCATCTTGGAAACCTTCATCCATGTCATAGGGTGGGTATCCTCCAGGGCACCAGCCTGCGTTTCCTTCAAACTCAAAGTCGTAACTGAGACCAAACCATGCTCCAAAATTATTGTGCTGTATCCACAATGCAGGTCCACAAGTCACACACGTAGGGAATGCTCCAAGAACACCACTTGCTGGATAGGCGAAATGGTTTGGCCCTTCGGGGGCATCGCCGTATTCGAGATAGTCTCTGCCAAAGGGTTCTTCTTGGTTGTTTTGTTCATGTGTGTTGTTCCATCCAACGACCGCGGCGGAACCTGATATGAGCAGCATTAAAAACATTACTAAAGCGATTATTTTCTTCCGCATAAGTTTTCCTCCGTTAACATTGCTATCCTGTATTAAGTATAAAAATACTATCGTTATTTCATGTAACAAATGTTAACAAAAATGATTAACGACAGTTTTAATTCACTTTTTCCAACATTCCTTAAACCTTTTTTCAAAAAACAAATGAGCACTTCCCTCCAGATACATTTCCTTGCTAAAAAAAAAAAATTATGAATAGGTCGATGAAATCGAAAACGGTACAGTGACACTCCAGAGACCATAGAACACACAGGTTTCTACGTCCCCTCGTACGATTAGATTGAAATTCCTATTTCTAATCCCTTCCACAACCGCCCAAGCGATATCTGAATAAAGGAGTGTTAAGGGGATAATTTTTTCCGTAGAAGATATTCTAGGAAGTACTACATCAGACATACTGCTGTTTCCAACATAACTCCCAGCGACAAAAACATCAAAACTCGCATAGCAAATATCCAACTGCTGACTAGTCGGATTTGTCAGATTAATAGTCACAACTAAATCACAGGAGGTCAGTCCAATCTCCGTTAACCGAACCTGTGCAATACGAACCTCTAGTTTGTGTGCCGCGGAGACCTCCGAATAAAACTGAACCACCAAAATACTCAAAAGCATGACGATAACAATTCCAATGAATACCAAAACCTTTTTTTTCACCATGGTCCTCAACACCTCTTCGAAGATGATCGGGTTCGGATATCAAAATATCCCTAAAAAAAGAAGTTACAATCACCGTTATTAAATTTTCTTTTTTATACAAAAAACCAGGCTATTTTTTAACACAAAAAAAACAATTTTCTCGTGGAAAAATTGATATTTTCAAATCGTTTTTACCCACAATTTTCCTTTTTATACTCCTTCCACAGATTTAAATACTGGGAAACCTACTTCAAGTATAGGAGGGTTCAGGTCCGCCTACCTATGAAAAAACGCACTATCGCAATCATCATACTCGCAGTCATCCTGCTTATTCTCGGTGGACTCTATTGGCTGGGGTATATGACATTCAATGGGTATCTACCCTCATTTTCAACAAATCCTGACACAACCCAACCAGACACCCCCCCTGAAGAAAAAGAAACACCCCGAGTATCAATTGACCGTGTCAAAGGCAGGTTTAACAAAATCGTAGTAGACATCAAGAACATCGGAGTTGTCGATGCACGAACTGTCAACTGGAGTGTTATGGTAAAAGGTGGGATTCTGAAACGAATTGATCATCGTTCCAGTGGAATCATCACCACGTTACCAAAAGGCTCAACAGCAACGATCGTTACAGACCGCATCCCGCTGGGTTTCGGAAGATTGGACATCACTATCACCGTGGAAACATCCCAGATGGACGCCGTGACACAATCAGCTACCGGCTTTAAACTGTTCTTCCTGGTCATCGGAGTCCGAACGTAACGCCTCTTTGATTCAAATTAAAAGAACGCCTGCATGAATGTTATTTCTCTATTTTTATCTCCTCGGTTTGTTCTTTATGATAAAAATAGGCGTTTTCAATGGTCCCATGCTGGGCGACAAGATGAAAAGCCGTATCCTTCAGAACAACGTTCCCCTGCATCAAGAAATACACGATATCTGCGACCTGTTCAACAAGCTGGGTGGAATGCGTTGCAATCACCGTAGTACCTTGCCTTTTTTTTATAAAATCCTGGATGGTTCGCGATGCAAGCGGGTCAAGACCATACACCGGCTCATCTAAGAGCAGATTCTGTGGTTGATGCATAATTGCTGAAAGCAATGAAATTTTTTGTTTCATACCTTTTGAATACCCGCCGATCTCATAGTCCAACGCCGAGTCAATGCCAATGGTCCGTGCGAGAGTACCGATAATATCTTCTGCCTGCGGTAGTTTCCGTAGCGAGGCGATATAGAAGAGGAACTCTCGTCCGGTGATACGGTCATAGAGGTCAGGCATCTCAGGGAGATACCCGAGCCGTTCCCGTGCCATCAAGGACTGTGTCTTGATAGAAAAAGAATCAATGGTGACATCCCCTTTGTCATAGGGGAGGATGCCTGCGATTATTTTCAGCAACGTGCTTTTCCCAGCCCCGTTCTCACCCATGATAGCATAGACCTTCATATCATCAAAAACAACCGAGACGTTGTTCAGCGCAATGACTTTCCCATACTGTTTCGTGAGATGACTGACCGTAATCATAGTTGGAATGACGAGAAGAGAAAGGAGGTTAAAAAGATATGGAACCATTATCGTCGTTTATCGTTGTGACTGTTGATTCGATTGATTCCAATTCACGATAATGAGTCCGACGATGACCAGTAAGCCACCCAAGCCAAATAATACCGAAATATATTCGTTAAAAAGAACATAACTAATAATAGTGGATAATACAGGGATGAAATATAAAAACACGCTGATCTGCGAAGCGCTCTTCACCTCAAGGGCGACATACCACAGCACGTATCCCACAACGGTTGGCAGCAGCGCAAGGAAGAGCACCGCACCCCACCCCCGGAGCGATAACGCCAGGGTCTCCGTGACAAGTGATGGCGATAAAAACGGAAGCAAGCCCAGGCAGCCAAACAGCATCGCATACACGGTCAAGGACAATGCCGAGTACCGCTGCAGCAGCTTCTTCCCTGCAATGGTATATCCCGCCCCGACGAACGCGGAGACCAATACCGCAAATGCTGCGGAAAGATAGGTGACGGCAAAGGGATCTCCTTCAGTCCCCGTCAACGATATAATCACGACACCAAACAAGGACATCGGCACCCCGATGATTATTTTTCTTGTGACCTTTTCCTTTAGGAGAATGGTTGCGAAAACCACGGTGAAGACCGGAATCGTTGCGATAATCAGACTTGCCGCAGAAGCAGAAATGTACTGCTCCCCATAGTTCAACCCCAGATGGTACACCACCACACCAAGGAACCCAAGCAAGAACAAAGGGACGATATCCTTCCTTTGTAACGGAGTAAATTTTTTTGGAGCAAGGAGAAGAAACAGGAGAAACACGCCGCAGACCACGAACAACCGCAGGATCGTCAGGTTCACCGGACTGAGCTCTTCCAGACCGATCTTAATGAACGGGAACGCGAACGCCCAGAAGACGATCGGAAGAAGGATCACGACATAAAAATACCGTTGTGCAAATGATGGTTGCTTGTCTTGTGTTGAATCCATAATTTGAGGGGGACAACCTAATCGCGTTATTTAAAATCATTGAACATGCTACCAGTGTTCATAATGGACAATCTCATCTAGTGATTTTCGTTTTTTTGCCTTCAACAGCGTCTTGGTGATCTGTTCGACAATCCCTTTTTTTTCGATAGGGTATCCTACAGGGGTGAGTGCGATAATACGAATTCGTTTTGGGATCTCAAGAAGTTCCTTTACCTTCTCCTCCTGAAACCCAGCGATCCAACACGTGCCAAGCCCCAGATCAGTGGCTGCTAGGATCAGATGCTCGGTTGCGATCGCAGTGTCAACCGGGTAATAGTCCAGTGAGTTGTTCGTCGCACTCTCCGTAGGATCAGCACAACACACGATTATCACCGGTGCGGTCTTCAACCACCGATTGATCAGACTTGTTTTCGCGATCTGCTCAATGATGTCCTTGTCACGCACCACGATAAACCGCCAGCATTGTTTATTTGCCGCTGATGGCGCAAGTCGAGCAGCGTCTAAGACTGAGGAAATCTTCTCTGCTTCAACCGGTCGTTGGCTGAACTCACGTACGCTATGCCTAGCTTTGATGACATCCATGAACTCCATACAGCTTCCTCAAGTTTTTTGGGGAGATAATCATATAACTGTTATAAAAGCTGCGTCAGTCATAGATGGCTATAAATACAGGAACCGGGTACAATCATAGGAGATAATGGGAGTAAAGAGATGAAAAAAACATATGTGATCTGGTGGCATAGTAAATTTGTTGATGAAATCAACCGAGACAGTCCAAGTATTGCAGCAATCGTGGAGAAAACACAGAAAACGTTGATGCATTTGGAAGAGTTACAAAAACTTGAGGCAGACGGGAAAATTACGATGAAACTGAAAGGCTCGCTCAACCCGATTTATCTGCAAATCAAAGATCCTGCAGTTGAATCAGTCCTTGCGAAAAACCCGTTGGTCGAAGCAGTAGAATCTTAAATCCGTCTAATCAAAAAAAAAAAAAAAATGGTCTGGTGATGCCTGAACTGGACATCGGACCAGTTATTTTTAGATTAGTAGTGAGAGCTCGTTAGGATCGAACCATGCGGAAGAGGTTAAGCAGACCGCCACCCTGGTTGCCTACTCGTCGTTGCAGGAAACCGGAAAGCAACGCCTGGCCAAAGCCGATTTTATCCGCATGCATGTTCCCAAGGAACGTAAACGATCCTGTGGAGAACTTATGCAGAGGACCGAACCGAGTCAGTGTCGTCGGACCGATAATCATCCCACCGGTGCAGCTCTTAAAGTTGATGACTCCCTTTTGGGTTTTGAACGGTCCGATCGTTTTGAACCGCGCACGGATTGCATAGAATGAGACACTGATGCGGGATTCCTGCAAGTTGAAGAACAACCCTTTCACTGTCGTATGCAGCACCAGTCGTGAAGCTAGCGCCATTCCCGCAAGCACCCAAGGCAGGATATGGAACCGCCATTTGGTGATGTTTAGCTCGGCAAAGGAGCTATTCCCTTCGGTGTCATACGCGATCACCTTTATTTTTCGTGTCAATGATCCTGCGCTGTTGAACTGGATAACTGGCTGCCAGACAATACTATAGGGTTCTGCGGTAAAGTTTTCAATTAACTTGTCATCGACCCAGAACTCGACCCGTTCAATGGGGTTTTCCCCGTACACCTCTGCGGTGATGGTAATCTTCCCATACACGATCGTCCGTGCTATCTCGAGTCCCTGCTCCTGGTCATTGAAATAGAATTTATGCTCCAATGGCTTTGTAATGACTACCTGTATCGCTTCATCTGATCGTGTGGTGAAATGCCACAGATCCCCTGCAGTCGATGTCTTTTGATTATCCCAGGCGACAACACGCCAGTAATACATCGTGTTGTTCTCAAGAGTCTCAGGGACGGAAAAGTTCGTTGCTGATTGATTGCTTGCGACTTTTTTAGGGATGGTCGTATTCCCAAAGAACACATCATAGGTCACGATGTCGCCTTCATCAGGGTCACCACCGACCCAAGACAGCGTCACATCAACAGGGATGCCAATGGATTCATTCGCAGGTGATTCATTAGTCGGCTGATTTGGTGGGTTGTTGGGTTGAACCATCGTGGTGAACTGCCACACAGGTCCCTCCGTTGAAGCACTCTGGTTATCGGTTGCGATGATCTTCCAGTAATATACTGTGAAATACTCAAGTGTCCCAGGATTATAGGTCGTATCAGTGAGGTTGACTGCCACTTTTTCCGGTGGATTGATGGTTCCAAAGAACACATCATAGGTAACATTATTCCAATCCGGGTCTCCCCCCTCCCAGCTTAAATCAGTGGTGATAGAGACGTTGCCCGACTCATTGGCCGGATTAGGATTACTTGGTGGATACGGGGGGTTGTTCTCGATAGGTTCTGCCCCAGTACGGGGGGCAAACGAGATACTAAAACCGGATATTACCAGCGCTAGGGTGAGAACAAAGACGGTGCTCACTCGCATCAAGGAATAGTTATTCATTTTTCTACTCATCATGGACATCTTATTTCCTCCAGTGGTATAATGGATTAAATAGAATAATACTTGCTATATATATATAAATTTCTATAAAAAGCTATAAGGAGACTGATAAGGAGAAAGAACAGTACTAATGGAATAAGCATGAATATCAAGCCATTAAAAGCTTAAAAATTGATAAAAGATAACCAACCTACGATGTATACAAAACTGGTCGTTGAACTGATTTTTCTGGTTTCATCGTTGCTGACGATCTATCTTCTCCTTCGACGACGATTCCTCCACCTCCGACTCGGTATGCGCAACATACGGATCGACAGCTACCTGCTCGGAGCACTCCTCGGCCCGATACTGATTGTCCTTTTCGGAATCCTGAACCTCTCCCAAATCCTGACCGGACTAGGGGGTGTGGGTAGCCTAAACCCCTTCGGGATCCTCATCTTATTCCTCTCGATGGTGTTCATGAGCATCTTTCTTGACATCACCGGATTCTTCGAATACTGCGCACGCATAGCATTGCGACACGCAGGAGGAAACGGACGACGCTTGTTTTTTACCGTCTACCTCACCATATCCCTCCTCACCATCTTTACCTCCAATGACATCATCATCCTGACCTTCACCCCGTTCATCTACTATTTCTCAAAAAACGCAGGAATCGACCCAAAACCCTACCTTATCGCGGAATTCTTTGCAGCAAACACCTGGAGCATGATGCTGTATATCGGAAACCCCACCAACATCGTGCTTGCCGCAGCCTTTGACCTGAGATTCGACCAGTACACCAAATGGATGCTGATACCGGCTATCACCGCTGGGTTGATGAACATGGTCTTATTGTACCTGCTTTTCAGAAAAAACATCAACAGACCTCTGCTCCAAACCAAAACCATTGACCCCCGTTCAGCGATAACTGATAAAACCAGCACCATCCTTGGTCTGCTCATTCTTGGAGGATGTATCATAGGCCTTACCATCGCCCCCTACCTGAATATCGAGATGTGGATCATCTCCCTTGGATTCGCTCTTGCCCTCCTGCTCATGCTGCTGTTCCGTGATTCTCTTGTTGTCCTTACAAAACAACCTATCGATAAAAGACATTTCACCATCCAACAAACCCTCAAAAAAATGCCTCTCAGCATCATTCCCTTCGTACTTTCCTTATTCATCACCGTCGAAGCACTCAGAATCTACGGCATCACCACAGACATCGGCGTGATCTTCAACAATATTGTTGGATCATCAACGACAGCAACAACGTTTGTCTATGGGGTCTCCTCAGCTCTTGCTGCAAACATCATCAACAACATCCCGATGACGATTGCTTTTGTGCCTATCGCAGGGGCAGCAAGCCAAGCGACCCAGCTTTCCGCAGTGCTTGCGACAACAATCGGGTCTAATCTTGGTGCCAACATCACCCCCATCGGGGCACTCGCGGGTATCATGTGGATAACCATCCTTCGAGATAAAGAAGTCAACCTCAGTTTTAAAGAATTCATAAAATACGGGCTGCTTGTCACCCCACTAACACTCCTCGTCTGCCTCGGGGTCCTTGCCGTAGAGTTCATGATTTTCTGAGAAACCTCACCTAAAACCATATACCATCCTAGCCTATTACCCTCCCGACCATGGAATCCATACTACACGTGTCAAACCTCAGCAAAACCATCGCAACAAAGCAGCTCTTCGACAACGCATGCTTCGACATCTACAAAGACGATTGCATCGGTTTAGTAGGACCAAACGGATGCGGGAAAACAACACTTTTTAATATTCTTTTAGGAAACGAACGACCAAGTCAGGGGGATATTGAAAAAAAAGAAGGACTACGCCTCCGCTGCCTTGAACAAGAACCGATACATCGGTCAGATCGAACAATCGGTGATTTCTTCACGCGGGCCACCCAGACCGAAGAACTTCAGCGAAGAATACAAGCCCTTGAGAAACAGCTCGAGGACCCGCATATCTATGAAACGACACGCCATAACGATGTTCTTGACAATATCAAAGCATTACAAATGCAGATCAGTAAAACAAGTGGAACAGCGCAGCTTGAAGCAGCCCGGGACATCCTAAAAGACCTTAGACTACCGCAACTTACTGCTGACACCCTCATTCAACCACTGTCTGGCGGGGAACGACAAAAAATCGCACTTGCCGCAGCACTCACCCAACCACAGAACTGTGATCTCTTGATGCTTGATGAGCCCACCAACCACCTTGATATCGAGACCATTGAATGGTTAGAGCAACAACTTGCTGACCTGCCCGGCGCAGTCATCATCATTTCTCATGATCGGTATTTACTTGGTGATCTGATCGATAGGATTTTTGAGTTCCAAGGATCATCCATCGAATGCTTCGACGGGAGTTATGACGAGTACGAAGAACAAAAAAAGATACGGGAACATATAAAAAAACAGGAATACCAGAAAGCATCCATCGAGATGAAACGGCAGCTTGCTGCCATCAAGCAGATCACCCGAAGAAACCGCTACAACATTCAGATAAACAGTCGGTTAAAGCAACTTGAGAAACTCAAACGGGTCGAAAACCCTGTGCTGAAAAACTATCTTCTCAGATTCCATTTCAGAACCGTGTTCAAATCCGGGAAAAACATCGCAGATGCAAGTGGACTATCAAAACAATTTGGAGACAAACATCTTCTTTCAAACATCAGCTTCGAAATCCTTGCTGGACAGAAAATCGGTCTTATTGGTCCGAACGGCTGCGGCAAGACAACGTTCCTTAAAATGCTGACACGAGAAGAACCACCGACACAAGGAACTCTTTCGATAAGCCAGGGGGTCAAGGCAGGGTATTTCGACCAGGGGCATCTTTCCTTAGACCTCAACCACACTCTCCTTGAGGAGATCCTCCGCGACCATAAGGACCTCAGCGAGGAGGACGCAAAAGCACTGCTTGGCCAGTTCAACTTCAAAGGCACGATCATAGAAAACAGCGTTGGCTCACTGTCGGGAGGCGAACGAGCCAGGCTTGCGTTCCTTCGTCTCATCATGGAACCGTATAATCTTCTTCTTCTTGACGAGCCGACGAACCATATGGACATCCAATCCAAAGACGCGATAGAAACCGCACTGAACACCTACACAGGCACGGTCATTGTCGTCTCTCATGACCGCAAGTTCCTCGACATGGTGACCGATACCATTTTTTTCATGACTGATGCAGACTTGAGAACCTATACCGGGAATTACACCCAGTTTAGACGACAACGACAGAAAGAACTTACTGATTATACGAACAGGGACCTCGCCTACCTCTCAGCATCAGGACTAACCAAATACCGTGTCATGAAAGGGTTCACCATCTGGACTATCAAGAAGAAACACGTCATCGGTGACGAGATCTACATCGGTGACCATAACAAAAATCTCTACGACTGGGCGATCAAAGGTGGCTTGCTCAAAGAAATATAAAAAAAGCAAACTTAATATATAGATAATATAATAAAAAAAATAGATTTATATAGGGATACATGTTTACTGAACTGTTTAATGGGGGAGGCAACAGCCTTCATTAAACAAGAGTGTCTGGGAGGACAATGCCGAAGCCAATGTCTGGGAAGGCCTTCAGCAATCTTCTTGACTACTACATCGCCTGCCTAACTCAAGAAGAAATGCAGTCCGTCACCTTCAATGTCTCCTCGGAAGGTACAGCGTTCTTGTCTACCCCGTTTCATACGGAAATGTTGTTTCACACACACAACACACAAGCGTCGATAAAGAACTCAGACGAGATCAAAAGGTTTTTCCAGACCTCTTCGCTTCGGCAGAAAAACAAAACAGTATTCTACGGCTATCCAATCATCACAGGGCCCCAAGGCACACTCAGCCCCTTGTTTTTTACAGAGATACAAACCGAACAAACCAACGAACAGGTCACCCTTCTAACCCTCCAAGCCCAACCCCAATTAAACCACTATATCTTGATGCAGCAACTCTTCTCCAAAGAGGAAATACAAAACATCAAACAAGAAATCGAAAACGAAGAATTCCCCGTTGCCCTCAACACGCTTTGTAACACACTTCATTTCTCAGCATCGGACTGTGTATTACATCTCGATGAAAAACCATTCAAACGCACGATCACCCCAACACTCATCAACAAAGCAATCCTCTACTACGGAGAACAAGCCGAGATAACCCATAACCTTCTCATCGAACTAGCACAACTGAAAAACAAACCAATCGATGAACTCGCATCCACTAGTCTCTCATTCATCCTCACCGGCTCCTACCCCCGAGAAAAAACAAAACAAACCATCCAACCGCTCCTCGAGATATTTTCCCTCAATACCGCCCAAGAACACGCAGTCTCCCACTCACTTCAAAAACCACTCACCGTCATCACAGGTCCACCCGGGACCGGAAAATCCCAAGTCGTACTCAACATCATCGCCAACGCAATCTACCACAAAAAAACCGTACTTTTCGCAAGTAAAAACAACAAAGCAGTCGACGTCGTCATCCACAAACTCCAAAAGCTTCTTCCCTACAACCTCCTCGTACGAATGGGACATCAAGCACATAGGAGAAACGCAAAAACACAACTAGAACAACTCATAAAACAACCCATCGAAAAAATCACCTTGAAACAGAAAAACAAAAACATCCTATCCTCTTTGCACACCGCCATCAACAACGCACAGGATCAAATCGCTACTCTCAGGACGCTTAATGAGAGGATCGATACTTTACAAAAAAACAACACTGTATTGTCTGATCAAATTCCAAGTGACTTTTTCTGTCAACATCGTAAGATCCCGTTAGAAAACATCGATCCGATTCTCTTAGAAGAAGACCTGGCAAACACGTTTCATAAAAAAAAATTTCTCACTCGATTACAAAAAGAACGGACAGTACGAAAACAAGACAAATGCTTCAAAAAATATTACGAAGCACTTCCCCAGCCACTACGACAGTCCTGTCAACATGCACTAAGTAACGAAAAAATGACAAAAGAAACAGTCTTACAAGGAATCCTTGCCATAAAAAAACAAGAACTCATCGAAAAAGACCTCAAGCAGACAAAAAAATCATTACTCTCCAATCCCCCGTACAGCGAATTGACACACCAACTCAGAGACCTTCACAGTGAGTATATCACAGTCTCGCAACAGCTGTTTAAAGAATATTGGGTCAACAGCTTCTTCGAGACCTCTGAACAAGAGAAACAACAGGTCATACATTATTTCTCTGCATCAGAACAATTAGAGAAAGGAGTCGTTGATGAAACTATCTTCAGACAACTGCACACACAACGGACGAGGGCGATGCAAAGAATCCTGCGTTTCCTCCCAGTATGGGTGGTGACCAATCTTTCAGCAAAACAAAGCTTTCCTCTGAAGAACAATCTCTTTGACGTACTCATTATCGATGAAGCATCCCAATGTGACATAATCTCTGCACTACCCTTATTCTATCGAGCAAAACATATTGTTATCATCGGTGATCCCCACCAATTGAAGCATATCTCACTGCTCACCGAACCACAAGACCGCCATCTTGCAACAACACATCAACTCCCGGAGGAAGTGTTCACCGAACTTTCTTACACAAAACATTCCCTCTATGCCCTTGCGGAAAACCTTAAAAAGAAAAACAACGAATCACCACTACTCCTCAATGAACATTACCGCTGTCATCATGATATCGTTGATTTCTCAAATGAATATTATTATGATAGAAAACTCAGCATCCAAACTGATGAAACGCGGCTACTGCAGCATCCAACATTGAAGAAAAGAATTCTCTGGCATCAGGTGAAAGGAAAAACCATCCGTGCAAAAAGCCCTTACAACGAAGAAGAAGCAGACTGCGTTGTGGAAGAAACCCTCCGACTCCTTGAATTAGCATCGATGACAAAAGCATCAATCGGCATCGTAACCCTGTTCAGAGCACAAACGGAAATCATCACGGAAAAACTACAGAAATTCAAAGATCTCTTTGAAAATGACATAACCATTGGGACTGCCCATAAATTCCAAGGAGATGAAAAAGATATCATCCTTTTCTCACCAGCCATCTCTGACGGAGCGAAATCAGGGACACTTCATTGGATTCAGACGACAAACCAGCTGCTCAATGTCGCTGTCACGAGAGCCCGTAGTCTGTTTATCATCATTGGAGACCAAGAGGTCTGCCGAGAGACAACTGGTCCCTTACGAAATCTCTCGAATTATGTTGACATGACAGACGCTGTACATCAAAATGAGTGCACTCAAGCCAAAAAAATCCTTTTCGAGGAATTGAAAAAACAAAATATCCCTGTTGTTCCAAACTATATTGTCCACTCTGAAATTCCCCATCGTGTTGATTTTGCTTTATTTGTAAACGGAAAACGGTACGCAATTCAAGTAAAAACCAGAAACACACAGAAAACAGAGAACCAACTCAAAGAAAAAAACTGGAGCATTCGATACTTCTCAGATGAGCAGGTCATGACACAGCTTCCAGAAATCATTGAAGAAATCAAACGACTATGCTGAAGAGTCTTTGAAATATCATTTTCATCAATATTTATATACCCTAGCGGAGATACATTCATCATTAGGGGGATATTAATGATAGAAAAACAAAGAAGAGCGAAAAAAACAGGGGTTATCTTACTCATTGGAATATTCGTAACAGCAGGTCTAATACCATCGATGAACAGCAATGAAATACAAGCATTTTCCACCGATGACTCAGTCATCACCATCGACATCGCGATAAAAGTAGCATTGACAAAAATAGATGAACTTGGAAAAACAACTTATGGCATAACCGATTCTTTCCAGATTCACAACGATCAGAGCATTTTATGTTATATTTTCAACCTACGACCCACGGGATACATCGTAGTCAGCGGCTCCTTTGACCTCCCTCCCGTCATCGCCTATTCATTTACAGATATCTATGAAGATGATGCTGAAGTTAATCCGCTCTTTGACCTCCTCTTTGCTGATCTTACGCTCCAGCTTCGTACCATCGCATTAATCCCGGAGTCCATTATAGAAGAACGCCACAAACAGTGGGATACCTATCAATCAGGAATCGTTGAAACCACCGGACGATTCGAACAATGGCCACCCGAGGGATCAACCCCGACCGGAGGCTGGCTTCTTGAGAATTGGCATCAGAGCCCGCCCTACAACAATTTCTGTCCCCTGGATATCTCCCATGGTGGATCACGAAGCGTCGCAGGATGCCCCGCCGTTGCCATGGCTCAAATACTCAACTATCATAACACGACAATGAACGTAACCTTCAATGATAGCGATGATTACTACCACGGTTATCTTGGAAATAACTACTGGATTGACAATAACTATATCCAATTTGGTTTTCCCTCATTCCCTCAATTAAATACGTATCTCACCACACTGCAGTCACATTATGAGAACCAGATTCCTCTCACAAACGATGACAAAGCAGCTCTCACCTTTGCCTGCGGGGTTGCCGCAACCCAAGTATACGCTGCCAGTGGCTCAGGGACCTTTGGTGTCGACCAGGCATTCGATGCGTATCAACGGTTCAATTGTACAACCATCGAGCTTCTTGATGAAAACGATCCTGACATCTATGAACGATTATCGGACAACATGAAGGATGCATTACCTGCCCATCTCGCGATCGTCAACCAGGAATGGACCGTAGGACATAATGTTGTCGTCGATGGATATAACACTGATGATTATTACCATATCAATTTTGGTTGGGGCGGGTCGTATAATGGCTGGTATCTTATCCCGGATGAACTCCCCTATCAACTCACTGTGATCGAAGGCCTCATTGTTGACATTCTTAAAAACACCGCAATCCCGGATCTCACCTGTGACGGGTCCCTTGAATGGACAAACGTCACGCCAAATGAAACAGTCACCGGGAGTTTTACCATACGCAATATCGGAGAGGCAGGCTCTAATCTGGACTGGGAGATCACCGGATGGCCAACCTGGGGCGAATGGACATTTACCCCTATGGATGGAAACAATCTCAAACCAGAAGACGGACCAACAACCGTGACAGCACAAGTCGTTGTCCCAAACGTCGAAAACCAGCTGTTCACTGGTCAGATAACAATTACAAATAAAGAAGATTCCGCTGACTATGCAACGGTGCAAGTATCCCTACATACCGGTATGAAGACCCATGAAAAATTGTTCTGCAATGGGTCACTTACCTGGGTCGATGTGAAACCTTTTTCAACAATCACTGGGTCTTTCACCGTGGAAAACATCGGTGCAGCATACACCAACCTCAGCTGGGAAATTACCAGTTTTCCTGAATGGGGAACCTGGACGTTTACCCCATCCAACGGCACCAATCTGACCCCGGAACAAGGTCCTGTTACTATCAACGTCAGTGTACGAGCACCACTAAAAAGAGGTACTCAGTTCAGTGGAGAAGTGACAGTAACCAATAGCCACAACAACAGTGATTATGACACCGTTCCTGTCTCACTTGCCACCCCATATCACTACTCAGTCACCTTACTTGATCTGCTGCACGCTGTTTTCGCACGATTCCCCCACGCTTTTCCTCTGCTACGTCTCCTCCTCGCATAAGTGCTCTTCCCCAAAAAGACAATACTTCATCCAACATACAGTATCTTTAATAAAGAACAGAGTGTTTCAAGAGAACCGATTGTAAACCTGAGGATACCTTAGGCACCCACAAGTGAGATGACATGAGGTTTTTATTGATCTACCCTCCCCCTGAACCGTTCTTCATTCAAAAATCAAAGGTCTTCTATGGATTGGTACCCCCACTTGGTCTTCTCTATTTAGCAAAGGTACTTCAAAATACTGGTGCGAGCGTCACTTTACTTGATTTCTCAGCAGAGCCATACAACGAACAACGATTCATTGACGCACTCAACTCAACTGACATGGTCGGAATGACACTGCTGAGTCCATCGTTACAGCACGCAAAACAGCTCCTTGACCTCGTCAAACGAACACGTCCCGATGTCCCTGTGCTCATCGGTGGCCCTCATTGCACGCTCCTTCCAAAAGAAGCCTTACAAGAAACAGGTGCCTCAGTCTGTGTCATCGGAGACGGTGAGGCGGTCCTCCCGCAACTAACAAAAGCCTTTGAAGGGAAAAAACAATTTTCAGAAATCCCAGGCATCCTGTTTCGAACAAATCAAGAAATCAAATCTGGTCCGACACCCGAACCTATAAAGAATCTCGATAGCATCCCGTTTCCCGCTCGATTGCTTATCAAACAGATTATGTATGGTCGTGAATATAATCCGTCCCTGAAAGCAGGTGAGTTTACCTCAATAATCACCAGCAGAGGCTGCCCGTATCGTTGTCGATTCTGCTCGCGAAGTTCTCTGAGCAAACAACAATACCGGATTCGTTCCACGGAGAACATCCTCGCTGAGCTAAAAGAGATACAGGAACAAGGATATCGTCATGTCGCCATCGTAGACGATTGTTTCCCGGTCAACAGAACACAGGCATCGGATTTTTTTGACGCGGTTATTAGTGAGGGGCTTACGCTTACATTTTCCGTGACCGCGACCAGGGTTGACCTTGCAGAGAAGAATCTGTATAAGAAAATGAGAAAGGCAGGTGTCACCCATCTTCAATTTGGCTTAGAGTCAGGGAACCAAGAGGTCCTTGACTATTATAATAAACAGATAACTCTCAAAGACATTCACACCGCAGTTCATCTGAGTAATCAAAACGGTTTTTTCACCATGGGGTCATTTATCCTTGGTGCCCCTTTCGAAACCAAAAAGAATTTCCAGCAGACCGTGATGTTTGCAAAATCCCTTCCCTTAGATTCTGTATCTTTTCTTCCCTTACGATACATGGTAGGCTCAGAGCTCTGGCATCAAGCGGTCCAAGAAGGAAAAATCACTGAAAAAGAATTCCTCGTCGTGGCTGACAAAACCCGTGGTCTTGGCATGTACTCAAAAGAAGAGCTCATAACTTTTTGTATACACGCGCAACGCTCATTCTATAGCAGACCAGCATTTTTTGTGAATCTTTTGAAAAAATCCCTGAGGAACAATGATATGACCTTTGTGAAATCATACCTATCTTTCCTTTTTTCATCACTAAGGAAAACGTCATCGTAAACTACTTATGCCTTTTTTTCGAAATATTAAAACGCTGTCTTTAATTCGTATCATTGATGATTAGAATACGACCCGCAACAAAGCAAGACGCCGAAGTCATCGTTTTACAGAACTTGTCCTTAGCAATGGAATCAGAAGGCATAACCCTTGACAAAGAGCTTGTTCGTAAGGGAGTTCTTGCCTTACTAGATGACAAAAACAAAGGGTTCTATATTGTCGCTGAGGAAAACAACCGAATCATAGGGCAGCTCATGATCACAGTCGAATGGAGTGACTGGAGAAATAAATCTATCTGGTGGATCCAAAGTGTGTATGTCCAAAAAAACTGGCGACACAAAACAGTCTTTACCCGGCTGCTTGCTTTTGTTCGAACACAAGCGTTAGAGCAGAACGTGGCATTTCTGCGCCTCTATGTGCATCATGACAATCAGACTGCTATTCAGGTCTATGAGAAAAGCGGATGGAGCAAGGAACCCTATCTGTTCTATCAATGCAAGGTCTGAGATCCGTTTCCCTATAAAGGAAGATTTTTAGGTATCATCCCCAGCGATTGCCTTTTTGTTTGACTCCTTTATACCATAATAGGAAGAAGACAAGGAGGATGATTCCTCCAATCCCGCTACTGGGTGTCGTGTGGTTTTCTCCGTTCGCAGATGACCCTGTATCTTGAAATGATTCATCTTGATGAGGTTTTATCGGCTCATCAGTGATAAACGCAGTCAGGATATCAAAATGGACCGAGTCGGACTCTGCATCGTTTTTGTTGAACTGGACATAGAGTTCCAAGGGCGCATATCCATTCACCCACGTTGTATCAGTTCTCACCTGTAATTTCCAGACATAGGAAAAACACGCCCCCGGGGCTCTCGTCCCTGGTTGTCCGAGGATTTCCTCAATCCTGCTTGGTCCTTCCAGGACCTCATAGACCGGTGTGCCAAACTCATGCAGCTTGAGGAAAAAAACCGATACACAACTCCCCGGGGTCACAACAACTTCAATCTCAAAGGTCTCTCCCCGATGAAGTACCGGGTGAGCTGTTGCATTCCACCACGATCCCTGAGAATCCTTAAACCAGGCCTCTGCAGATCCATAGGAACAATCACCAACACGACAGCTGATCATCACTGTGAGAACCATAAAAAGAAAACAAAGCATGAAAAACGATCTTGAAATCATCAGCATTTCCCTCTAATCAAACCCTGCCGTATGGTCATCATACCAGTTTTCCTGAATATCACCAACCATCATCCCCCAGGGTGGTACCAATGAAAACGCAACGGTCGTGAAGTTGAAACCCAGCCGTGTGTTTTCACCTAAGAGGGTATTGTTATGGGTTATGATCTTTAATTCCCGGACGTACGTCTGCGGCTCATGCCCAAGCAGAGGATTGAAGATTGTCTCATCGCTGGTATCAATTATTTTCATTCTGACATACTCCCCTTGCACATCAAGCACCCACATATTCATCGTCAGCAACCAAGGAGTCACTGGTGAGGGGGGCAGCAAGGGAAGGCCCGTCGGCCCAAAGACACAACGATTCCGGATCTTCAGTGTCCAGAGTTCTTGCCCTGCCCATTCTGTTGGCTCAAATGGATCAAGATAGTGTGGAAGATGATCAATTCCAAGCCGTACCGTCTCATCCCACTGTGCAACATGCTGTTGGTCAAATCGTGTGAGATTCATTGGATAACCAAAGGGGATAACGAACTGATTTCGTATCGCATCTGATACATCTTCTATCGTCTCGGTGATATTTTTTGTAGTAAAACCAGCATAGGAAGAAATCGTCTCGGTGAACGTTTGGTTCAGCGTTTCGATGATATGAGAAAAAACCATCTGCGTGGTGTTTCTCACTAGTTCTGTATACCATACCCGTACGGAGTATACTGCTTTTTTCCCGACGCTACAAAACAATGACCCAGGATGATAATGGAGATAGTCTACAAAATCTCCATAGGATGCATCATATTGCATGAGAAGGTCATCGCGAGCTGCCTCTAGAAAAAGAAACGGGTCGGGAATCGATGTCTGGTTAATATCCGGATGAAGACTGATATTGTCTATTTGGGTCAGGATCTCTTCGAGGCAGCCCCATGATTCGTTGACCACCCATTGAGGTATCGCGCCTGATACGACCTTATGAAGAGCTGTTTCTCCGATATTACCTCGTGTGTTCAAAAGCTGCTGTTTTTCTACTGATGAATCATTATTCAAACTAACGTATGTTTCTACGGTATCCTCCAAATTCATATCCGCACACGTGTCATTGAAATAGAGCACATCAACAACATCATCCATGGTTTCTTTGTATTGCGTTGAATGCTGCAATAGACTCTGAAGAATCACCTGTTCAATGAGAAAATCAGTAAGATTCTGCCATACCTTCACCAGAGTGGTCGTCCCATTGATACTCTGTTGTTCCATCCGCCACCACTGATGAGTCCTGACAAATAAGACCTCATAGCATTGCTCATAGACAGCGCTCCCTGGAACTACCTGACCTTTTGGTGGTTTTGTGGTATGTGATGAGCCGAGAACAAAAGAGGTTGAATTCCATACCGTCGCTCCTCCATCATTCCAGCCCTCACCAGGATCAGCCTGATACTCCTGTACCACCGACCGGTTAAGGACTATGGTGGAAAAACTACTATCGTAAATATCAGCAATTATTTCCTGAACCTGCTGTCGTGTTGTTGCGTTCATCTGCTTCTGTTTTGTTACATGTGTCAGAAAATACGATTGATTTGCCCAATATGTCATCATGTCTTGGATCTTTTTTTGAATATCGCCGTCGAACATGATGGTCTCCTCCGATAGGTCCCCTCCCTCATTTTCAAAATAAAAAGTAACACTGGTGATATCAAAGAGAATCCGTTCTGCGATGTCAGAGAGATTGATTGAGAATGTATGATAAATCGATTCATTCACAGAATCATCTGCATCGACATTCGCACTGCCTTTCGTTAGATTCTCCGTGTTGACCTCATAGTCAACGCCTTTCATCTGAGTATTAAAAATCTCCAGAGTATCCATTGGTTTTTGTCGGAGTGTTTGCATCGTCTTTTGAGCTAAGTGAACAAGACCTAAGGCATCAACCCCACCGAAGACAAGACCTTCCTGAAGAATCAGTCCGCTGTTGACCATCAAGGCCAGGTGATGGTTGTCCATGACATTCCAAGGCTTCCCGCAGCGGTAATGCTTAAACCCTCTGATGAGTGAATACAGGTTTGAAAACGTTGTGGTAAAGCTCCACAACGATGAAAAGGTCCCATTGATGGAGTGATGAAATTCATTCATCAGAGCCTCAAGCAGAGGGTATCGTGAGGTAAGCAGACAGGAGACAACAACCGTTCGATTCGTCAACAACTCCCATGAAACATCCCGGAGAATCCGAATTTCGATAGGAAGAGATATTGTTGCGACGAGATACGTCGAATGATTCGTTATTTCTGGAGGTCCAATCTGAGGGATAGTGAATCGTTGTAACTGCATTGGTACTGCTTCAAGGGCGATGGATTCAAAGGAAAGGTTCAGACTTTCATTCATACATATGACGTTTATGGCATGGCACCCATCGGAGAAGATGTTGTCGAGGTAATGAGCGGTAAGGTATACCATCAGTTCGTTACAAATCATATCTTTTATACGACGTCTATTGACCTGGTCGGGGGAACCAAGTGATGTTAGTATCACCGGGTTTTTTCCGATTTCCGAAAGTGCTTTGATTCCTGCGGTATTTAACGCTGTTCCGATATCAGCCTCAAAAGAAGAAAGAAGGTACTCTATGTCATTGAACTCAAGAGAACGAGCTATCTCATTAGATTTCTGAAGGTCCAATCGCGTGATATACACCGCTGTTAGACTGCTACCGATGATAAGGAAAATCCCGATGATCGAGAAAGGAATCCGTGCATTTCTATCGTGAATGATTGGTCGGAGAATCACTCTCTCACCACCCAGACCGTCAACATGACCTCGGCTTTGTTCAAGGAGAGTTGATCGAATAACCAATCGATAAATCCGTCGAAAAAATCACTAATCGAATCTACAATATCGAGGAGATGCTCAAGAAGACTGTCAAGTAGGTTATCAAGATACGAAAGGACAAAACCAGTCACATGTTCTTTTATGTAATCCTCACATCTGTCAAATGCCTCAGATAGCGAAGAAAACGATTGATTTAACAGATCCTGTATCGAGGTGTTCAGTTGATCAAGGATTGCTTGAGACAACGGATGAATCAGACTGCTGTTCAGTCCGTTAAATACACCATCCATGCATCGTATGGAGCCACCAAACACCTCATCGAACGTATCATCAAAAAACTGGTTAGCTATCTGCTTTATTTTCTCAAACCCATACCTCATGGTTATCTGGAGGATCCCTGGAAATAGGGACTGGTTTGTCTCATTGGTGATACCATCTATGAGAAAACCACAAACAAGAACCGTGAGGTTCTCCTTCAAAGCCCTTGACGCATTCATCTTATCAGCAAAAGGCGGTATCTGTTTGGAATATTTCTCAAAGATAGTGGTGATGTTTGTGATGAGTGGGATTGAGGATCCATTTGATTGGTGATTGGTGTCAAACAGCTGATGCCTCACCCACTGCTTTGTCAAAATGATTGTCTTATTGTCAAAACAAATCACGGGTGTGTACGGCATCATTAGAATTCTTCGTGCGACATAACAATCTTTAAGTGGTGGACACTCACCAACAGAGAATTCCCCTCCAAAGGGTATAGCTTTGATGGGATGCCACCACGCAGAAACATTAAAGCAATATTTATCGCCTAGATATTTTACAAAAAACTGTTTCGTGTCGTTTTGCAGTTCTTGGTCATACTCTTCAGTGAATATATTTATTCGATTCAACCCAGAGATCTGAAAAGGAACTATGAATTGACAGCCGAGATTCTCAGAAAGCAATGTCGCATAGGTCTTATGACGCTGTTCATGAGCAAGGAGCCATTCCGTGAGGACTTTGTACAGACCATGACCGGTGGTGTTGATCCCAATGTGCTGGGCAACAGTATCAAGAAGAGTCCCACAAAACCGATACTGAAAGAGGTCTGAGCGTGAGACAAGAAAGGTAAGCAATGCATCATCAACGATGTCTTCTCGATGTTTATCAACCAACGTGTCAACAGAAGGCTGAGTGGTTAAGGCTGGTAAGAGTACTACTCCTGCTAGAGAGACCATGATGATGAAAAAAACTGCATCATACATCACAGAAATACCCGTGTCATCGTCAAAAAAACTCCGCTGTTTCATTATTATTCCTCCCAAAGCATGATGGTTAGAAGACCTGGTATTGTTTGTGCCTCATTGATGTAGATACTTATTTGTCTTGAAACAGAGATGCATCGGGATGCCGGTGGGGAAACAGAATCGGGAAAATCAATCAAACGATCATTGTAGGCTAGACGCAGGAAAAAGAAGATACCAAATTTTTCATATCGCGAAAAAATCCTTGTAAGACCTTCTTGATTATTCAGTAGTGTATCTAAATCAAGAAGTCTTCCTGGTTTTATAAAATAACTATCAGGGTTTGTCACTACGTTTAAGATTGTGCTTGCAGTTTGATAGTGCTGTAATTGTGAGACATGATCAGTATAGCTAGTATACGTTTGCGCCATCAGTATTACAAACACAGCAAATCCTACCATGACGATAGAAAGAGCTGGAAGGAGGCTTAATTCCTCAGATACAGCTTGTTCATCACTTAAAAATATCCTCTTTTTTAATTTCTTTTTCAAGTACTCTTCCCCCAGACTTTTTTTATTTGAAATTCGATTTTAAATAGAATGATCTATATATAAAAATTATGTTTTTTTTAACCGATTGAACATCCCCTGTATCATAAGAAACCAATTAGTATAATAAGAGAAACCCCCGGTAGGGTCCCGGAGGTTTCCTGTTCCTCTATGTCGTCAAATCGGATCATGACTCACCGATTTTCTTTTCATAGAGGTAGAGCTGGACAGCTTTTTGGATGTTAAAAAATTTTCTTCAAGAATCACGATTCAATATCCTGAATAATCTTTGTAATCTCAGTTTGACGTTTTGTCAACATAGATTTAAATACAATGAATGACAAAGAATAACATGCCTGGAGGGCGGTCGGGCGGCATTTGGTGCCGACCTGGCTGTCTTTGCTGGAGCCGCGTGGCATTTGGTGCCCCGCTGGGCTCTCTCCTCTGGGTGTTTTTTAAAAAAGGGTTGATAATCTTTTTGAGAGACATTCGTTACATTTAAATATCGCAGGAACCTACAATGATAGTATTAGGGGGAATAAAACATCCAACACAAAAAAACCATAACAACACTTGTTCTAACAATAATCATATCAAGTATGCTGATCTCAACAATTAGCTCTTCAGCGATTATAAATCAAAACGCAACACCAAGTCAAACAACATATCTGAAAACCTATACCGTGAGCTTCTCAGACCAAGACCTGTGGTTTTCAACACAAGACGGGTATGATCTTGTTCAGCTCTATGAGGGGGGATTTACAGACGAACCAGGAAAACCCATGGTGCCTGTAAAAAATATCCAGATTGCACTTCCATCAGATATGAAGGCGACACAAATCACGGTTTCTGAGATACAGAAGCAACCCTTAGCAGGAACCTATCGACTCTATCCCTCCCAACCCGCCTCCAAGATAGGGGTATCAGAAGACAACCGTCAGTTTATACAGCCTGACCCGAAAACCTATCAGTCCACCCAAGCGTATCCAAAAAACTACATCGAACTGACAAGCCAAAGCGATCTTGCTGGACAGGGCCTTGCTCAGATCACCGTGTATCCCGTTCAGTATATTCCGTCTCAAAAGAAGTTGTTGCTTGTTACGTCTTTAACGTTTACTATAGAAGGAACATCTGGATACCTCTGCAATGACTATCTTTCAAACCAGATCTCACAAAGCAATCAAGAGCTCTACCAACATATGATTCAACGCATGGTCATCAACCCAGAAGAGGTCGTGGTACGGAAATACCCAACACCCCAACCTATGGGGGTTGACCCAGGAGATTACGATTACGTCATTATCACTCAGGACAGTTGGGTCAGCGCTTTCCAACCCCTTGCTGACTGGAAAACCCAAAAAGGGATCCCTGCAACGATCGTCACGACAAGCTGGATTTACAACAGTGGAGGATATAGCGGCTCCAACGTCGAAAAAATAAAGGCGTTTGTTCAAGATGTCTACGCCAATTGGGGCACAATATACATCCTCTTAGGAGGAGATATCGACGTAGTCCCCTGTCATTATCGGACGTTCTCCTCAGTTGATCCTGACCCGATACCAAATGATACCTACTACGCTGATTTTGATGCCGACTGGGTTTGTGAGGTGCATGTCGGCCGCGCCTCAGTTACTGGAACTGGGACTGGTACAGGAAAGATTGGCAACTTTATCAATAAAATCTTAACCTATGAGAAAAACCCGTCGTTGACAAATTTTGCGAAGAACGCAGGATTCTTCGGTTTTGACCTCGATAGCTCAACCTATGCCGAACAATGCAAGATAAACATAAAAAGCACATACATACCAACGAGCTGGTCGATGACGACTGTCTATGATAGTCACAGCGGGAACCATAAGACAAATGTGATAGCGGCCATCAACGCGGGTCAAAATCTCATGAACCATGCTGACCACTCCGGACCTGACTTCATGGGCACTGGATATGTGAATCATGGGATTGGGCTGGGGAACGGGGACATGGACGCGTTGACGAATGCAGACAAACAAGGCATCTTCTATTCCATGGGATGTGACCCTGCCGCTTATGATTCCTCCAACTGTATCGCGGAGCATTTCGTACGCAATAGCAATGGAGGTGGGGTCGCTTTTGTTGGTAACTCACGCTATGGTTGGTATTACCCAGGACAATACAATTCACTCTCCATGGGATATGATGTGGAATTCTTCAAATCGATTTTCTCAGATAACCTCTACAAGCTCGGGGCGGCGTTCTCCGATCATAAAAACGATGAGGTAGGTACATCCTCTGTATCGAAATACTGTTACACAGAACTGACCCTTCTGGGAGACCCGGAGCTTCCTCTTTGGAAGGAAAACCCTCTCAGCATGACAGCAACCTATCCATCTCAGGTGCCGGTCGGCTCCTCCTCCTTTACGGTCACCGTTAACTCCGGTAGTAGCCCCGTGAATCAAGCATATGTCTGCCTTTGGAAAGGATCCGATGTCTACAAGACTGGGACGACGAACAGCGCTGGTCAGATTACCTTTTCACTCCAACCAACCACCACAGGGACCATGTATGTCACTGTGACAAAACAAAATTATCTCCCGTTCGAAGGCCAATCCATGGTCTTAGACGGATCAAACAACCCGCCACTCACACCAAGCAAACCAACCGGTCCTCTCACTGGTGGAATCAACATAGAATACACGTTTACTACAAGCACCACAGACCCTGATCAAGACCCGGTCTGGTATCAATGGTCTTTTGGGTCATATACCACGAACTGGATTGGGCCCTTTGATTCAGGGGAAACCGCACAGGTGAAATATTCATGGGATGCCCCCGGAACCTATGAGGTGAAAGTAAAGGCAAAAGACCAAAACGATCTACAAAGCGACTGGTCTCCAGTCCTTATCGTGACCATGACAGAGTTAAAACCGTTGCTGGAACTTGGTTCAATCACTGGTGGTTTGTTCGCAATCACAACAGAGATTAGCAGTATTGGGGAAATCGCTGCGACAAACATCAACTGGGAGATGACTGTTGATGGGAACTTCGTCCTCTCGGGAGCCTCTTCGTCAGGTACAATTGCGACTATCAACGTCGGAAGCGCAGCGACTATAGAAGACTCCCCCGTCTTTGGTTTCGGAAACATAATCATAACAGTCACCGTTGATGCTGATGGCATTGAACCGATGACAAAAACAGTAAACGGGTTTCTTTTCTTTGTCTACATCATCGTATAAGAAACCACTTTTTTTTTTCCCTTTTTTTAAAGATAGACTGAAAAAAGATAAATCAACAAGACAACAACGGGTACGCAAATGAGTGTTGTCCAGGTCACCGCATGTGCTGTAACCCTTTTGTCGATTCCATAAGGCACAAGAAACATATTTGTACTGGTAATTGGGAGGAACGCATTAATCACTAGCACCGAAAACCAGTTGTTTGAAAGGAGACCCAGGAAGAGAAGCGGGAGTAATACGACAAGGGTGAGTACAGGGGTGATGATGACGGTGAGAAACACAATAGAACGAACCAGGCTCCAGTGATGGTCCAGTGTCTTTTTTTTCCCTAAACCAAGGAGTTTTACCAACTCTGTTCGCTTCAGATCCTGTGGATGGATACCAGCCCCAACATAATACAGAGCCGCAGGAACAGTCAAAGCACTGTAGAACTGAAGGATGATTCCTGCATCCCCGAAATCAGCGGTCGTCAGGCCGGTAAGTGCGTGCAGTCCGACCGCTGCACATAAGAACATGATGAGATACCAGGGATATAGTTTCAGATACCAGGGAAGCGTCTTTTTTTGAAGACTTGATTCTTTGTTTTGTGTCTCTTTTTTATGAAAATGGGAAAGGATATACGGAATGAATGCAAATAACGCGATCCCTAACAAGGCCATATACAGCCCTGCCTCGACACTCCATTCCGGAATAGCAAGCATCGCTCCTCCAATGAATGCTGAGCTACGACCTTGGTTTGTGAGAATCGTTTTTATCGTATTTGTCCGTGCTGCATCAGATTGCGTCAGATGACGTGCTTTATGATACGCGTACGTCATAGCCAGCAGATACATCAAGAAAATCGTGATACAGATGACCACAGAAAAACTGATTTGTTCAGCCCCAAAAGTGGTGTTAAGGAAAATACGGAAGAAAAGCACAGGGACAAAGAAGAATAACAGGATCAACCCAATTTTTTTCATGATGGTATCGATCCGCTCACGAGGTACAATAAATGAGAGAAGCACTGTCGCAAAAAAACCTATCACTATCCAAATAAGCGTATACAGACCACTGATATAGGGTAAGGCGTGGGTCAAAAAATCAATACTAATGGTGTTCACCTCACGATGTTCCTAGCGTTCAATAACCCGTTTTGCTTTTCCAGTGCTCCGAGGGAGCGTCTTCGGTGGGATTGTATGAACAGGGACATGTAAATTTAAGATCCGGTAGATCTCATTTTCAGCTTTCTTTTCGAATTCATCAAGATGACCATCCCGGTACCGCTCCTCAGAAGGTTCCACCTCGACAGACAAGGAATAGATATCCCCTTGTTTTGTTTTTACGATCTGGTAGTTATCGCTGACTCCAGAAACCTGCATCAATGCCGCCTCGATTTGCGAGGGGAACACAATGACTCCTTTAATCTTCATCATATCATCGCTTCTGCCTTTTATGCGTGATTGGATAGGCAGCGTCCGTCCACACTCACAGACCTCATCAGAGATAGAGGCAAGGTCTTTTGTCCGGAATCGAATCGCTGGAAACGCCTCTTTCGTCAACGTGGTGTACACCAGTTCTCCTTCCTCGCCGTACTCAAGGGTTTCACCAGTATTTGGGTCAATCAGCTCAGGGTAAAAGTGGTCTGCGTTGATATGTAATTTTTTATACTCACATTCAGATACCACACCAGGGCCGATCAGTTCGGTTAGACCGTAATGCTCATGGGCGGCAATCCCCCAGCGTTTCTCAATGGTTCTGCGCATCTCCTCGCTCCAGGACTCTGCACCAAACACCCCAAGACGGAGTTTGAAATCCTTTGCAGGGTCAAGGCCTTTTTCCTCAGCAACCTCTGCGATATGCAATGAATATGATGGTGTACAGGCAAGTGCGGTACTGTTGAAGTCACGTAGGATATCTATCTGTCGTTCTGTATTCCCAGAGCCAATGGTGATGACCATGACTCCTATCTTCTCTGCTCCTTTTTCAAACCCATGGGCACCGGTGAACAATCCATACCCATAGGCATTCTGCATAACATCATGTCTTCGAAGACCATTGGCATATAACGCTCGGGCCATCATCTCCCCCCAGAGATCCACATCGTTTCTCGTATATGGGCCTACAACCGGTTTGCCTGTGGTCCCTGATGATGCATGGACTTCGATGATATCATCAAGTGAGGTGCAAACCAACCCGAAGGGGTAATACGCACGTAAATCCTGTTTCGTCAAAAAAGGCAGTTTTTCGATATCTTGTAAGGTTTTGATAGAATCTGGTTTTATCTTTGCCTCAGTAAGCCGCTTATGGTAGAATTGATTCTTCTCATAGACGTATTTGATTAATCTTCGTAAGCGTTTCAGCTGTAGGTTCTGTAGTTCAGCTAAAGGCATGGTTTCGTTTTTCCGGTCCCAGAATTCCTGAGTCATCAAAAACACTCCTTTTTAGAGCGTAAATACAAAAATCCTCTATAAGAGTTTCTGAACGAAAAATAAAGAAAGATATAAATCAACATACCTGTTCCCTTTACTTTAAAAAAATCTGTTTACAGACATATTTGGAGGAGGCATCTATGGATTTAATCCTTGGAATGGATATAGGAGTATTCCTGGCATGGATTGGAACATTATTAGCTGCTGTTCTGTGCATCATCTACGGAATCTATTATCAATTTATCAAGAAAGAAACAGAGCCACCACGACGAGTTTCTCCTAAAGAAAAAGAGAAAACACAAGAGGAGGGTTCCTAATGGACCTGGTATTTTTTATTATTCTTATGGCGTTATTTACTGGCGTGTTCATTTTCCTGGGATACCTTGGGTATAAAAAGACGAAAACAGCGGAGGATTATTTTGTCGCAGGAAGAACCATGGGGTCCCTGATCATCGCGTTTTCCTATGGAGCCACGTTCATCAGCGCTGTTGCATTAATAGGTTTCTCAGGTATTGCCTCCATCTATGGGCATTCTATCCTTTGGCTTGCGTTTCTGAACGTCTTTGTTGGTATCTTGATTGCTTTTGTCGTCTATGGTCTTCGTACACGAAAGATGGGGATCGCGCTGAAGGCAATGACCCTGCCTGAGCTTCTGGGAAATCGATTTAACTCGATACGTCTGCAGCAAGTGTCTGGTTTAATCATCGGAATCTTCATGATAGCCTACACCTCAGCGGTGTTCCTCGCAATTGCTTCTTTGTTTGAAATCACGTTTGGCATCCCCTATGCGGTCTGTGTGGTTATTTTCACGTTAATCGTAGGAATCTACCTCATCTTCGGAGGTTTATACGCAGTGATGTGGACCCATGCAGTTCAAGCAATCGTGATGCTCATCGGCATGGTCATCCTTACCGTTGGCGTCTATGCCATGCTTGGTGGTATTGGGCCTGCTCACGAGGCAGCAGCAGCCCTCACCCCGGAGATGCTGCAAAGCATCGGGAGCCCAGCAGCGACCCAGGCACCCAATGGTCTTACCTCAATGCCACCGGTGTTCTCGAAACCATTCATGATGATCCTGACCATCATCTTTGGGGTCGGCATAGGAGTCCTCGCCCAACCACAGCTTATCATACGCTACCTGACCGCGAAAAACGCAAAAGCACTACGTCTTGCGGTTCCGTACGGAGGTATTTTCATCCTTTTTATGACATTTACTGCTTTTAGCATTGGACCACTCTGCAATGTGCTGATGTACCAGAACGACATCAGTTATCCGACGAAACTGGTCGCAGGGGTTGCCACCGCCAACCCAGATGCAGTCGTACCAACCATCATAAACGAGCTGTTTCCCGCATGGTTCGTATTAATCTTCCTGTTTGCTATCCTCGCCGCTGCCATGTCCACCGCTGCAGCACTCTTCCATACCGCTGGTGCATCTATCGGAAGAGACGTCTACGAAAAGGCGATGAAACGCGAAGTCTCACCAAAGAAATCGATTCTCATCACCCGTATCGCGACCTTTGTAATTGTGATTGCAACACTAATCATCACACTTAACCCCTTGGATGTCGTCGCGTTCATGACAGCGTTTTTCTTCGGACTGATGGCCTGCACGTTCCTAGCACCATACACCCTTATGCTCTACTGGAAGAAAACCAACAGGACCGGGGTCTGGGCAGGCATGCTGGGCGGGTTCTTCTTCACGATGGCCTGGTATATCCTTATCTACTTCAAAACAGCGCCAACCATCATCGGCTCGTCCCTTATAGGGGATTATATGATCAATATGCTTGATCCTCTCTTCATCGGCTTACCTCTGTCGTTTTTCCTAACCATCCTTGTCAGCAGCATCACCAAGAAAGACGCCGCAGAAGAATCCCTCATGAATAAAAGCTTTGAGAGCCTCTCACAAACCGACTAATACACCTTTTCTGATACGAAGGTGAGGGTTTCTATGAACGTCCTGGTACTTGGTGCTGGAATGATGGGTCGTGCGATTGCGTACGATCTGGACAAATACTCACAGTTTGATGAAATTCTCCTAGGTGACAGAGACAAACAGCAACGAATCTCAGCTGGACAGTTCCTCAAAAACACCCATGTACGGTTGGTAAACCTCGATGTGAACCGTGCTGCGACTATCAAACAGTATGTAAAGAAAGGAGACGTCCTCATCTCAGCGGTCCCCTATCGATATAACCTTACGTTATCATCCCTGGCGATACACGCTCAGGTACACTTCATTGACCTGGGTGGCAATAACACGATTGTTGAAAAACAACGGGGGTTGTTTACAAAAGCAAAAAACAACAAGGTAACCGTCATCCCTGATTCCGGGTTAGCTCCCGGGCTTGTCTCCATTATCACTCATGATATCGTTGATAGCTTCGATAATATTGATTTTGTCAAATTACGGGTCGGGGGTCTGCCCCGCTACCCACAACCACCTCTTAACTATCAAATCGTTTTTTCACCATATGGTTTGATCAATGAATATGTAGAGGATGCCTTTATTCTTGACCATGGGAAGATCATTACTAAAAAATCGATGACAGAGCTTGAGACAGTGACATTCCCAAAACCGTTTGGCAGGATGGAGGCATTTCTCACCTCAGGAGGTTGTTCGACCTTACCTATGACCTATCAGAAAAAGATACAGTATCTTGATTACAAAACGATACGATACCCAGGTCATTGTGGAAAAATCAACACGATCCTTGATGTAGGGTTTGCCTCCGAGGAGAAGATACAATGTGCTGGACAGAAGATCGCCCCCCGTGACGTCTTTGCCTCGTTACTTGAGAAGAATATCCCAACCTCTGGTGAAGATGTCGTATTATTAAAAGCACTCAGTCAGGGCACACGACAAGGTAGGAAACAAGCCCGTGACTATGTACTCATAGATTATTATGATAAAGAAAACGATATAACAGCAATGATGAGGACTACAGGGTACCCTGTGTCGATTACCGCACAGATGATTGAGGATGGGACTCTTACAACGCATGGCGTGTTTTGCCCTGAAGAACTCATCCCACCCCAACTCTTTTTCAAGGAGCTGAAGAAAAGAGGAATCATCCTTTCGATCCGTACAAGAAGCGTCCCTCAATGAAGAACAAGGAGTATATCGACTCAAAAGAAAAAGCAGTAAAAGCCTTGGAAAAGGCGTACTGTGACAACAAAATAGACGAAGGGATCTCTCAGATTCTTGACCAGATTAATGCACTGAACGGTTTTTACACATCAAGCAGTTGTGCGGGACGGATCGTCCTGCTCCAGATTCCGACGATCGGAGATAAACAGGGAGCCTCGTTCCTGGGGATTTGGCATCGAAAAATAGAGGCAAAAGAAGTACTCGTTTCAGCTACAAAGGCAACCACGGGTCTGCTCTGGTTGCTGGCTCAGTCACCTATCATTCACATCGGAGCAGAGACGCTTCCTCAAGCAAATAGTATGGTGAAAACAGCAATCTCCAGTGGATTTAAGAACTCAGCTGTGAAATCAACTGGAAAAAAAATAATAATAGAAGTGGCCAGTACAGAGCGTCTTGATGCCCCCATAGGGAGAGATGGCCTGCTTTTTTGTCAGAAACAGTATCTCGATTTGTTGGTGGAAATCTCAAATGAAATCATGGAACGATCCCAGGAAAAACTCGAAAGACTAGCCCAAAAACTTGGTATTTTTGCCGATTTTCCATGAAAATCAACAAAAGATTTATATATTATGTTGATATATTAGTTGTTGGGGAATAAAGTATGAACACAAAAAAAATCTTAGGCATCTTTATATGCATGCTGGTAATGACCATGATACCTGTAGCAGCAGGAGCGACCACAGAACATAATGCACAACCAAGCAAAATCGGTTGGACCACATTACAGGGATTCACCCTTACCCAACCAAAGTCAGTAAACGGCGGAGCACTCATATACTTTAAGTGTCTCTTTGTTCACTACGTTTGCCAAGGGCTTGGTCAGCGCACCACTGGGTTCAGGTATGGCGGTCAGGACATGGTTATCCCTGCCACATTCCACGGGCTCATGTCAAACCACATCATCATGGGCTGGTGCCCTGGCGCATTAGAATTCTAAAGAGAGAACCTCTTTTTTTCTCTTTTTTTATTTTCTTTTTTAATACTTTAATTTCCTTTTATTGATTTCTTTTCGTATCTTTTGTGGTTTTGATTCGTGAGAATTTTTTGAGTGTATCTAGGTTTTTTGTTGTTTGTTCTTTCAAATAAATAAAAGCCTATAGTTCTGATAAAAAAGAGATCTATCTACGAGAGAAGCAGCAAACAACCATAAAAGGAGATCGTTCTACAGATGCAACCGTCTACTTCTTTAGAACGTTTAGTCTAAAAAAAAAAAAAATAGAATGGACAGGTTAGAGGGTTTCAAATTTTTTGGCAACCTCTCTTGCGACATCAAGGCTTGTGTTTGACCCCCCGACATCATAGGTTTTTACTTTGTTTTCCTTTATGACCAAGGCAATCGCGTTTTCGAGTTTTTTAGCTGATGTTTTCTCGCCAAGCCAATCAAGCATAAGGGTCACGGTCAGAAGCATTGCCATAGGGTTTACTTTGTACATACCTGCGTATTTGGGTGCGGACCCATGAGTTGGTTCAAAGACCGCATAGGAATCCCCGATATTGCCGCTGGAGGCAAACCCAAGGCCACCAACAAGCTGTGCAGCAAGATCAGAGATGATGTCCCCAAACATGTTTGATGAGACTAAAAC